>CALFGU010000103.1 GCA_937877685.1 uncultured Prevotella sp.
ACATACCAGCACCGAGGGGTACATCACCAGCAAAAGCTGTGTTGAAACCTTCAACAGGAACACCGAGAGCCATCATTTCGCGGCACACACCGAAGATGTAGCGTGCCCATGTAGCCTTAGGACCTTGTTCGTCGTCAAGATTGAATTCTACGTAGTCCTTGAGGTCGATAGAGTAGGCGCGTACATTGCGAGTACCATTGGGTTTGATTTCAGCAATCATACCTTGCTCTACTGCACCTGGGAATACAAAACCATTGTTATAGTCAGTGTGTTCACCGATAAGGTTGATACGACCGGGAGAAGCATATACACTACCAGTTTCACCATCGAAGTGCTTGATAAAGCGACTGCGAACGTCATCAATTGTCAATTTCATGATATTATTATTTTTATAATTTGTTATTATAGAAAGGTGTTGGCAACCATTTGCCAACACCAAAAATTATTATTCAGAACGCTTTGTTACGCGGCTACCGATGAGTGCGTAGAAGAGGAGGTATGCAGCACAGAATACTACTACCCAGAAGCTAGTCATGTAGTTAGTCAAGTCTGCTACCCAACCTTGGATACCCATCATTACAGCGCAACCGAATACCATGGTCATAAAGATACCGGATGCGATAGCTGTGTACTTGCCAAGGCCTTCTACCGCCATGTTGAAGATGGCTCCCCACATAACAGAAGTACAGAGACCTACGAGAAGGAATGAGAAGATACCAACGGGGATGGGCTGCCAAATAACTTCAAGTTTACCCCAATCAACACCAGGGAATTCTACCAATACATCAGCAGGTGCATACATACCGAAGAGTACCAATGCCAATGTTGCAGTAGAAACTGTAGTAATCATTGCACGTGCGCTCACCTTTCCTCCGATAGATGCGCCAACGAAACGGCCTACAAGCATCATGGCCCAATATACGGCTACAATCATACCTACTGTGCCGGCTGGGATAGAGTAGGGCGCAGATGTCAACATTTGTTGTACAGCATTAGGCACACCAACTTCGATTCCCATGTAAAGGAAAATAGCCAAAGCACCGAGAGCAAAGTGACGGTGGCCCATTGCACCCTTAATCAAGTCTACACGAACAGGTGCTTGTTCAGGTTCTTCAATCTTAGTGAAAAGGATAACAACGAATGCTACAACGAAGATCGCAAGTGCAATCATAAGAGCAGGAGTAGCATCAGCAATCTTAGCCTTAGTTGCGTCTGAGATAAGTGCACCCATGAGGATGTAGCAAGCAACCGCAGCTGAAGAGTTGAATACACCACCAATTTGAATCAATTGGTTACCAGAGTTGCCGCCACCACCGAGGAGGTTGAGCATGGGGTTAACAACACAGTTGAGGATACACATGCAAAGACCTGCAATGAAAGCACCAATCAAATAAACGGTGAACACGAGACCGAGGTTCGCTTGTGCGTCCAATTGACCGCTGAACCATTGGATACCGATACCCAAAGCGCCTACAGCCAAACCGATAAGAGCAGTTTTCTTGTAGCCAAATTTAGCAATAAGCATACCAGCAGGAATACCCATAACCAAATAAGCTACAAAGTTACCATAGTTACCAATTTGAGCGAGTACGTTGGAAATTTCGCCTTGGTTCTTGATAATGGTTGCCATTGGTGTACACAAGTTGGTCACGAAGGCAATCATGGCGAAGAGCGCAATCATAACGATAATGGCTCCCCATTGTTTTGTTTTCTGACTCATGTCTTTTTCTTGTTTTTAATTGTTTATGAATGAATTTGTTAAGTTTATTCTTCTACACCAAACTTATAAATGGTTTTCTGGGTGTAAACTTCACCTGGGTTCAACACTACACTAGGGAAGTGTGCACGATTAGGACTATCGGGGAAGTGCTGTGCTTCGAAGCAGAGTCCGCTGCGTTTTCCAAAAGTAGCACCATGCTGTCCTTTATAACCATCAGCCCAGTTGTCGCTATAGAATTGTACACCTGGCTCTGTCGTATATACTTCCATTGAGCGACCGCTCACCGGCTCTACAATCTTTGCAGCAAATGACAATTCTCCTGGTTCACGTTTGTTTAGTACGTAGCAGTGGTCATAGCCAGCGCCATTCTTAATCTGTTCGTGGTCGGCATTGATTCTTTCACCTACAGTGTGAGGTTCTGTGAAATCAAATGGAGTACCCTTAACGCGAAGAATTTCGCCTGTAGGGATGCAGTTTTCGTCAATTGGAACGTAGAAATCTGCATTGATTTGGCAAATTACGTCTTCTTGCGAAGGAGTTGGGTTTGCAATACCTGTAAGCGAGAAGAAACCATGGCTGGTCATATTGACGATGGTCTTCTTGTTCGTGGTTCCCTTGTAGTCAATAACAATTTCATTGTCATCAGTCAGTGTATACATCACTGTCATTTTTAGTTCTCCAGGGAAACCTTCTTCATAATATGCAGATACATAGCGAAGTACGAGGCATTTGTTTGATATTTGCTCTGCGTCCCAAACGCGGGCGTGGAAGCCTGTTGGTCCACCATGGAGGTGGTTGGGGCCATTATTGATAGCTAAGTTATATTGTTTCCCGTTTAATGTAAATTTACCATGGCAAATACGGTTACCATAGCGTCCTACCAATGTGGAAAGGAAAGGTTCAGGAGAGTTTACACAATCATCAATATTATCATGGCCTTGAATAACATTGGCGTATACACCATTCTTGTCAGGGACCATGATGGCTACTAATGAACCGCCGTAATTAGTGACGGCTACTTCCATTCCATTTTCATTGGTGAGTACATACAAATCTGTTTCTTTTCCATTGATAACTTTTTGGAAGTTTTCTCTCTTTAATCCACAAAGAGAAGCTTTATTATTTTCCATAGCTGTATGATTTAATAAATTAGAATCTTCTTGCAAATTTGCTTAAAAGATTTGAATATTCCAAGAAATCTTAATTAAAATCTCGCAAAACCCTTATATATTCATGTATAGAAGAATTTAATGATGATATCTTTATGCTATTAAATAAAAAATAACGAGGCCCTTTCTTTATGAAAAGACCTCGTCAATGATTTTTTATGGTATAACTATGAATTCATGGACAATAGAAATTCTTCGTTGTTCAATGTTGATTCCATGTGTTTCTTTACATCGTTCATGGCTTCAATAGGTGTCATTTCTGAGATATATTTTCTAAGAATCCACATGCGATTGAGCGTGTTGGAATCTTGTAGCAAATCATCTCTACGTGTACTAGAAGCAACGATATTGACCGCAGGGAATATACGTTTGTTGCTAAGGGAGCGATCCAGTTGTAGTTCCATGTTGCCTGTTCCTTTAAACTCTTCAAAGATAACTTCGTCCATTTTTGAGCCTGTATCGATAAGAGCTGTGGCAATAATGGTGAGAGAACCGCCTCCTTCAATATTTCGAGCTGCCCCGAAGAAACGCTTGGGCTTTTGCAGTGCATTTGCGTCTACACCTCCGGATAATACTTTTCCGGAAGCAGGTGATACAGTATTGTATGCACGAGCCAATCGAGTAATGGAGTCAAGGAAAATAACGACGTCATGGCCGCATTCTACCATACGTTTGGCCTTTTCGAGTACAATGTTGGCAATTTTTACGTGGCGTGCAGCTGGTTCATCAAAAGTTGAAGCAATGACTTCTGCACGTACGGTTCTAGCCATATCAGTAACTTCTTCAGGTCGCTCATCAATAAGTAGCATCATCAAGTAAGTGTCGGGGTGGTTTTCTGCAATAGCGTTTGCTATTTCTTTCATCAACATCGTCTTACCTGTCTTGGGTTGTGCTACAATGAGCGCGCGTTGTCCTTTTCCTATTGGTGTAAATAAGTCTACGATACGGCGTGAAAGCGAATCGTTCTTTCCTGAACAGAGATTGAACTTTTCTTCAGGGAATAAGGGGGTTAAGTGCTCAAAAGCCACACGATCCCTTACTTCATAAGGAAGTAGTCCGTTGATTCTGTGTATATTTACTAGAGAGAAAAATTTCTCACCATCTTTGGGTACTTTTACATCTCCTTCAACGACGTCGCCTGTTTTGAGGCTATATGACTTTATTTGATTGGGACTTACATAGATATCATCTGGAGAAGTAAGGTAGTTGTAGTCTGATGAACGTAAAAAGCCAAATCCGTCAGGCATAAGTTCTAATACGCCACGCCCTTCCAGCGTATGTTCAAATACAGGGTGTGATTCATCAATGGCTGTGCTTCCGGAAGAGCTTGGTCTCTGGTCTGTTTCTTCAGAGATAGCTTCTTCTCGTGGTGTGGTGTTGTGGCTATTGATTGTAATATTAGAAAAGAAAGTCTCTTCGTTAATGACGGGAATGTCTTCAACGATAATAAAGTCCCTAAGTTCCTCTTCGTTGCTAAGATTTTCGTGTTTGGTCTCTATTTCTTGTAAAATTTCTTTAACCTCGTTGAGGTCTGCCATTTCTTCCGTCGAAGTCAGTTCTTTTTCTCTAATTTGGTCAACTATAAAATCAGGTAATTGCTCTTCTTGGGTAATATCTGTTTGTTCTTCGATTACCTCAGTAGGAACATTTACATTATCATTTTGTTGCTGATTTACTGATTCTGGTTCTGTATTAGATTCAATTTCTACTTTCTCGCTTTTTGCAGGACGACCTCTTTTCTTCTTGGCAGGTGCTGTTTCGGGTGCTGTGTCCGCCACGGCATTGGGGCTGTTTTCAGAAATAGAGCAAATGTGATCAGCACCTTTCTTTGTTATGCGTGTCCTCCTTTTTGGGGTAGTAGTGGTTTGCTCTGCACTTTTTTCCGCTTGAGCGTCTAAGATATCATAGATTAGTTCTTCTTTTATTGAACTATTCTTGTGAGGTGTCTGTAGGGTATTGGCGATTTCGCGCAATTCATTTTCATCCTTGTTTACAAGCTGTTCTTTTGTAAAGAGTGCCATATAAATATAATAAGGTGTGTGATTTTGTCAAACCTTAGTTGTCAAAAACTAAGGCAAAGTTATTTGTTTGAAAGGAACAAGCGAAAGGCATTCTTCCTTTCACAAGGCAAAATTAAGCATTTTATTTTATCTATGAAGAGTAATTGCTCGATTTTTTGTAAATTCGCAGATAATTATGGCAGCAAATACTCCCTTTTTAGATGTCCAGGACTTAACAAAGCGAATTGGCGATTTGGTCTTGTTTGAAAATATCTCTTTTTCCATAGCTGAAGGACAGCATGTCGGCCTGATTGCCAGAAATGGTGCCGGGAAGTCTACTCTCCTTAATATATTGATGGGGAAAGATGATTACGAAAGTGGTCAAATTATTTTTAGGAGAGATTTAAGGATTGGCTATTTGGAGCAGTTGCCCGAATTTCCAGCAGAGATGTCTGTTTTGGATGCTTGTTTCTGGAAAGCTGGTGAGTTGTCTGCGTTGATTTCTCGTTATGAGCGATGCCTGGAGGAACAGGGTAATCCCGGACTTGCAGAATTGATTGAAGAAATGGAGGCTCGCGAAGCATGGGATTATGAGCAAAAGGCAAAGCAGATATTGTCAAAATTGGATATTGTTGACTTTCTACAGCCTATAGGGACTTTGTCGGGTGGTCAGTTGAAACGTGTAGCTCTGGCAAATGCGTTGCTCTCAGAGCCCGATTTATTGATTCTTGATGAGCCTACCAACCATTTGGATTTAGAAATGATAGAATGGTTGGAAACATTCCTGCAAAGAAGTAACAAAGCTTTGCTGATGGTGACGCATGACCGTTATTTCTTAAATAGAGTCTGCTCAAAGATCATAGAAATTGATGATTGTAAAATTTATTCCTATCAAGGTTCTTATGAGTATTATCTTGAGAAGCGAGAGGAAAGAATTGCTGTTACTGCAGCTAATATAGCTAAGGCGAACAATCTGTATCGAAAAGAATTAGATTGGATAAGAAGGATGCCATGCGCGCGTGGTGGAAAAGCTCGTTATCGTGTAAATTCTTTTTATGATTTGGAAAAAGAAGCTCATCGTAGAATTGAAGAGCGTGCGGCCCGTTTGGATATTAAGAGTAGTTATATTGGCAGTAAAATTTTTGAGGCGGAATATATATCGAAAGCCTATGGAGATAAAGTACTGCTAAAAGACTTTTACTATAATTTTTCTCGTTATGAGAAAATGGGAATAGTTGGGCGGAATGGTACTGGAAAATCTACGTTTATAAAGATGTTGTTAGGAGAAGTCAAGCCGGATGGTGGCAGATTCTCTATTGGTGAAACGGTAAGATTTGGGTATTACTCCCAAGAGGGGCTGGAATTTGACCCACAGGCTAAAGTGATTGATGCCGTACGAAAAATAGCAGAAACCATTGACTTGGGTGGTGGTAAAAAATTGACAGCCATGCAATTCCTAAACCACTTCTTATTCCCTCCATCTCGTCAGCAGGACTATATCTATAAATTAAGCGGAGGAGAACGTAGGCGTCTTTATCTTTGTACGGTCTTGATGAAGAATCCGAATTTTCTAGTCCTTGACGAACCTACCAATGATTTGGATATCGCAACACTCCAGGTGTTAGAAGAGTATCTGATGGATTTTAAAGGGTGTGTTATCATTGTGAGCCATGATCGTTATTTCATGGATAAGGTGGTAGATCATTTGTTGGTTTTTAGGGGTGCCGGTCTCGTTAAGGATTTTCCTGGTAATTATACTCAATATAGAACCTGGGAGGATGAACATTTAGAAGAAGAAAATTCAAATAACTCTAAAGCTGCAAAGCCGGTTCTTGAACGAGTTTCGGTTCATAAAAGGAAACTTTCTTTTAAAGAGAAGAAGGAGTTGGAAGAACTGGAAATAAAGATTGAAGAATTGGAGAAAGAAAAAGTGAATATAGAAGAATCTCTTTGCTCCGGAACCTTGTCGGTAGAAGAGCTAACGGAGAAGAGCAAACGATTACCTATTGTGATTGAGTTGTTGGATGACGCTTCCATGAGGTGGCTTGAGTTATCAGAAATAGAAGAATAGAAATAAAAGTATATGTATGTCAAAACCATTAGCCGAACGACTTCGCCCTCGTAGCTTAGATGAGTATATTGGTCAGGAACATTTGATCGGAGAGGGAGCCACTTTGCGAAGAATGATAGATTCCGGAAATTTATCTTCGTTTATTCTGTGGGGTCCTCCCGGGGTTGGAAAAACGACCTTGGCAAAAATTATTTCTTATAAGTTGAATGCGCCATTCTATACATTAAGTGCTGTTAATAGTGGTGTAAAAGATGTTCGTGAGGTAATAGAAAAAGCTGATAAATCGCGTTTCTTTGGAAGTGTCAGCCCGATTCTTTTTATCGATGAAATTCATCGTTTCAGTAAATCTCAGCAAGATTCTTTGCTGGCAGCCGTTGAAACAGGAATTGTGACCTTGATAGGTGCCACTACAGAAAATCCATCGTTTGAGGTGATACGTCCACTACTTTCTCGTTGTCAGGTATATGTATTGAAAAGTTTGACTGTAGATAATCTGAAGAAATTGATTGATAGAGCTTTAACGGAAGATGTAGAACTATCCGTTAGGGATATTGAATTAAAAGATTCTTCAGCATTGATTAGGCAGAGTGGGGGTGATGCACGAAAATTGTTGAATATTCTTGATATTATCGTTAAAGCCACTCCAGATGATGAAAAATTAGTGATTACTGACGATTTGGTCAATGAACGTTTGCAGGACACTCCCATATCTTATGACAAAGGTGGAGAGATGCACTATGATATTATTTCTGCTTTTATAAAAAGTATCCGCGGCAGTAACCCCGATGCGGCTTTATATTGGTTAGCTCGAATGATTGAAGGTGGCGAAAAGCCCGAATTTATAGCGCGTCGTTTGATTATTTCTGCAGCGGAAGATATAGGTTTGGCAAATCCCAATGCGTTGCTGTTGGCAAATGCTGCATTTGATGCGGTGCATAAGATTGGTTGGCCCGAAGGGCGAATCCCATTGGCTGAGGCTACAGTTTATTTGGCCACATCCCCTAAGAGTAATTCTGCTTACAAGGGAATTGGGAAGGCTTTGGATTTTGTAAGAAAGACTGGTGCACTGTCTGTTCCTCTCCATCTGCGAAATGCACCTACTGAGTTAATGGCTGAATTGGGTTATAGTGATGGATATAAATACCCACACGATTATCCTGGTAATTTTGTGAAACAAGAATACCTTCCCAGTGATGTGAAAGGGACAAGATTTTGGACGCCATGTTATAATCCCCAAGAAAATAAAATGGCAGAAGGAATGAAGAAGTGCTGGTCTGAAGAATAGTGTTGAAGGAGGTCGTTAGCGAACTCCTTCAATTTTATAGAAAACAAAAAAAAAGAAGGAATTTCCTTCTTTTTGAGCCTCTTGTCGGATTCGAACCAACGACCCCGAGATTACAAATCACGTGCTCTGGCCAACTGAGCTAAAGAGGCGGGTGGGCAAGCTTTCTGCATCGCGCCGCTACAACCAACTACCTTTGCTGCGGTCAAGCCCTGGAGGATTCGAAGGGAGCTGGCCGTACAGCACTTACCCGTTTTGGTTTTGCGATGCAAAGATATGACTATATTTTAAAATGACAAAATTATCAAAGAAAAAAATGACTAATCTTTAGATTTTTCCTCATTTTTCTTTGTTTCTATGGAATTCGTGGCTTGTTTCAGTAGATTATAGGCTTTGTAAAGCCCCATCTCTCCGGCTTTGCTTAAGTCAGGTATGGCCTTTATTGGCTCATTATTTAGTAAATGAATGACAGCTCTATTGTAATGTGCTTCAGCAAATCGGGGGAAGAGGCTTATGGCTTTGTCAAAATCTTTTATGGCACTAATCCTGTCTCCCTTCATGGTGTAAGTGCATCCTCTATTGTAGTATAGATAGGCATTTTGGGGCTCCAGTTCTATCGCTTTATTAAGCGATTGGATAGCTCCTTGGTGGTAGTATTGTATTCTTGATGCTTTTTGTGTGTCTGAGTTTTTCTCTTCAAGTAGACTATGTGTCAGATTACTTGATTTGTTCTCGCTAATTGCCTGATGCGTTAATATAGAGGATTTCTGAATATGAAAAATGTAGGATAATGAATCAAGGCGTATGGCAGATTCTATTTCTTTTAGAGCTTTCTCTGCTTGATAGTTTGATAACAATAAGATGGAGTTGTATAATTTTTCTTCTGGAGTTTTAGTAGGATTTATTAAACCATTATTCTCACTCATGCTTGTGTTTCCGAGCATGGAGTTTGATGCAGCAAAGTATATTTTTTGATTAAATAAATGGGCTTGGTTTATTTTTTCAATCTCTGGCAGGAAGGCTACAGATTGATAACCTTTCGTAGAGGGTTGAGTGAGGGCGTATTTAAAATGTGGATGAATTTCTTTCTGTGTTTCCAAGTTCTGTACTTTTCCAATCAATTCGTGTAACAACTCGTCCTTGGAGTTGCTCTCATCTTTTGCCAGGTCCTGATAGTTCTCTATGTCTAAATCACTGAATTTTCTGATTTTTTTGATATCCGTTTTCTTCTTTTTGTCGTAATATAGGTCTAGATTTGCTTTTGCTACATAACTTTCGTCTTTTTTCGCACCTTTAATATCGCCTATTTTGCGTTTCATTCTTGCGCGCGCTAAGTATCCATAAGTGAAATTAGGGAAACTATTTATGATGGTGGTATAGTGCTCAATTGCGTGGGTATAATCGCCGGTTTGTTCTTGTAACATGGCCAAATTGTATAAAGCAAGGGTGTTGTTGGGTGCTTTTTTTATGACAATTTCAAAATCTTCAATGGCCTTGTTGTCATCGCCTAGTTGTGCACGTAGCAAACCTCTGTTGTAGTGTGCAATGGTGTGCTCTGGTATGAGCTTGATGATGTGGTCGTAGTCGCTTAAAGCTTGACTGAAGCGGTTAAGCGCATGATGTGCCAATGCTCTGCTTAAATAATAATTGGGTTCTGTAGGCTTTAATTTTATGGCTTTAGTTAGGAAAGCTTCAGCTTCCTCATATTCCCCTTTGTCTAAGGCATGCCTTCCCTTAAATGCCCATGCTGCTGCATCTTTTGGATATCTACTCAGTAAGGCATCAATCCATTTGAGACCTTCGATGGTATCGTTTTTCTCCAGTGCTATTTGTGCCTTGGCTACATATGATTTATTGAGTAAAGGCCATTTCTTTAAAATGTAATCAATGTCCTTTTCTGCAGCATCATATTCTTTTTGCTGCATGTGGCATAATGCTCTGTTGTAGATGGACGTTTGGTCGTCTTTTGTATTCGAGATTACTTTGTCGTAATCTTCTATTGCTCCTTGCATATTTTGGTTATGAATCCTGCAAAGAGCTCGTAATTTATATACTTCTGTAACGAAAGGGTTGAGTTCTAAAGATGTCGAGCAGTCGGCTTCAGCTCCATGGTAATCTTCAAGGGAGAATTTCGCATACGCCCTATAGTAGTAGGCCTTAGAAAGGTACGGTTTTGCTTCAATGGCTTGGTTGAAGTAGTGTATAGCCGTTAGATAGTCATCAAAATATACTGCGTTTCTTCCTAGTAGCAGTACATTTTCTGTATCTATTTGCCCCTGGCCGCTTACTGCAATATTTATGGCAATAAGGAGAAATGTTATTCTCATAAGCCATTTTTTTATATTGCAGTAGGTAGACATGGTGATGTTGTTAAACTTCCGTACAATTTGGAAGTTTTATCGGTGGGGAATCTTTATTTTGCAGTTTTAATCTTGTATGGGCAGTTCACTTTTCCTTTAATTAAATTGGAAAGTTTTCCTTTAATCATTTGTTTTCTCAAAGGGGATATTCTGTCAGTGAATACCTTTCCGTCCAAATGGTCAAATTCGTGTTGCATTACGCGGGCCAAATATCCATCCACCCACTCGTCGTGCTCGTTGAATTCTTCGTCCATGTATTTTACATGGATGCGGGTAGGGCGGCGTACAGGTTCGTGTATGCCAGGTATGCTCAAGCATCCTTCTTCCATGGATTCTGTTTTCTCGTTATCCACTTCTACAATGTGTGGATTGATATAGACTTTATTGAAGTCCTTGTATTCGGGGAAATCTTCTTTTAAAACATCAAGGGATATTACGGCCAATCTGATAGGCAATCCCACTTGTGGGGCTGCTAAACCAATGCCTTCACTTTTGAACATGGTTTCAAACATATTTGCAATCAATTCCTTGAGGTTGGGATAATCGGAAGTAATCTCTTCTGTTTCTTTTCTTAGGACAGGTTGTCCGTATGTGTAAATTGGTAAAATCATATTTTGGTGTATAAATTGATTCCTATTTCTATCTAGTTAATGTCCTTAAAAGCCTAAACGCTTTTGCTCCATATATGATTGTAAGATAATTGTGGCGCTTATTTCGTCAACCAAACCTTTCTCTTGTCTTTTTTTCTTTTTGATACCGCTATCTATGATGGCTTGGTGTGCCAGTACAGAAGTGAACCTTTCATCATGAAAAACCGTAGGGATATTGGGGATTTTGCTTTTCAGCTTCTCTGTAAATTGTTTCACTCTTTCCTGGTTTTCGGAGGGTTGACCATTTGTTTGCGTAGGAAGTCCAATAACAAATAATTCAACATCCTCTTTTTGTGTATAGTCTACCAAAAACTTTTCTAATTCGTGTGTCGGAATTGTCGTCAATCCATTGGCTATGATTTGCAGTGTGTCTGTTACTGCAATTCCGGTTCTTTTCTTTCCATAATCTATAGCCAAAATTCTGCCCATTTCTTTATAATATTGTATTCTAGGCAAAAATACAGAAAATCTCACTAAGCATAAAGAAAAGATTTGCAAAATATATTTAAACTCTTATATCTAGTGTCTAATATTGAAGTTAAAGCCGGCTTTTTTGAGCTACTCCTATAAAACAAAAAACAGGAAAGCTGGCTTTCCTGTTTCTGTGATTCCGTAGGGATTCGAACCCTAGACCCACGCCTTAGAAGGGCGTTGCTCTAATCCAACTGAGCTACGGAACCAAACCGAGTGCAAAAATACGATTATATTTTGTTATACACAAATTTTCGTCACTTTTCTTTTGTTGGTAGTGTTTCGCCGATGTACTCGAATTGAAAATTGTTACCACGTGCAGATGGAAATTGACTTCTTAAGTCTACATCTTGTCGGTTTTTGAGGTGGTCAATGATTCTCTCGTAGCAGTTTTGTGCATTAGTAGCTTTGACGAGTGCAGAAAAACGAGTGTCCTGGTATTGGAATTTTCCTGTTCCTGGAATTTGTACTACACGCTTAAATAAGATAGAGCCCTTATACCATCCCAATCGATCTTCTATTAGTCTGTTTGTTTTGGATTCTTTCTTTATATTTGTGTTTTCTTCGTTGTCGTTTGCTGCAGAAGCAGAGCGCCCTCCGGCTTTAAATTCTTCTAATGTTTGTGCGGTAGTTTTGATAATAATGAAGTATACTCTTGGGCGAACTTTGTATCGTTTGGGGTAAGGCATATTACTATTCGCATAGTTTTTGATGTCTTCAATGAGCTCGGGAGTAACTTCTATTTCGGGAATAGCAGAAAGAAAGGCAATGGCTTCTTCAACGCTGAGCGCAACGATGTCTGAATCAAAATACCTAACGTATAAATTCATTGTATTTGCTTTTCTGTAGTTATATAAAAAAATATTTTTCTATTTCAATCATATACTTGCAAACAAACTAGTATATAATTGTTATAGAAAAATCATTGAGCGGAAAACGAGACTCGAACTCGCGACCCCAACCTTGGCAAGGTTGTGCTCTACCAACTGAGCTATTTCCGCTTAAAAATAAGTGAAGAGGATGAGACTCGAACTCACACGTCACAATTGACACTACCCCCTCAAAGTAGCGCGTCTACCAATTCCGCCACCTCTCCGTCTTAGCGAGTGCAAAGGTAAGCATTTCTATTAACACAGCAAGGGTTTTTATCAGAAAAATGCATAAAAAAGCAACATTTTCTTCAGAAAGACCTTTTTTAATACCTTTTTGGGGTAAAATCACCAGTTATATCGGCAAGACAAAGAGTAAGATTAGAGAAACAAAGAGTAAGAGCGGACGCGCTAAGTTTTACTTTGTTTTTTGCATTTCTAATGCGCAGAAATGTTTGTGCTGATGCAAGGAATGTTTTTACTGATGAAAGGACTATTTTTACTGATGCTCGGAAACGCGCATGAGAATGGCGCGCTTATTCCACTATGGAATTCATCACGATTACACCCAACACGAAAGCGGTGATGGCAACGTAGAGCCAATCTTTTTGTTTTACGAAGTCGAACAAGGAAAGTACGACGCGCATAATGGGCGTTAAGAGCAAGGCGATGACTCCGAGTTGGATAAGACTCTCAGAGTTTCCCGCGAAGGCGCCTTCAAAGATTCCGCCGAAGGTTGTTGTGGCGGGATTTTGGGCGTCTGTGTAGGCGAAATTGTGATATTTCTCCGTGTCAAGGAGTTCTGTGCCGTGTTGTATGAAATAGAAAACGCCGCCTATCCCAGCTAATACGCTGGCTATGGTAACGCCCCAACGGAGGGTGCGACTGATGAGGATTTGCATAATATATTATAGGTGTTAAGTGCTCCAACTGGATGACAACATGCCCCGACGCTTCGAGACGTCTCACATTGAAGCGAGAAAAATCGTTTTTCTACAATGTTTTTAAAACTAAAACTGCCCGTTCATCCCCTGCCAAATCATATTAACCGCCACCATCAAGACAGCAATACTGAAAATCTTACGCAACAAACGCACATCAAGGCGCTTTAAGAGGCGTGCACCGGTGAGCGCACCTAAGAGAACGCCTATCATTACGGGGCAGGCAATGCCAGGGTCTATGTTACCACGTTGCAAATATACGACCGCCGACGCACAAGCCGTTACGCCCATCATGAAGTTAGACGTAGTTGTGCTTACCTTAAACGGCACCTTCATTAAGTTATCCATAGCGATAACTTTAAGCACTCCGCTACCGATTCCGAGGATACCTGAAAGCGCTCCGGCAATAGTCATGACGCCGAAACCGCCACCCACGTTGCGCAGTTCGTAATAGCGCTTCGTGCCGTCCTTTTGCGGTGCCGTGCCAAAGAGTTTCAGGCGGCGCGCGGTCTCAGAACCCTTCACGCCTTCGTGGTCTTGTTTCTTCACCATCTGCATGATTCCCGTCAGCATGAGGGTGGCACCAAAGATTACGGCAATCACGTTGTTATTCAAGTAATACGCCACGAAAGCACCGATTACTGCGCCGATTACTGTGGCAATTTCGAGGAACATTCCGAGACGTATGTTCGTAATTCCCTCTTTTACGTAGGCGCTTCCCGAACCTGAACTGGTGGCAATGGAAGCTACGAGCGCCGCACCTACGGCGTAGTGGAAATCTATGCCCAACACGAGGGTGAGCAAGGGAATGATAACAACCCCACCGCCAAGTCCGGTGAGCGAACCCAGTAGGCCTGCCATATATGCCCCGATAAGAACGATTAGCGTGAATGTAAGAACCGTCATTATTTTTAAGTCAATCCGAAATTAGGGTCGTCAAAGAGCGTCTGTTGCTCTCCGCCCAAATGGTTAAAAGTTTTACGATGAATCGGTGTCAAACCGTGCTGACGGATGCCCTCACGGTGTTGTTTCGTGGGGTAACCCGCATTTTTATCCCAGCCATAATGCGGATAAAGTGCATGTTGCTCCGCCATATAATCGTCACGGTAAGTCTTCGCCAAGATGCTGGCGGCAGCTATAGAGAGATATTTTCCATCACCCTTGACTATGGTGGTGTGGGGAAGGTCTCCGTAAGGTTTAAATTTATTCCCGTCAACAATCACATACTCGGGTCGCACCTTCAATGCGTCAAGGGCGCGATGCATTGCTAAAATCGAGGCGTTGAGAATATTTATCTCATCAATTTCTTCGGCAGTAACAATCCCTACTGCCCATGCAATGGCGTCTCGCTCAATCTGTTCGCGCAGGGCATAACGCTTTTTCGCCGACAACTGCTTTGAATCGTTCAACAAGTCGTTTTGATAATCCGCCGGAAGTATCACCGCCGCCGCAAACACACTTCCCGCCAAACATCCTCGCCCAGCCTCGTCGCAACCAGCCTCAATGAGGTTCTCGGAATTGTATTTTGGTAATAACATGATGAGAAAATGACTCGAGTAAAACGGAGACTAAGGAGCGCTTCTAACACTTTCGAAAAAGCATATTAGAATTACGAAAAACAAAGTCTCACTTAATTAAAATTATCTCTCACTTAATTTCAATTAAGTCTCAAAGAGTTTTCAGCATCTTTGAGACTTAATTAACCCTGTGAGGTATAGGTTAAAACATCTTCCTTACGCGGTCGAGCGCCTTAACGAAAATGTCGATTTCTTCCTTTGTCGTGTAAAGTGCAAAAGAGGCGCGCGCCATGCTTTCTACTCCATAGCGCTGCATAAGAGGTTGGGCGCAATGGTGGCCAGTACGAATCGCCACACCAAGGCGGTCAAGAAGCGTTCCGAGGTCAAGCGGGTGGATTTGTCCGATAGTAAATGCCACAACGGCGTCTTTCTCGGGCGCCGTTCCGAAGAAGCGGAGGTCGGGAATGGCGCTCATTTGCTCCATAGCGTAACGCGTGATTTCGCGTTCGTGAGCGGAGATGTTGTCCATACCGATGGCGCTCACGTAATTGAGAGCCGTGGCTAAGGCATGCGTACCTACGTAATCGGGAGTGCCTGCTTCAAACTTGAAAGGCAGACGCTCGTAGGTGGTTTTCTCAAACGTGACACGCGCAATCATTTCTCCGCCACCGTGATAAGGAGGCATTTCGTTAAGAATCGCTTCCTTTCCGTAAAGCACACCGATGCCTGTGGGACCATACACCTTATGGCCGCTAAAGACAAAGAAATCGCAGTCCATATCCTGGACATCCACGGCGAAATGAGGTGTGCTCTGGGCACCATCAACGAGAACCTTCGCCCCATGTTCGTGAGCAATGCGCGCAAGTTCCTTTACGGGGTTCACCGTGCCGAGCACATTGCTCACATGTGCCACACTCACCAATTTCGTGCGCTCTGTGAAGAGATTCTCATAGGCCTCCATGTCCAAGCAACCCTCATCCGTGATGGGGATTACCTTTAAGACGATTCCCTTACGGTCACGCAACAACTGCCAAGGCACAATGTTGGAATGATGTTCCATGGTGCTGACAATAACTTCGTCGCCCTCATGAAGGAACGCCTCACCGAAACTACTGGCAACGAGATTGATGCTCTCCGTTGTGCCACGCGTAAAAATAATTTCCGCCGTAGCGCGCGCATTAATAAATTGGCGCACCACTTCACGGGCTGCCTCGTGGCGGTCCGTAGCCTTCTGAGAAAGGTAATGCACCCCGCGGTGCACATTAGCGTTTACGCAACGATACATTTCCGAAATGGCGTCGATAACACACTGAGGCTTCTGAGTAGTTGCGGCATTATCGAGATAAACCAACGGACGGTTGTACACCAATTGGGAAAGTATGGGAAAATCTTCTCTGTTCATGAATGGGAATCGTTACTTACACATTTTGCAACCTTCACATTTTTGAAGCGCTCCGCGAAAACGGAGGTCCACAAGGTGAGCCAAGCGGTCGCGCAAGTGTTCGGGTTCGATGCGTTGGAGTACTTCGTTTACGAAAGCGTGTTGCAAGAGCAAGCGTGCTTCACTCTCGGGGATGCCTCTCTGACGCATGTAAAAAAGAGCGTTTTCATCGAGCTTTCCGATGGTAGAACCGTGGTTGCATTTCACATCGTCGGCATAGATTTCAAGCATGGGTTGCGAGAAAGCGCGAGCCTCGGGCGAGGCACAGAGATTGGCGTTCGTTTGTTGCGAACTTGTTTGTTGCGCACCCTCACGAACGAGCACCTTTCCGGCAAATGCGCCCACGCTTTCGCCATCCAGCACGTACTTAAAGAGCATATCGCTCGTACAATTAGGCGCCACGTGCTCCACAACCAAGTGATTATCGACACGCTCTTTACCTCCCGTAATCACAGCTCCGGCTGTTTGGCTCTCAGCATACGCTCCGAGCAAACGAACGCGCACTCGGTTGCACGTACGTCCCGTATGGAGCGTCACACCATTCATAGTCACACGACTGTGTGCCTCTTGGTTGATATAGTAATTCGCAAACTTATCATGGTTATCGCCATTTTCCTCAATGGTACAGATATCCAACTTCACATCTTTCGCCGCGAAGACCTCAGTTACCATTGTGGTGAGATAAGGTGCCGAACCCGCCGTGTGGTCGCACATAATGATTTGCGCCTCTACGCCTTCCTCCGCCACAATTAAGAAACGGCGGTTAGAGAGCATGGGTTGCTGGGCATCACAAACGTTTACGATTTGAACAGGATGCTTTAAGGAAGTGTGGGCAGGCAAATAAATCAAAATACCATCCTGAGCGAGCATCGTGTTTAGCGCAGCAAGACCGTCATCATTCATTGCCGCACGATTGTAAAAATCACCGATGAAATCGCCACTTTCTGCAAGTCGCTGAATACGCACACCCTCGGGAAGATGCGTATTTTCGGGTAGGGGCATCGGCGTGTCGTTCACCACGAAAAGCAGTGTCGTGCTCAAGTTAGGCACATTACACTTATAGGTTGCGTAAGCATCGACATTGGGACGGAGACGCTGGAGATTCACTCCGTAATCAGGGGCAAAGGCTGCCTGAACGTCGGTGTAGCGATACGCTTCCGTGCGCTTCGTAGGCAACCCCTTTTCTTCAAGGAACAATGCCGCCGCATCGCGTGCGTCATTCATCACCTCGCAACTGCCCTTGTCAAGCAGGTGTCGGTAATCCTTGAAAAGTTGTATATATTGTTTAGAATTGGGCATAGATGAGAAAGGAGAAAGATGAAAGGAGAAAGGAGAAAGGTTACGCGGAGGTCACATCACTTACCTCGCAAACCATCTTATCTATTCGTTTATTATAACTCGTCTACTAAATATCTGAATTTGCCACCTCTTCCTTAATCCAGTCAAAGCCACGCTCTTCAATTTCATAACCTAAAGCGGCCGTACCTTCCTTAACGATGCGACCATTTACGAGAACGTGAACGAAGTCGGGCTTTAAGTAGTCCAACATACGCTGATAGTGCGTAATCACCATCGCACTGGTCTTCTCGTTTCGGAGCATGTTGAACCCTTCTGCCACAATGCGGAGCGCATCTACGTCAAGGCCGGAATCGGTTTCGTCAAGAATCGAAAAACAAGGTTCAAGCACCGCCATCTGAAAGATTTCGTTGCGCTTACGTTCGCCTCCCGAAAAACCTTCATTCACGCCGCGGCTCATGAAATGGGCATCGAGGCCCACAAGTTTGCGCTTTTCCTTCAGGAGTTTCAAGAAGTCGCCCGCAGGTATGGTGGGTTCGCCAAAATAAGCACGTTTCGCGTTAATAGCTGCGCGCATAAAATTGGTCATTGAGACACCGGGGATTTCCGTAGGTGCCTGGAACGACATGAAAATCCCTTCGTGAGCACGATCTTCGGGAGAAAGCGCCAAGAGGTCCTTGCCGTTGAACGTGATTGACCCTTCAGTTACGGTATACTTAGGATTACCCACAAGCACATTGCTCAATGTGCTCTTTCCCGAACCGTTAGGACCCATCAAGACGTGAACTTCGCCATCGCCGATAGTGAGATTCACGCCCTTAAGTATTTCCTTGCCTTCAACTGAAGCATGTAAGTTTTTTATTTCAAGCATAATTATTGGATATTTCAATTTATAACGGGCAAAATTACTTATTTATTTTTACACGCGAAAGAGGTTGCGAGAAAATAGGCAAAAAGCATGTTCCGAAAGCGATTAAAGACCAACTACTTAAGACACCCCTAAAAAACAGTCAGAAATTGGAGAAATTCTATTACTTACTGCACCCTTTCTTAGTAACTTCGTGCGCACGAAGTCTCAAATTGTTTTACGCTTCATTTCCCCCCTCTTTTGTCCCTCACTTTCCGAGGCCACGAAATGCCGATAAAAATCCCGAAACGTAGTTTCGAGCACATGCGCAAGAGAAAAGAAAATCGGAAGAATGCAAAAATATGCTATATATAATGTGTAGTGAAATATTTTTTTTCTACTTTTGCGCCAAAATCAACAAACATATGCAGAAGAATCTTGTAATTGTTGAGTCTCCTGCCAAAGCAAAAACCATTGAAAAGTTTTTGGGCGAAGACTACAAAGTGTTGTCCAGTTTCGGACACATTCGTGACTTGAAGAAAAAGGATTTCGGGGTGGACTTAAACACATTCCAACCCGAATACGAGATATCCGCCGACAAGCAACACGTAGTGAGCGACCTTCGTGCGGCTGCCAAGAAAGCCGAAAACGTTTGGTTGGCATCCGATGAGGACCGCGAGGGAGAAGCCATCTCATGGCACCTTGCGGAAGTGTTAAACATTGACCCTGCAAAGGCAAAGCGCATCGTGTTTCACGAAATTACGAAACCCGCAATTCTTGACGCGATTCAGCATCCTCGAAGCATCGACCTCAATTTGGTAGATGCGCAACAGGCACGCCGAGTGCTCGACCGCCTTGTGGGATTCAAACTCTCGCCTGTGCTTTGGCGCAAGGTGCGTCCCAATCTCTCGGCTGGTCGTGTGCAGAGTGTGGCCGTGAGACTCATTGTGGAGCGCGAGCGTGAAATCAATGCGTTCGTAGCAGAATCGGGTTACAAAGTGACAGCAGTATTCTGCGTGCCACAAGAAGACGGAGGCGAAAGTCTCATCAAGGCAGAACTCTCACAACGTTTCAACACGCAAGAAGAGGCTGAGGCTTTCTTGAAAACATGCACCAATGCGTCGTTCCGCGTAGCGCAAATCTCGAAACGCCCTACCAAACGCATGCCCGCACCTCCCTTTACCACCTCCACACTTCAGCAAGAAGCGGCACGCAAACTGGGTTATCCCGTTGCGCTCACCATGCGCATTGCGCAATCACTCTATGAAAGCGGACACATCACCTACATGCGTACCGACTCTATGAACTTGTCGCAACTCTGCCTCAACTCTTCAAAGAAGGTTATCGTGGAGCAGATGGGAAGTGAGTATCACAAGCGTCGCACCTACCAAACAAAGACCAAGGGTGCACAAGAAGCGCACGAAGCAATACGTCCCACCTACATGGAAAATGATTCCATCACAGGCACAGCACAAGAAAAGCGCCTTTACAACCTAATTTGGAAGCGCACAATTGCTTGTCAGATGGCAGATGCACAATTGGAAAAGACTACCATCACTATTGACATGCTCAATGAGGAAGGTAAGGTTGCTCCTCTTAATTTCGTGGCACAGGGTGAGGTGGTTATTTTCGACGGTTTCCTTCAGGTGTATCGCGAAAGTAGTGATGCCGAAAACGAACAGGATAACGGCGAAGGCACATTGCTTCCCGCTTTGAACGAAGGCGATATGTTGAACCAGTTAGAGGTAGTTGCTACCCAACGTTTCACACAAGCGCCTCCTCGATATACAGAAGCGTCGCTCGTACACAAATTGGAAGAACTCGGCATCGGACGCCCCTCTACTTATGCCCCAACCATTTCTACGATTCAGCAACGCGAATACGTGGTTAAGGGCGAAGGCGACGGCGTAAAGCGCGAATACACCGTAATGACCCTCAAGAAGGGAAAAATCAAGAGCACACAAAAGAGCGAAGCTATAGGTTCGATGAAGGGAAAACTCGTTCCCACCGACACAGGTAGCATTGTCAACGACTTCTTGCTTGAAAACTTCCCCAACATCATGAATTACAACTTCACAGCTCACGTTGAACAAGATTTCGACGCCGTTGCTGAGGGAGAGAAAAACTGGCAGGAGTTGATAAAAACCTTCTATGACGATTTCGACCCCCAAGTGGAACGCGTAATTCAGGAACGCACCGAGAAAAAAGTGGGTGAACGCGAACTCGGTTTCGACCCCGTGAGCGGAAAACGCGTAGTCGTGAAAATAGGTCGCTTCGGGCCCATGGTGCAAGTGGGTGAAGCCAGCACAGAAGAGAAACCCATCTTTGCATCTCTCGGAAAGTCGCTCAGCATGAGCACTGTTACGCTCGAAGAAGCGCTTGAACTCTTCAAGTTACCCCGCAACTTGGGCGACTTTGAGGAAAGCGCCATCATCGTCAACACTGGACGCTTCGGACCTTACATTCAGCACAACAAGAAATACGTTTCGCTTCCCAAGGGTGAAGACCCCATGAGCGTCACTCTTGAACGCGCCATCGAGTTAATCCAAGAAAAGCGCGATGCTGAGGTAAAGGCGTCACTCAAAAAGTTTGACGAAGACCCAGAAATGGAAGTCAAGAACGGACGTTTCGGTCCCTACGTGGCATACAAGGGTGTGAACTATAAACTCTCGAAAGCACAAGCAGCAAGAGCCACAGAGTTGACCTACGAAGAGTGTTTGAAGCACATAGAAGCCGAAGGCGAAAAGAAGAAAAAGAAGAAGTAATCCGCCCCGCACAACAACCCCACACTAAAAGCAACATTCAACTATGAAGGCTATTGTTATTATCGGGTATATGTGCGTAGGGAAGACTACTGTGGGGCGCTCACTTGCCAAACTGCTGAATTGCACGTTCTATGACCTTGACTGGTACATCGAAGAGCGCTTCCGCAAAAAAGTCCCAGTAATATTTGCCGAACAAGGCGAGGAAAAATTTCGCGACTTAGAGCGACGCATGCTCCATGAAGTGGCTGAATTTGAAAACGTAGTCGTTTCCTGCGGCGGAGGTACCCCTTGTTTCTTCGACAATATGACATACTTGAACGAGACGGCGACAACCGTTTACATGAAAGCATCGGTTGAAACCATCTTAGAACATCTGCGACTCAGCAAAGGTGAACGTCCACTCCTCACAGGGAAAAGCGAGGAGGAATTACGCACCTTTGTCACCGAACAATTAGCTGCGCGTGAACCCTATTACTCGCAAGCACAATACACCGTAAATATTGATGTACTTCATGACGCTCAGCGCGTAAATGATGTAGCATCAACCATCAAGAATCTAATTATGGGTTAAGGTTTTGAGGCTATAAGGTTATAAAGTCTTGAGGTCTGAATGACCTTAAAGATTTTACAAACCCTAAATACCTCAGAGATTTTACAAATCCTCAACCCACAAATTTCCACTCCACCCCTCTAAAATCTCAATCATTATGCGCAAATGGCGAATTGAAGATTCTGAAGAGCTCTATAACATCAAAGGATGGGGCGTTAACTATTTTGGCATCAACGATAAGGGTAACGTGTACGTAGCTCCCCGTAAGGATGGTGTACAAATAGATCTTAAGGAAGTGATTGACGAATTGGCAACGCGACACATTCAAGCGCCCGTTCTGCTTCGCTTCCCTGACATTCTTGATAATCGAATCGAGAAGACCAATGAATGCTTTGTAAAGGCAGGTAAGGAATATAATTTCCAGGGCGACCATTTTATCATCTTCCCTATTAAGGTGAATCAGATGCGTCCGGTAGTTGAGGAAATTATTTCCCATGGTAAGAAATACAACCTCGGACTTGAAGCCGGTTCTAAGCCAGAACTCCATGCCGTATTGGCAACAAACATGGACTCTGACTCTCTCATTATTTGTAATGGTCACAAAGACCAGAACTTTATTGAGATGGCGTTGCTCGCACAAAAGATGGGCAAGCGCGTGTTCCTCGTTATCGAAAAACTCCCTGAGTTAAAGATTATCGCAGAAACCGCAGAAAAATTAGGCGTTCGCCCTAATCTCGGCGTACGTATCAAATTGGCGTCCAATGGTTCGGGTAAGTGGCAAGAAAGTGGTGGCGACGCCTCAAAGTTTGGGCTTAACTCTTCCGAATTACTCCAAGCCCTCGAAATGCTCGACAAAATGGGCATGCGAGAATGCCTTCAGTTGATGCACTTCCACATTGGTTCGCAAATCACTAAGATTCGCCGCATCTCAACAGCCCTTCGCGAAGCCGCACAATTCTATGTGCAGCTCAACGCTATGGGTTTCAACGTAAAGTTTGTGGACTGCGGTGGCGGTCTTGGGGTTGACTACGACGGCACTCGCTCCAGCAACTCTGAAAGTTCCGTTAACTACTCTATCCAAGAGTATGTCAACGACTGCGTTTACACTTTCGTAGAAGCAGCTAACAAAAACAACATCCCCCACCCCAATATTATTACAGAAGGTGGACGTTCGTTGACCGCACATCACTCTGTGCTCATCATTGATACCTTAGAAAGCGTAAGCGTTCCCCAAATGCCCGAAGACTTTCAGCCTGGCGAGAACGACCATAAGTTAGTGCACGACCTCACTGAGATATGGGACAAACTTTCTTCGCGTTCGATGCTCGAAGATTGGCATGACGCGGAAGACATTCGCGAAGAAGCGCTCGACTTATTCCGACACGGCATCATAGATCTCAAAACGCGCGCACAGATTGAGAGTTTGTATTGGGCAATTTCGAGAGAAGTGGCGGAATTAGTGCATCACCAGAAGCATGCTCCCGAAGAATTGCGCAAGTTAGACAAGGAGATGTCAGACAAATACTTCTGCAACTTCTCGCTCTTCCAATCGATGCCCGACTCTTGGGGTATCGACCAACTCTTCCCCATTATGCCGATTGCACGTCTGAATGAGCGCCCAACACGTAGCGCAACGATTCAAGACATTACCTGTGACTCCGACGGGAAAATCTGTGCCTACGTAAATCATAACCAACAGACGAACTACATTCCCCTTCACTCGATGAAGAATGGCGAACATTATTATATTGGTGTGTTCCTCGTGGGTGCGTATCAGGAAATCTTGGGCAACATGCACAATCTCTTTGGCGACACTAACGCTGTCCATCTTTCAGTTGATAATGATGGTTACGTCATTGAGCGAACTATTGACGGAGAAACGGTAGCTGACGTTTTGGAATACGTACAGTATGACCCCAAGAAGTTAGTGCGTCGTCTTGAAATCTGGGTGAGCAAGGCCATTAAGGAAGGTAAAATCACCGAGGCGGAAGGTAAGGAATTTATTTCCAATTACCGTGCTGGCCTCTACGGTTATACGTATCTTGAATAAGCATGAAGGAGAAATTAACTATCATAAAAGTAGGTGGCAAGATTGTCGAAAATAGCGACAGTCTTGCTTTACTGCTTAAAGACTTTTCCGCAATTAAGGGGTATAAACTCTTAGTTCACGGCGGAGGAAGAACTGCCACAGACATCGCAGGACGTTTGGGCATTGAGACGACGATGGTCAACGGTCGCCGTATTACCGACCAGGCGATGCTTGAGGTAGTCACAATGGTGTATGGAGGATTGGTAAACAAGCGTATTGTTGCTGGTCTTCAAGCACATGGGGTGAATGCGCTCGGACTTACCGGCGCCGACATGAACGTTATTCGCTCACAAAAGCGCCCCGTAAAGGACGTAGATTATGGTTTTGTGGGCGATGTTAAAGAGGCCGACGGCGCTCGCTTAGCATCTTTGATTCGCTCGGGAGTAACGCCCGTTATGGCGCCCCTTACGCACGATGGTGAAGGAAACTTGCTCAACACGAATGCTGACACGATTGCTGGTGAAACGGCAAAGGCCTGCGCGCAACACTTTGACACCACCCTCGTTTATTGCTTTGAATTCCCCGGAGTGATGCGCAATCCCGAGGATGAAAGTTCTGTGATTCCCACAATCAATGCCGAATCGTTCCAAGCGCTTGTTGCCGACGGCACTATCTCAGGCGGCATGATTCCTAAGATTGAAAATGCCCTTCAAGCCGTAAATGCGGGAGTGACAGAGGTGGTTATCACAAAGGCTGATGCTATCGGGAAAGACGGTGGCACAACCATTAAATAAACAACCCCTCATCACCTCAAGACCTCAAAACCTTCCCCCTAATAACCTCCTATGATTAGCAACTATGAAATAATGGCGCCCGTCGGTTCGCGCGAATCCCTTCACGCGGCTCTCAAAGCTGGTGCCGACTCTATATACTTCGGCATTGAGAGTCTGAACATGCGTGCGCACTCTGCCACAAAGTTCACCATTGCCGACTTGCGCGAAATTGCGGAACTCTGCAACGAGCGCGGGGTCAAGTCTTACCTCACCGTAAATACCATTATCTACGGCGAAGACCTTCCCATGATGCGCAAGATTTGTGATGCCGCAAAGGAAGCGGGTATCTCTGCCGTCATTGCAAGTGACGTAGCCGTGCTTACCTATTGTCATGAAATTGGCCAGGAGATTCACCTTTCTACGCAACTCAATATCTCGAACATCGAAGCCTTGAAGTTCTATGCCCGCTACGCAGATGCGGTCGTTTTAGCGCGAGAACTGAACATGGATCAGGTTCGTGAAATCTACGATGAGATAGAGCGTCAGGACATTCGCGGACCTCGTGGCGAGCGCATCCGAATTGAAATGTTCTGCCACGGAGCTTTGTGCATGGCGGTGAGTGGCAAGTGCTACCTTTCGCTCGACAATCTCGGCCGTTCGGCAAATCGTGGCGAGTGCATGCAGGTGTGTCGCCGCGGTTATATCGTTACCGACCGCGAAACGGGAGTTGAACTCGCCGTAGATAATAAGTACATTATGAGTCCCAAGGACTTGAAGACCGTAGGCTTTATTGATAAGATGATGAAGGCAGGTGTGCGCGTCTTCAAGATAGAAGGTCGTGCGCGTAGCGCAGAATATGTTTACAAGGTGGTGAAGTGTTACAAAGAAGCCATTCAGGCGGTGCTCGATGGCACTTACACCGAGGAGCGCATTGCAGAATGGGATGCCGAACTCACTACTGTCTTCAACCGTGGCTTTTGGGACGGTTATTATCAGGGACAGCGCCTTGGCGAATGGAGTAAGAAGTACGGTTCTAACGCTACGGAGAAGAAAACGTATATTGGTAAGAACATCAAATACTTTTCTAAACTCGGCGTAGCGGAATTCTTGATTGAGGCGGGCGAACTGAATGTGGGCGATAAGTTACTCATTACGGGTCCCACCACTGGCATTATCTTCGTCACGGCAGAAGAAATCCACACCAACGGACCTGTTCAGAGCGCTAAGAAAGGCGAGTACATCGCTATCAAGGTTCCTGAAAAGGTACGCCCATCTGATAAACTTTATAAGATTGTTCCGAATGATTAACTTTATTTAGAGTACAGAGAACAGAGTACAGAGTACAACTACTATCCAGATATTAAAACACCTAACTCCACACAGAGTTATACACGACACTCTGTACGCTAATAATAACACAACCACTCCGCACGGAGTTGTACTCTGTACTCTGTTCTCTGTACTCTAAAAATACTCCTCCTCATGCAACACCTACTTTTCGACTTTGGTGGCGTACTTGTTGACCTTGACAAGCAACGCTGTATCAATGCTTTCGCCGAACTCGGTTTTGACATCGTGCCCTATCTCGGCACCTTCCAACAGGGTGGGTTCTTCTCCGACTTTGAACGCGGAGTGATTACCACAAAGGAGTTTTGCGACATCATCCGTGAGAAGAGCAATAATCCCAATCTAACCGACGCGCAAATCGTTGGGGCATGGGAGCGCTACCTTCTTGATGTGCCCGAAGAGCGACTCGAAATGTTGCTACGCCTCAAGGAGAAATTCACCCTCCATGTGCTTTCCAACACCAACCCTGTGCATTGGTCCATGGCAGAAAACGGTTATTTCCGTTACAAAGGTCTTATGGTGAGCGACTTCTTCGACAAGATTTTCCTAAGTTGTGAGTTAGGGGTGGAAAAGCCCGAACCTGAGATTTTTGAAAAAGTCGTAGCAGGCATTGGGTGCGCTCCCGATGACATTCTCTTCTTTGATGATTCAGAGGTCAACTGTGAAGCGGCGCGCAAATGCGGACTTCAGGCCGTTCTTGCCCCAGCGAATAGCGCATGGTTGCCTACGGCGGAAGCGCTTCTCTCGGATGAAGCGTGCGTATAGTCAGTCGCGTGGCATTTAAACACTATCCCCGACGCTTCTATTTCACGTAAACATCAACCTCTTACAATCCCTCAAAATTAAGTCTCTTTTAGTGCGCCTTAAGTTACTCTTAGTTTTTCCTAAGTTACTCTTAATTTTCCCTATTTGAGATTCCATTTTACCTCCCCCTCATTCTCTTCTCAAATGATTGCTACCATTGGATTCTTTGACGGTGTGCATCAAGGCCATCACTATTTGCTGCGCAACCTTGTCACTCTTGCGCAGCAACGAGGTTGTCCCTCTATGGTGATTACCTTTGCTGAGCATCCGCGCATGGTGTTGCAGAAGGATTATATCCCTCTCCTCCTCACCAGCAATGCAGAGAAGGATATTTACATCAAACAAGCGGGGGTGGATAAGGTAATTTTCCTCGATTTCACCACAGAAATGGCCGCCTTAACGGCACGTCAGTTCATGGAAGTTTACCTTAAGGGGCGCTATGGCATAAACACACTGCTCGTAGGTTATGACCATCACTTCGGAAGCACTAAGGGGGAAGGCTTTGTGGATTACAAGCGCTACGGTGCGGAACTCGGCATCGAGGTTATCCCTTGCGAGGGCATTCAGGTGGAGACTTATAACGTGAGTAGCACAGTGGTGCGCAAATTGCTCCATTCGGGCGACGTTGCTGAAGCACAAAAATGCTTGGGACGCCCTTACACGCTTACGGGCACCGTAATCGAAGGGCGCAAAGTGGGACGCAAGTTGGGTTTTCCCACAGCCAATCTCTATGTTGACGCACCCTTTAAGTTAATACCCGCATGTGGTGTTTACGCTGTCTGGGCAGAAGTTGAGGGAGTGCGCCACGGGGGCGTTTTAAATATTGGCAGTCGGCCGACACTCAATAATGGGCAAGACGTTTCGATAGAAGTGCACCTCTTTGACTTTGACGCACAAATTTATGACACCTCCGTCACGTTGCATTTCGTGAGTCACTTGCGCGAAGAGCAGTGTTTCGCCTCGCTCGACGCCTTGAAAGCGCAAATCCATGACGATTGCGAAACGGCAAGACGCATCCTCTTCGCCCCTCATCCCACAGCATAACGCATAATCCTTTATTTAATGAAAATCATCCTCCTCTTCACCACCTACTTCTTCGCACAAGTGCTCGCAGGTGCGATGTTCTACTTGTCAGTTCCCTATGGTGCTGACTTTGCAGAGTATGGTTACATGATGTTGGGGAGTTATTTCATACTCTTTTTCATTCTGGTGACCTTCAAACTGGTGCGCAAGAACAGCATTCCGAGTTGGAAGACACAGCGTTTCAAAGGCATCGTCCCTGCCGTTATTTGCATGTTGCTCATGGGGTTAGGCGTAGAACTCCTGCTCAAACCCTTTGACCTCATTGGCGGATTGCAGGTGCAAATGTTTGAATCCATGAAGACAAACGTGCTGTGCGTCCTGCTGCTCACCGTTATCGGTCCGCTCATCGAAGAACTCGTTTTCCGCGAGGGAATCTTGCGCCAACTGGTTCACCATCATCACGTCAGTCCAATTATTGCCGTTTTTGTCAGCGCACTGACATTTGGCATCATTCACTTTAACTGGGCGCAGGGAGTGCCTGCCTTTTTGCTCGGAATCTTGCTTGGCGGACTCTATCTCTTGACCGATGACATTCGCCTCTGCTTTGCCGCCCACGTGGTGAATAACTCCATGGCGCTACTTTACCTTTACGTGCCCGACATGGGAAAGTGGCAAGACCATCTCTCCACACCGATGACCATAGGTCTGGGAGCCTTGCTCTGCACCCTTAGCTTTTACCTTCTTCAACTGCTCTTGATTCCACATGAAAATAAGAAACATCGACCTAGGCGATAAACCCCTACTTTTAGCTCCGATGGAGGACGTGACGGATATCGGTTTCCGCCTGCTCTGTCGCAGATTGGGCGCCTCCATGGTCTATTCCGAATTCGTAGCTGCCGATGCCTTGGTGCGCATGGTCAATAAGAGTTTGCAGAAACTCACTGTATGCGACGAAGAACGCCCTGTCGTCATTCAGATATACGGAAAGGACCCCATAGCTTGCAGAGACGCCGCACAAATTGTGGTTGAAACGGCACGCCCCGACATCTTGGACATCAACTTTGGGTGTCCCGTGAAAAAGGTTGCGGGAAAAGGCGCAGGGGCAGGCATGTTGCAGAATGTGCCTCTCATGTTGGAGGTCACACGTGCCGTAGTCGATGCCGTAGATGTGCCTGTAACGGTAAAGACACGCCTTGGATGGAGCGAAGAAAGTAAGATTATCGTTCCCCTTGCCGAACAACTTCAGGATTGCGGTATTGAAGCACTCACTATTCATGGACGCACGCGTGCGCAAATGTACACGGGTGAGGCCGATTGGACACTGATTCGCGAGGTGAAGCAAAACCCGCGCATGCACATCCCTATTATTGGCAATGGTGACTTGGTTACGGGTGCCGATGCCGTACGCGCTTTTGCGGAATTCGGAGTTGACGCCGCCATGGTGGGACGTGCCACGTTTGGTCGCCCATGGGTGTTTAAGGAAATGCACGATGCGCTCCACCCTGACGCACATGATGTCGATAATGTGATTGAGAGCGACTACCCCGTGATGTCTGCGGATTGGAAACTGGATGTTCTGAAGGAACAAGTGCGTACGAGTGTGGCGCGTATTGATGAATATCGCGGCATTCTCCATGTTCGTCGTCACCTTGCGGCTTCTCCGCTCTTCAAGGGCATACCTAATTTCCGACAAACGAGAATTGACATGCTCCGTGCGGAAACCACGGATGAGTTGTTCCGAATTATGGAGCAAACACGCCCTCTCTTGGGGCAGGCGGAGGCATAAAAAGACCGCTATCTTAGATGGCATGAAAACAAAGTTAGACTTTGCGCGCCGAATTTGAGACTTTGGGCGCCGAGAAATACACTTTGTTTTGCCTATTCGTAATAGAATTCCGAGGCACTGAAAAAACGTTATGTTCAACCGTTTTTAACAGCGCCTCAACCACCTAATTTTTCTCACTTTTATGAAGATTGCACTCATTGGATACGGCAAGATGGGCCGTATGATTGAAGAAATAGCCCTTTCAAGGGGACACGAAATTGTTTGTAAAATAGACGTTGACAACCAAGCGGATTTTGATTCTGACGCATTCCGTAGTGCCGACGTCGCTATCGAATTTACGAACCCCAGTTCGGCATTTGGCAACATCTGTCGCGCTTTTGAGCAGGGCGTAAAGGTAGTTAGCGGTTCGACAGGTTGGCGCGAGCAACACGATGCGGAAGTGCGTGAACTCTGTGAGAAACAGGGTAAGACGCTTTTCTGGGCTTCCAACTTCAGTCTTGGAGTTGCCATTTTCTGTGCCGTTAATAAGTACTTGGCAAAGATTATGAATCGCTTCCCCGAGTATAGCGTGGAGATGGAAGAGACACATCACATTCACAAACTGGATGCTCCTTCGGGCACTGCGGTAACCCTTGCCGAACAAGTGATTGATGCGCTCGACCGCAAGCAAGAGTGGGCGCTCGGCGAGGTGCATAATGCCGACGGAACGATTAGCGGCAGCAAGCAAGTGGCAGACAGTGCCCTCCGTATTGACGCTATTCGCCGCGATGAGGTACCCGGTATTCACACGATTACTTACGACTCTCCTGCCGACCAAATTACAATTACCCACGACGCTCACAACCGCCGCGGATTCGCACTCGGTGCCGTTCTTGCCGCAGAGTTTACGAAGCATCATACAGGTTTACTCACGACTGACGACCTCTTTGACTTTTAATCCCCATACGACATGAAAAAACAGCAACAAACGCCTAAAATAGTCTTTCTTAAGGCCACACGAATGGATTGCATTAAGGGAAGTCTCTACCTTGTGCTCTACTTCATCTTTCTCTATTGGGTGGGTTCCTGGTGGGGATTGCTCGCTGCGCCACTTATTTTTGATGTTTACTTTACGAAGTACATCAAATGGGGATGGTGGAAGGAACTTGAGAATCCCCTTTATCGCTTTGTGATGAGCTGGGTGGACGCTCTCGTTTTTGCGGGCATCGCCATGTATTTCTTGAACAACTTCTTCTTCCAGAATTTCGTGATTCCCACTTCTTCGTTAGAGAAAACGATGCTTGTGGGCGACTATCTCTGTGTGAGCAAATTGAGTTACGGACCTGCCGTTCCGCGTACGCCACTCACCATGCCGCTTACCCAAAACACGATGCCTGCAATCCTTGGTGGGGGCAAGAGTTACTTGGACAGTCCGCAATGGGAGTATCGCCGCTTGAAGGGATTGGGACAGGTGGAACTCAATGATATTGTTGTGTTCAACTTTCCCGCAGGCGACACCGTTTGTATCAAGGCTACGAATCCCGATTACCGAACTATGTGTTACCAAATCGGTCAGCAGATTCTCTTGGAAAGTAATGCCAACATCACTCCCACTGAGAGCATGACTTATGAGCATCAGCAACTCCTCTATAAACGTCAGTATGCTCTCGGTCGCCAATACATTTTAGACAATCCCCAAGTCTTTGGCGAAATTGTCGTACGTCCCACAGACCGTAAGGATAACTATGTGAAGCGTTGCGTAGGTCTTCCCGGGCAAGTGCTTCGCATTGTTGACGGAGTGATTCATCTTGACGGCAAAGCGCAACCCCAGCCCGAACATGCGCAGTTTAATTACAACGTTGTCTTCCTTAAGAGTGTGGATGAGGCGACATTGAAGGAATTAGGTATCAGTTTCGAAGACGTACAATCCTATCAATCGGGCCACGGTCTGCCTCTCACGCAAGGCACTAAGGCCGAACTCGAACGCCTTGGGTTTATCCAGAAAAATGCTCCCTTAGCGGAATCCGCAAGTGACGGTCTCTACCCCATCAATATGACTAAGGACTGGACAGCAGCCAATTACGGCGGCCCCAACGGCATTTGGATTCCCAAGAAAGGCGAAAAGCGCGCACTGAAATTGGAAGAATTGCCCATCTATGCCCCTTGCATCACCCAATTTGAGGGTAACACGCTCGAGGTTAAGAACAATCAAATCTACATTAACGGAAAAGTCGCTACGGAATACACCTTCCAACAAGACTATTACTGGATGATGGGCGACAATCGCGATTGCTCGGCCGACTCTCGCTTCTGGGGATTCGTGCCTGAGGATCATATCGTCGGCAAACCCCTCTTCGTTTGGCTTTCATTAGACCCCGACCGCGGCATCTTAGACGGAGGTATCCGTTGGAAACGCTTGTTTAAAACAAAGTTCTAGATGAACGATGAAAGGTGAAAGGTTAAGGATGAAAGGTGAAAGATGAACGAAGTCCTTCCCCATTCACGCATCCCCCTTTAACCATTCACCATTCCCCTTTAACCCTTAACCGTTCCCCTTTAACCGTTAAACGTTAAACGTTCACCTATCTCCATAGGCTTTATCCCATTTGGGCAACGCTCTTCGGTTCACCCTTCACCGTTAACCTTTAACCGTTAACCCTTCACCGCTCACCCTTAACCGTTTCCCCCATGAAACTACGCAAGTTCCGCCTTTACATACTCCCACTACTCATTGCCGCATTGGTGCTCGTTGTAGTGCGTTATTTCTTCCTCACTCAGTATGTGGCGGAAGGCAGTATTGTGGAATGGGGAGTGCATAGCGGCGACCGCATTCTCGTCAACCGCTTGGCATTTGTAGGAGATTCGCGCCCACAACTCGGTGACCGCGCAGCATTTCGCCATCAGCAACGCCCAGAAGCACCAGTGTGTCTCGCAACTTGCACTGCCTTGCCCGGAGATACCGTTTGGATGGACACCGAAAGGCAGGAAGTTTATGCACTTCGCCGTTCGCAGACAGACAAACCTCTTATTGTTCCCGCGGCAGGTCAAGAAATTGAGGTTACTCCCCACAATGCGCGCCAACTTTACCACTTGCTTCGCAAAGAAGGGGCATTCGTTACGTTGCGTGAGAATAAGGAAATTCTGATTGACGGACGTGGGGTGAAAACTGTGGCATTCTTGAACGACTATTATTGGATGGAGACGCAACATGTGCCTTATGGTCTGGTGCCCTTCCGAGCTTTTATTGGCAAACCCTTTTGTGTGAGTTATGGAGTAAAAGATGGTGCCATCCGTTTCGACAGATTGTTCCTCTTGCTCAACTAAGTTCGTGCCCCGTGAGAAGTGTAATGTTTACGCCCTCACTCCCAATTCCTAACCTCTCACTCCAAACTCCCCCTTCATGCCTTCCATCCCCCTTCTTTCCTCTGCTTATCTCGCCCCTGTGCGTTACTATGCTCACCTTTATACAGCGCCGCATGCCGTTATCGAAACGTGTGACAACTATGTGAAGCAGACGTATCGCAATCGCTGTCTCATTGCCGGACCTAACGGAGTTCAGGCGCTCACGGTGCCTATTGAAAAACCCGCACTGGGAAAGGCGGCAATGCGCGATATTCGCATTTCTGACCATGGTAATTGGCGTCATTTGCATTGGAATGCTTTGCAGAGCAGTTACGAACGTAGTCCGTTTTTCGAGTATTATGCCGATGACCTTCGCCCATTCTATGAGCGCCGTATCGAGTTTTTGCTCGATTTCAACGAGGGTTTGCAACAAACCATTCTGAATCTGCTCGACCTCTCTCCCACCATCCTCCATACGGATGCCTACCTCGCCGCGCCAAGTGAGGACATGTTGGACCTGAGAGAATTGATTTCGCCCAAACGCCCCTGGCAGGACGACGCTACTTTCACTCCGCAACCCTACTATCAGGTATTCTCCCACAAGCATGGGTTTCAGGCGGATTTAAGTATTGTTGACCTGCTCTTTAATATGGGGCCCGAAGCGCGCATAATTCTTAAGAAGTCGCTTCAATCGCACAACGGATAATGAATTTCGCACTTCCGAACCACACTATCAGACATCCTCAAAAAAAGGTTACTCTTCGTTCAAATTAAGAGTAACCTTTTTTAATTTCTTAGTAACTTTGTTTTCCCTAAAAGTATTACGCTTTTTTAATTGTCTCGGTCAGTAATAAATATTAACTTTGCCGTGGTGGATAAAGGACACTGCATTCTTTCCTGAACAGTCTTGAAATCCACGGATTCACACTATTCATTCAGCACTACAGATATGAAGATTTCTTTCAAAATAACGTATCGCACAGAGATTGGCGAACAACTCGGCGTAATGCTTGAGGGCGCAACTGCTCCACTCATGCTCTCAACAGATGACGGAGAACATTGGAGCGGAACACATGACGTGCAGATTCAAAGCACAAACATGGTGAACTATCGCTATGTTGTGTGTCGCGGAGTGCAGATTATGCGCACCGAATTGGGACGTCTGCCCCACAGTTTCCGACTCTCCAAGCAGGTGGGCGCACATTATTTGCTCAGCGACTCTTGGCGCGACCTCCCTTACGCCTCTTACCTTTTCAGTTCGGCATTCTCCGCTCAGGAAGTGGCACCCGCAAAACCCATTGAGGCGGGCAAAACGTCGGGCATCGTAGTGCGTGTCTTCTGTCCCTGTCTTAGCAAAAACGGACAGGTGCTCACGATGGTGGGCGAGGGAAAGACGCTCGGTAATTGGGTACCTCAGAAGGCGCTTCAGTTAACTGAGGTGCAGCCTAACGTATGGCATGCGGTCATTAACTCTGATGAACTTGCCGATGCGGGAGAATATAAGTTCGTAGCCTTAAAGCGCAACTCTTTAGAGGTTGTTGAATGGGAAGGAGGCACAAACCGTCGCCTCTACTTGCCTCATATCGACGGCGCCGCCTTTCATCACACGAAGGAAATGGAAGTCTATTTCCCCTCAACGGGAATCCGTGTGGCGGGAACGGCAATCCCCGTGTTCTCACTCCGTAGCGAGGGTAGCCAAGGCGTAGGTGATTTTGGCGATTTGAGAAAGATGGTGGATTGGTGCTTGCAGACGAAGCAGCGCGTCTTACAGATTCTGCCCATTAACGACACTACGGCAACGCATTCGCCACTTGATTCCTACCCTTACAATAGCATTTCGATTTATGCCTTCCATCCGATGTACATTGACTTGCGTCAGCTGGACGGATTGGAAGATAAGGCCGCTGAAGAGGCGTATCAGCACCATTTTAACGCACTGAATGCGTTGGCTGAGGTGGATTACGTGGAGGTAAACACTTGGAAGCGCCGCTACTTGCGCGAATACTTTGACACGAAGGGTAAAGAAGTCATCCAAAGTAAGGAGTACAAAGAATTTATGCGCACCAACGGCCATTGGTTAGTGCCCTACGCAGCCTTCTCTTACTTGCGCGACCAAAACAATACGTCTGACTTCCGCGCATGGCCCACATATTCCGTTTACTATAAGGAAGAGGTGGAACGCCTTGCGAAAAACAATCCCGACATTGCCTTCTATTGCTTCCTGCAATACCTGTTGCATGTGCAACTTTCGGCAGTGAGTCGTTACGCTCAGGAGCATGGTGTGATTTTCAAGGGAGACATCCCCATCGGCATCAATCGTTGTAGCGTAGAAGCGTGGGTTGAACCCCACTATTTCAATATGAATGGTCAGGCAGGCGCACCCCCTGATGCCTTTTCGGCAGATGGCCAGAACTGGGGTTTCCCCACTTATGACTGGGACGTAATGGCAGCCGACGGTTATGCTTGGTGGCAACGCCGTTTCGGAAAGATGGCAGAATATTTCACGGCTTATCGCATCGACCATATACTTGGTTTCTTCCGCATTTGGGAAATTCCCACGCATTCCGTACAGGGTATGCTCGGACAGTTTGTTCCTGCGTTGCCCATGTCTGTTTCGGAAATCGAAAATTATGGTTTGCCCTTCCAAGAGTCGCTCTTTACGCAGCCATTCATTAACGATGCGCTGATTGACACGACCTTTGGCGACCATGCGGCTTATGCGCGTGAGCATTTCCTCACGGCACAGGAAGACGACGTATGGCAGTTGCGCGAGTTTTGCGACACACAGCGCAAGGTTCAAGCCTTAGTGCCCGCAGATGGTTATTCCCCCGAGGCTTGGAGCGAGATGCAACACGCTCTTTATGCCTTAATCAACAACGTGCTTTTTGTGCCCGACCGCAAGTGTGCTGACAAATACCATCCTCGTATCTTAGGTCACACCGCTCCTGTCTATGCCCAACTCAACTGGCAAGAGCGCGAAGCCTTTAAGCGACTTCATGATGACTATTTCTACCGCCGTCACAACGCTTTCTGGTATGGCGAAGCGATGAAGAAACTTCCTGCCCTTCTTTCGGCAGCCCCGATGTTGGCTTGCGGAGAAGATTTGGGCATGGTGCCTGACTGTGTGCCTTGGGTGATGAATCAACTTCAGATTATGAGTCTTGAAATTCAGCGCATGCCCAAGAATCCTGCGCATGAGTTTGGCCACGTGTGGGAATACCCTTACCGCGCGGTGAGTACGATTTCTACGCACGACATGTCAACACTCCGCGGCTGGTGGGAGGAAGATGCTTGCCAGACACGCCGTTTCTTCCACACCGAATTGGGACATGGCGAGGATTGCCCCTCAGTGGCTACGGCGGAACTCTGCTCTGAGGTGGTGCAACGCCATCTTGAGGCGCCCTCACTCTTAACCGTTCTTGCCTGGCAGGATTGGCTTTCGATTGATGAGAATCTTCGCTACCCCAATCCGCACGCTGAGCGCATCAATATCCCTGCAAATCCCCACCATTATTGGTGTTACCGCATGCACATCACTCTTGAGGACCTCATGGAGCAAGCTGCGTTTAACGAACGCTTATCCCATCTCATCACAGCCTCTGGGCGTGCGTAGGGAATCAGGCATAGTGGAGCGACAATTCCACATGCGCTAACTTCTAACTTAAATTGCAGTTCGGGTTTGAGGAAGAATTTTTCTTAAGTACCCAAACAATTTGCACAAACTTACTTCTTGTTTTCGCACCTTCTCAGCAAGGTGCGCCAAACACGTTAACCCCACCATTTTCAACAGCAAAACGACATGAAAAGACTCACCTCATTTCTCACGCTTCTCACGCTTTGCGTGTTTACTGTCTTTGCGCAAGAAAAGATTCGTGTGGCCTGCGTAGGCAACAGTGTAACTTTCGGTGCAGGAATACCTGACCGTGCGGAGAAAGCCTATCCTAAGCAACTCCAAGGCATGCTTGGCGATGCCTATGAGGTAGAAAACTTTGGGCATTCGGGTTCTACGCTCCTTCGCAAGGGACACCGCCCTTACATGAAGGTTCCTGAATATCGCAAAGCCATAGACTTTAAGGCCGATATCGTTGTTATCCACTTGGGATTGAACGACACCGACCCGCGCAACTGGCCCTGTCATCGCGATGAGTTTCATGCTGACTACTATGCCTTGATTGATTCTTTCAAGGTGGCTAACCCTGAGGCAAAAATCTGGATTTGTCGCATGACTCCGATATCTCATAACCACCGTCGCTTTCAGAGTGGCACGCGTGATTGGCACGCTCAAATCCAAGAGAGCATTGAGCAGGTGGCAGAGGCAAAGAATGTGGGTTTGATTGATTTCTTTGCTCCGCTTCATTCTCGCTATGAACTTTTTCCGGATGCTCTTCACCCCAATGCGGAAGGTGCGAAAATCTTAGCGGAAGAAGTGTACAAGCACATCACTGGCGATTTTGGTGGCTTGAAACTCCCGGCGTATTATTCGGATAACATGGTGATTCAACGCGATGAACCGATTCGCATTGTGGGAACTGCTGACGTGAGTGAGCGTGTTGATGTCAGCCTCAACGGAAAAAAGGCGAAGGCTTATGCTTCGGCGCAGGGCACTTGGGAAGTTACGCTCCCCGCAATGCCTGCTGGTGGTCCCTATAAGTTGACCGTTCGCACCAAGAAGCGTACCATTGAGTTGAATAACGTATGGATGGGCGACCTTTGGATTTGCTCGGGTCAAAGTAATATGGAGTGGCGCTTGAAAAACTGCTCTACGGGCAAGGAAGACTGTGAGGCTGCTGCCAATCAGCCATTGCTCCACTTCTATAACATGCGTGGCATTACGGATACGTATGACAATGAATGGTCAAAGGAAATCTGTGAAAAGGTCAACCGATTGGAATATTTCCATCCCACAAAGTGGGAACTCTCTACGCCTCAATCGGCGGGCGATTTCTCAGCCATTGGTTACCATTTCGGTAAGACTTTGGCGGATAGTTTGAATGTTCACGTGGGTCTCGTATTGAATGCCGTGGGAGGGTCAACTACGGAAAGCTGGATTGATCGTTGGACGCTGGAATTCGAATATCCGCAAGTGCTTTACAATTGGACGGAAGGTGATTTCGGACAAGATTGGGCGCGAGGCAGAGCGAAGCGCAACATAGCAGCAAGTAAGGTGCCCCTTCAGCGTCATCCCTTCATGCCTCACTATCTCTTTGATGCGGGAATGCTTCCCTTAAAGGACATGAACCCTAAGGGCGTGATTTGGTACCAAGGTGAGAGCAACGCACATAATGTTGAACTTCACGAAGCGCTCTTTACGTTGCTTGAAAAGAGTTGGCGTAAGTACTTTAACGAACCTGAATTGCCCTTCTACTTTGTGCAACTCAGCAGTATTGCTCCCCGTCAAACGTGGCCGCATTTCCGTGACAGCCAACGCCAACTTACGGAAAAACTTCCCTATACTTGGATGGCCGTAAGTAGCGACCTCGGACACGAAACTGACGTTCACCCCCGAAACAAACGCCCAGTCGGTCAACGCCTCGCCTTTCAGGCTTTGCGCCATTCCTTTGGCAGAACACTTGTTGCTGAAGGTCCCCGATTCTTAAGCATGCAGGTAAAGGGCAGTGCGATTCTCGTGAATTTCACAGAAGCAGAAGGTCTTCAAACTGCCGACGGCAAGGCGCTTCGTGGGTTTGAAGTGGCAGGCAGTGACGGAATTTTCCATCCCGCCGAAACAGAAATCCTCGGCACTCAGATTAAGGTGAGCGCCAAAGAGGTGAAGCATCCCGTAAGTGTGCGCTACGCCTGGAAACCCTTCACTGACGCCAACCTCGTTAACGCAGCCGGACTCCCCGCAAGCACTTTCAGAGCAGGGCAGAACTAACCCTCAAAATGAAGTCTCATAGAGTTGAAATTTAGTCTCAAAGTATTTTCCTAAAGTTACAAACTATTTTTCCTAATTAAGATTTCGTTTTCCCTCTCTAACGTTCATCCGTTTTATTCTCACAACTACAATTCCTCATAACCTCAAAACCTTAATTATGAATCTCACTTCCTTTGCGCGCCCTGTGCTTTTGCGCCGCGCCAAAAAGATTGACCGATACTTTACTCATGCTGAAGAAATACAGCGTGCCGTTCTTGCACGCCTCATCAAGAAAGCGGCAAAAACAGAATGGGGACAAAAGTATGGCTATGCCAACTTGAAGTCCTACGAAGACTTTGCAGCAGCAGTGCCTCTCAATGACTATGAGACACTCAAGGAACCCATCGACCGTATGAGACATGGTGAGAAGGATGTGCTTTGCAAGGGCAAGGTGAAGTGGTATGCGAAGTCGTCAGGTACTACCAACGACAAGAGTAAGTTCATCCCCGTGAGCAAGGCCTACCTTAAAGACACGCATTACAAAGGTGGCGCCGACGTTGTTGCTCTTTACCTCCGCAACAACCCTCAGAGTCGCATCTTTGACGGACGTGCGTTGATTCTTGGTGGTAGTCACGCGCCCAACTATGACACAAAGAATTCGCTCGTGGGCGACCTCTCAGCCATCTTAATTGAAAACATCAGTCCGGCAGTCAATTTCTTCCGCATCCCCAAGAAAAAGGTGGCCCTGCTTTCCGATTTCGAACAAAAGCGTGACTTGATTGCGGAATATGCTAAGGATAAAGACGTCACAAATATCTCAGGCGTGCCCTCATGGATGATGGCCGTGATTCACAGAGTGCTTGAAATTACGGGTAAAGAGACTTTGGACCAAGTGTGGCCCAATCTTGAAGTGTTCTTCCACGGAGGTGTGGCCTTCACTCCCTATCGTGAGCAATACGAACGCTTAATCCCGAGCGCAAAAATGCATTACATGGAGACATATAATGCTTCGGAAGGTTTCTTCGGCATTCAGAATGACCCTGCTGATAAAGCGATGCTCTTGATGCTGGATTACGGAGTGTTCTATGAGTTTATCCCGCTCGAACATCTGGATAATCCCGAAGGACATATCGTTCCGCTTTGGAAGGTAGAGGCAGGCAAAAATTATGCTATCGTTATCTCTACCACATGTGGGTTATGGCGTTATCAGATTGGCGATACCGTGAAGTTCACTTCGGCTAATCCTTATAAATTTATTATTTCCGGACGTACAAAATGCTTTATCAATGCCTTCGGTGAGGAACTCATTGTTGACAATGCCGAAAAGGGGCTTGACATGGCTTGTAAGGCAACGGGCGCAGTGGTTAAGGAATATACCGCAGCCCCAGTGTTTATGGACAATGACGGTAAGTGTCGCCACCAATGGGTAATTGAGTTCGACCGTGAACCTGCTGACATTGCGGCATTCTCAAAGTTGCTCGACGATAGTTTGCAGAGCATCAACTCTGACTATGAAGCAAAGCGCTATAAGGACCTTACGCTCCAACCATTGGAAATCATCGTGGCACGACCGAACTTATTCAACGATTGGTTAAAGAGTAAGGGCAAATTGGGCGGACAACACAAGGTGCCACGCCTCTCTAACAACCGCGAAATTATCGAACAAATCCTCTCCTTACAGTGAAAAAATCCTATCTTTTCCTCCTTCTGACACTCCTGACCCTTACCGCATGTAATCAGGATAAGGACGTCATGAGCATGAAGGGTTCTATTAAAAACGTAAACCAAGTTGACCTTTACGTTTATGCAGAGGGAACACCCAATCCTCAAGTTGATACGATTCGAGTGAGAGGCGGTGAATTTACTTACAGTCGCAGTCTTTCGCAACCCGAAATTTTGACGTTGTTATTCCCTAACTTTTCAGAATTGCAGGTGGTTGCCGAACCGGGTACGAGTCTTGAACTTGTGGCTGACGCTTCTAATCTGTCGGGAACAATAATCAAAGGCACAAAGGAGAATGAACTGCTCACGGAATTCAGTCATGCCACTAACGGCAAGAAGGCTAGCGAAAAGCGACTCGCGGCACAGCAGTTTATCTATGACAATGTGACGACACAGGCTGCCGTTGCCGTCTTCCGCGAACACTTTGTGAAGACCCAAAATCCGATTCTCGCAGAAGCACAACCCTTGCTTGACACCCTTTCTGCCGCACAACCCAACAACGAACTGCTTCGCGGGATGATGACTCGCTTTTTGCCACAATTATTAAGTGCTGTGGGGCAAAAGTTACCCACTTTCGAAGAGGTAAGTCTCACGGGCGACACGCTAACAAACGAAGAGTTTCTCGGAAAACCCTTAGCGATTGCCGTATGGGCTTCATGGGTGCGCGACATTCGCAAACAGTTGCGCAACCTTGACAAACTGCAGAAAACCTATGGCGAAGACATCAACTTCTTGCTCATCTCGCTCGATGCCTCACGCATAGACTGCCAGCGCTATCTCAAGTACGACACCGTGCATGCCCCCATTATTTGCGACCAACAGGCTATGCACTCGCCATTAGTATCTACCTTCGGCGTGCGTCAGATGCCCACACTCATCCTTGTGGATAAAAAGGGAGTTATTACCAAACGCGACGTGCTTCCCAAGGAATGGGAGACTGCAATTAAGGAATTGCTGAAATAGTGATTCCTTTTTTTGCTTGTAGCCGCCTTAAAAATTTTTGAACTTCTCGAATTTCACGGAATCCCGAAGGAATCATTCCACCGCCATGCTCGTAAAAACTCACTCAGCTACCGTTAACGGACTCACAGCACTCTCTGTCGTCGTAGAGATTCACACCACCAAGTCTGCGCAAACCAATTTCATCATGGTAGGTTTGCCCGACAACGCCGTGCGTGAGAGTCGGTCGCGCGTCACTGCTGCTTTGCAGAATTCAAAAATCTTTCTGCGCGAACCACAAACCACTACGGTTAACCTTGCTCCCGCAGATGTGCGCAAGGAAGGCACAGGGTTTGACCTGCCTGTGGCTATCGGAATGGTAGCTGCCGGAAACATCATCCCCACTGAGATGCTCGACCGCTTTATGCTCGTTGGCGAACTCGGACTTGACGGTTCGATTCGCCCGATAAAGGGTGCGTTGCCCATAGCTATCAAAGCGCGTGCCGAGGGCTTCGAAGGGTTGATTGTGCCTGAGGAAAATGTGCGCGAAGCTGCCGTAGTCAACCAACTAAAAGTCTTTGGCGCTTCCCACCTCAAGCAAGTTATCGCCTTCTTAAGCGGAGAACCCACACTGGAACAGACCATTGTCAACACACGTGAGGAATTCTTCCAAGCACAAGCTGATTGCCCCTACGACTTTAGCGAAGTCAAGGGACAAGAAAACGTGAAGCGCGCATTTGAAGTGGCTGCGGCGGGCGGGCATAACCTTATGCTCATCGGCGCACCTGGATGCGGGAAAAGTATGATGGCGAAGCGAATGCCTTCCATACTTCCGCGCCTCACACTTGCCGAAAGTTTGGAAACCACACAAATCCATTCTATCGCTGGATGCCTTGCTTCGGGCACTTCGTTAATCACGCGTCGCCCTTTCCGTGCTCCGCATCACACGGTTTCGGACGTTGCGCTCATCGGAGGCGGAGTGAATTTCCAGCCGGGCGAAATAAGTTTGGCGCATAACGGTGTGCTTTTCATGGACGAGTTGCCTGAATTTTCGAAAGTGGCACTCGAAACCCTGCGGCAACCACTTGAGGACCGCGTTATCAATATCTCGCGCGCCAAATACCGTGCCACACTCCCCTGTTCCTTTATGCTCGTAGCGGCCATGAATCCCTGCCCCTGCGGTTACTATAATCACCCCACACGTCGCTGTGATTGCACCCCCGGACAGGTACAGCGTTATAAGAATAAGATTAGCGGACCGCTCCTTGACCGACTGGATATGCACGTAGAGGTGGTTCCCGTTTCGCTTGACGAACTTACGAAGGCGCCAGCGGGAGAAAGCAGTGCGCAAATCCGTGAGCGTGTCGAAAAAGCGCGGGCCATTCAGGCGGAACGCTTTAAGGATAGCAAGGGAGTGCACTGCAACGCGCAAATGACCGACGCACAAATCCAAACGTATGCCACTCCCGACGCCGCAGGTGAAAACCTCTTGCGCTTAGCTATCCGTAAGCACGACCTTTCTGCCCGTGCCTACAACCGCATTCTTAAAGTGGCGCGCACCATTGCCGACCTCGAGGGCGCCCCTCAAATTCAAAGTCACCACATTGCCGAAGCCGTGGGCTACAGAAGTCTGGAACGTGCCAGTTGGGGGGAATAAAGGATTAGAGAACGGGGAACGATTAAAGATTAAAGGGAAATAATGATTGGAAATATAGAACTAAACAATTTTAAACTCACAACAAATTAAAATGAAAATTATGAAAAAGGCACTCTATCTATTTATGTGTTTCTTAAGTTATGGTTTGGTGTCTTGTGGAGATGACTATGAGTTTATCCATACCATTACCTATAGTGAAAAGGCGGATTTTCATTTTCAAATAGAAGCGTCTAAAGATTTATTATCTTATTCTAATCCCATAGCGATATGCACAGATCACTTTGGGGTTACAGACACTATAGAACTTGTTAAAGAAAAATGGGTTGAAATACCTGAAACTTATCTAAATAAGTACAAGTATAAGATTAGCAAGAATTATGACTTCCTTCCTGCTAATAGCAAAATGGAAATTCAGTTCGTTTCTAACGGAGTATATCCAGAAGATGTTGACTCTCTTAGACTCTATAGTATCTTATCATGTTCAATTGTTGGCATAACGAAGGAAGGAAAATATACCATCCAAACCGTCCATAGTTTCGATACAGATATAGATATCAATACTGAGGGAACAGAAAGTGATGCTAACGAAAACTGGAACTATCAATTAAAAAAGATAACGCGTCGGTTGGAAATAGGTATGGACGAAAACGGGAATGCTACTAGACCTTAATTCACATGACCCGCATACTTCTTCTTTCCGACACTCACGCTACTTGGGACGAGCGCTTTAAGAAATACGCCGCTGAATGCGACGAAATTTGGCATGCGGGAGATATAGGTTCGCTTCACGTTGCCGACCAATTAGCGGCGCTAAAGCCCCTTAGAGCGGTGTATGGAAATATTGACGGGAGCGACATTCGCCGCCAATTTCCCGAGGTGTTACGCTTTCGTTGTGAGGAAATGGAAGTGGTGATGAAACATATTGGGGGATATCCCGGTAAGTATGACCGAAGCATTGCTAACGAACTCTTTCGCAATCCGCCCGACCTCTTCGTTGCGGGCCATTCCCATATTCTGAAGGTCATGCGCGACCCTGCGCTCCATCTGCTTCACATCAATCCCGGAGCAGCAGGAACGTATGGGTGGCACCCAGTTAGAACGCTCATTCGCTTTACGATAGATGGAAATAGCTGTCGTGACCTTGAGGTTATTGAACTTGCACCCTAAACAATAAGTAATAGAGGACAAATTCTATTACTTTTTAGGACGCTTCTATTACTTATTGTTTACGCTATTTGTATTTGATTTTCACACAAACAAAAAAGCAGATGCACCAATAGGTTCGGTGCATCTGCTTTTTTTATTATTTCAACGGTGTTGAAACGCTTGTTTATTCGCTCTTCTCACGACGGGGACGGCGTTCGCCATCTGCCGCTTCGCGACGGGGACGACGGGGACGTTCTTCCCAACCTTCGGGCTTTTCTTCGAGAACGCGGTGTGAGAGACGGAATTTGCCTGTCTTGGGATCGATTTCAAGGAGCTTCACTGTGATGTTATCGCCTTCCTTAAGTCCAGCTTCTTCAACACTTTCAAGGCGCTTCCAAGAGATTTCTGAGATGTGGAGCAAACCTTCCTTACCTGCCATGAATTCTACAAAGCATCCGTAAGGCATGATGCTCACTACCTTTGCATTGTACACTTCACCCACTTCAGGAATTGCCACAATCGCCTTAATCTTAGCGATAGCCGCTTCGATGCTTTCCTTGTTAGGACCGCTAACTTGGATCTTACCTACGCCGTCTGCTTCTTCGATAGTAATCGTAGCACCTGTTTCTTCCTGCATTCCCTGAATAATCTTACCGCCAGGGCCAATAACAGCACCGATGAACTCCTTAGGAATATCAAATGCTTCGATGCGGGGAACGTGAGGTTTAAGTTCAGCACGGGGTTCGCTCATTGTTTCCATCATGCAAGAAAGAATGTGCTCACGTCCTGCCTTAGCCTGTGCAAGTGCTTTTTCAAGGATTTCATAAGAAAGACCGTCACACTTGATGTCCATCTGTGTTGCAGTAAGACCTTTAAGTGTACCTGTTGTCTTAAAGTCCATATCGCCAAGGTGGTCTTCGTCACCGAGGATGTCAGAAAGCACTGCGTACTTGTCTTCTCCGGGGTTCTTGATAAGTCCCATTGCGATACCACTTACAGGAGCTTTCATAGGTACACCTGCATCCATGAGCGCTAAAGTACCAGCGCAAACAGTTGCCATACTTGAAGAACCGTTAGATTCGAGAATGTCGCTCACCACACGCACTGTGTAGGGGAATTCTGCGGGAATCTGACCCTTCAAACCGCGCCATGCGAGGTGGCCGTGACCAATTTCGCGACGGCCTACGCCACGCTGTGCCTTTGCTTCGCCAGTAGAGAATGGAGGGAAGTTGTAGTGCAGGAGGAAGCGCATGTAGCTCTTGTCAAGCACGTTGTCAATCATCTTCTCGTCCATCTTGGTGCCCAAGGTGGTGGTGCTCAATGACTGAGTCTCGCCACGGGTGAAGATAGCGCTGCCGTGAGGCATTGGGAGGGGACTAACCTCGCACCAGATGGGACGAATGTCGGTGGTCTTACGACCATCCAAACGGATACCCTCGTCAAGGATGCAACGGCGCATAGCGTCCTTCTCTACATCGTGATAATAGCGGTCTACCAAAGAGTTCTTCTCTGCTAGCTCGTCGTCGCTGAGCTCGGGGTGAGCAGCTGCATATTCTAGCTTGAAATCTTCGCGAATCTTCTCGAAAGCCTCTGCACGTGCGTGCTTCTCCAGGGCCATCTTGGTTACCTCGTAGGCGGGCTGATAGCAAACGGTCTTAACCTGCTCGCGCAACTCCTCGTCGTTTACCTCGTGGCAATACTCGCGCTTAACGTCGGTGCCTAGTTCCTTGGCCAATTCCTTCTGCAACTGGCACATGGGCTTGATGGCCTCGTGTGCAGCCTTCAGAGCAGCCAGCAAGTCCTGCTCGCTAACTTCCTTCATCTCGCCCTCTACCATCATGATGTTCTCATCGGTAGCACCAACCATAAGGTCCATATCGGCTTCTTCCAGCTGGGCAAAGGTGGGGTTGATGACGAATTCGCCATTGATGCGAGCTACGCGAACCTCACTTATAGGGCCTTCAAATGGAATGTCGCTACAGCACAATGCTGCACTGGCTGCAAAACCAGCCAAAGCATCGGGCATGTCCACACCATCTGCAGAATAGAGAACTACATTAACATAAACCTCAGCATGATAGTCGCTGGGGAACAGGGGACGCAATGCACGGTCCACCAAACGACAGGTAAGGATTTCCTCGTCATTTGCTTTGCCTTCGCGCTTTGTGAAACCGCCAGGGAAACGACCTGCTGC
>CALFGU010000104.1 GCA_937877685.1 uncultured Prevotella sp.
CGGTTTCCCCTATGAACAGGGGGAGAGCGCCATCCGGAAGGTACTCCGCATGGAGATTTCTCCTTTCTCCTTTCTAAATTTCTCCTTTCCCTAATTCCCTTCCCTCAAAAAGTCGAACATGTCAAAGAGTTCGTCCTTCGTGGCATGCTGATTGAGGCAGATGTCTCCGACATTGTTGAGGAGGGTAAAGTTAATGACGCCACCCACATTCTTCTTGTCGTGCGTCATATAGTCGTAGAGTTGCTCGTATTGCTTACAGGTGAAATCAAACTTGCCGTAGTGCTCATTAATATACTGAACCGTTTGGCGCATTCGGTCGGTGGGGAATCCTAATTTCGTTGCGCTGAGGTATAACTCACCGGCAAGGCCCCACGCTACGGCATAACCGTGAAGCAAGACACGATTCTCGTGCAGGGCAAGACTTTCAAAGGCGTGCGCCGTAGTATGCCCGAGGTTTAAGGCTTTACGAATGCCCTTTTCCGTAGGGTCTTCCGCCACAATGCGACGCTTGACGTCAATGCTTTGGCGCACAAGGTCTTGAAGGAGGGGATAATCGGGCTGGAAGAGTTCGAAATTCAGATGTGTTGCCCACATATCTACGCCGTCAAGTAAGGAGTGCTTGAGCATTTCGGCATAACCCGATCGTAAGTTTGGAGCATCGAGGGTGCGGAGAAACTGCGTGTCGATGATGACGGCTTCAGCTTCGCGAAAGACTCCAATTTCGTTTTTTAACCCATTAAAGTTAATTCCCGTCTTACCGCCAACGGCTGCGTCAACCATTGCAAGGAGCGTTGTGGGAATGTTAATAAAGGGAATGCCTCGCTTAAACGTAGCAGCAGCAAATCCGCCGAGGTCCGTAACCATTCCGCCGCCGAGGCAAAGTAAGAGCGAGTGGCGACTTCCTCCACCATTGCCGAGCGCTTCCCACACCGCGGCAAGACTTTCTAACGTCTTGCTCGCGTCGGTACTCCCAATCGTGATGTGCTGAGCATTGCTAACCGCTACACTACTTTCGAGCAGGGGCAAGCAACACTCCTGCGTAGTCGTGTCAGTCAGCACGAACACACGGTCAGGCGCAATTTGCGCGACAAGTGCATCCAGTTCGCCACAGAGGTTTTGAGCGTAGATAATTTGTTGCATGACTCGTGAGGTGTAACTTGAAAGGAGCATTTAGAAAGGGGAAAAGAGAAAACGCTGGCGTATTAAAGTCCCGCAAGGTATTTCTCATTTCTCATTTCTCATTTCTCATTTTTGTTAGAACTTTACTCCTTCAAAATCCTCAATCTTCTCGCGCATCCAAGTGGGAATTTCCACGGGCGATTGCTGAGAGAGGGAGAAGGTAACCACTACGGTGTAGCATTCGCAGAGTATCTTTTGCGTCTTAACGTTCACCGCTTGTTGGTGGAAGGTGATGCTTTTCGACCCAAGGCGAGAGATGCGTGTTTGCATTTCGATTTCGTCGCCGTGGAAGATAGGGAAGAAGAAATCCGCCTTGATGTTTGCCACCACGGGTACAATGTCGCGGCGGTAAAACTCACGGTCGATGAGGTTCATGAGATAGTCTTCCTTGCCCAAGTCGTAATAGGCGAGGTAAGCATTATTGTTGATATGTCCGAATCCGTCTACGTCATTAAAACGTAACTGAATGGGGATGCGGCGTTTGAATACGGGCTCCATAGTCGTTATTTTGTTTTTGTGAAAAGACTCAAAATAGGTGCGCTTTGTGAAAGTCTAAAAACGAAACCTATTATAGTGAGAATTATAAGTGACTTAGTTGAAATTAAGTTACTAACAATTTGAATTCTAAGTAACTTAATTTTGGGGGATTGAGATGTAATTCTCGTGGAGATACTAACCTGTTGATTCTTAAAAGAAATTGCGCGCCACGCTTCTCATGCGTCCGCGGTCAGGTACGAAATCCAGCGTTTCATCATCAATACGGAAAAACTCGCGTAAGGCATAGATGTTGTGCTCTTCGTCAGTCGTGCAATTCTCACGCTTGCGGAAGAGGTGGTTTCTCGCATCCAGAATCTCTACTGCGTCATGGTTGTAATCAGCAGGTTCACCGCTGGCGCGTATTTCGGCAACGATGAATCGTTCGAGGGCATCTATAAAGTTTTCCATAAGACTTGCAAAGGTACAAATTTCTTTATGGAGGGCTTGGAAATCAACGGAGAATTTTCGGTATTATATAAATATTGTGTATGCCGACCTCTAAAACGACGCTTTTTCAGTTCCCACTCCCCGTTATTCTTTAGAAATGTCTTAAATTTGCAAGATATTAGGGCGTTTGCCCTCTTAAAGTTTAGAAGACTATGATGAAAGGAAAACATATCGTTTTGGGCATCACCGGAAGCATTGCTGCTTACAAGGCATGCCAACTCATTCGCCTCTTTGTGAAAGCTGGTGCCGAGGTTCAGGTAGTTATTACTTCCGCAGGTAAGGAGTTTATCACACCTGTTACGCTCTCTGCACTCTCTTCAAATCCCGTGATTAGCGAATTCTTTGCGCAGCGCGACGGTTCGTGGCACAGTCACGTGGATCTCGGACAATGGGCGGACGTTATGGTCATCGCTCCCGCCACGGCCTCTTCTATTGGCAAAATGGCGAATGGCATTGCCGACAATATGCTGATTACGACCTACCTTTCGATGAAGGCGCCCGTGTTTGTGGCACCCGCGATGGACTTAGATATGTTTGCGCACCCCTCTACGCAACAAAACCTTGACCGCCTCCGTTCCTTTGGCAATCATATCATAGAACCCGCTTCGGGAGAGTTGGCTTCTCACCTCGTAGGTAAAGGCAGAATGGAGGAACCCGAAGTTATTTTCGACCACATCGCTCGCTTTTTTGCGCAACAGCAGGGCCCGAAGCGCCGTGTCTTGATTACGGCGGGACCTACGTATGAAAAGATTGACCCTGTGCGTTTCATTGGCAATTATTCCAGTGGTAAGATGGGCTATGCCTTAGCGGAGGAATGCGCCAAGAGAGGTTGGGAAGTGGAACTCGTAAGTGGTCCTACGAAACTGGAAGTGAAGCATCCCAATATCCGACGCACCGACGTGGAAAGTGCTGCTGAAATGTACGAAGCGGCTACGGCGCTCTTCCCTTCGTGCAATGCCGCAATCATGTGTGCCGCTGTTGCCGACTTTACCGTAGATGCCGTGGCGGCGGAAAAGATTAAGCGTGGCGAAAGTGGGTTGGAACTCAACCTTGTTCCCACTCGTGACATCGCTGCTGCCTTAGGCGCGCAAAAACGTGCCGACCAGCGCCTCGTGGGTTTCGCCCTTGAAACCGTAAATGAGTTGGCGCACGCCCAGGAAAAGTTGCGCCGCAAGCAATTAGACTTTATCGTGCTCAACTCCCTCAACGATGCCGGCGCAGGTTTCCAACACGACACGAATAAAGTGACCATCATTCCCGCAGAAGGCGCTCCCGTGCCCTTCGACCTCAAGTCGAAGACGGAAGTTGCCAAAGACATTCTCGATTATCTATGTTCGCTCGATTAAAATACCTCTACGTTTCTCGCCTTTGGGCATTGCTCCTATGTCTCTGCCTGATGCCCGCCACCCTTTGCGCACAAGAATTGGACGCAAAGGTAACGGTGAATGCGCAAAAGATTGAGGGCACCAACACTGCCGTATTCGAGGCGTTACAAGAGGCATTGAAGGAGTTTATCAATACGCGCCAGTGGACGAATCTCCAATTCCGTCCCAACGAACGCATTTCGTGTAGTTTTTCTATCACGATTGAAAAATACGATGACGCAACGGGCGACGCCACTGCCTCACTCATGGTGCAGAGTTCAAGACCTGTGTATAACAGTGCCTATACGACGACCGTCTTTAGCACAAACGACCCCAACTTTAGCTTTAACTATCGCGAGTTTGACCAACTGGAGTTTAACGCTGACGTAATTGATAAAGACCTCACGGCACTCATTGCCTACTATGCCTATCTCATCATCGGCATGGACTTAGACACGATGGCGCCACTCGGAGGTACGGATGTTTTAGAGACGGCGAAGACCATCGTAACGAATTCTCAGAGTTTGCTTCTCTCAGCCAAGGGTTGGAAAGCCTTTGATGATGAGAAAAATCGCTTTGCCATTATCAACGACTACTTGGACAATGGCATGAAGGAGTATCGCGAGTTTCAATATAAGTATTACCGCGAGGGCTTAGACGTAATGGCGGAAAACGCAGACAGAGGTCGTGCCGCGATTACGGAAGCTTTTGACCTCTTAAAGACAGCTCGTGAAAACAAACCCATGTCCCGCCTGCCCGAACTCTTTACGGAGTACAAGCGTGACGAAATTGTGAACATCTATGTCGGAAAGGCTACGGCGAAAGAGAAGGAAGAACTCTACGAACTCTTGAGCCGTATCAATGCTTCGCAAAATACGTATTGGAGGAAGATACAGAAGTAAGGTTATCCCCTTTAGGGGAAAGGTTATAAGGTCGCTACGCTCTTAGGTTATAAGGGCTGTGCAGACCGAATGGCACCTTATAACCTCATAACCTATAAACCTTAAAACCTTATAAGAAAATTGTTAACCCACCTCACTATATCCAACTACGCCCTTATTGAAAAACTCGACATTGACTTGTCGAGTGGTTTTTCTGTGATTACGGGTGAAACCGGTGCGGGTAAGAGTATCATCTTAGGCGCACTCGGCTTGATTTGTGGCCAACGTGCGGACGCCAAAGCCTTAAAGGCGGGTGCTGCCAAGTGTCTTATCGAAGCCACTTTCGATGTTTCGGGACTGCAACTCGAACACTTTTTTGCGGATAACGACATTGATTTCGACGGTGCGGAATGCATTGTGCGCCGTGAGATAACTTCGGCGGGCAAAAGCAGAGCTTTTCTCAACGATACGCCTGTGCAACTCGCCGTACTCAAAGAACTTTCGGCGTATATCATTGACATCCATTCGCAACACCGAAACCTCCTCATGGGACGCGAAGATTTTCTGCTTTCTGTCTTAGATGTGATGGCGGATAATGCGGATTGTCGCAAGGAATATGCCAGCGCTTTCCACGCTTATACCGTTGCCGAAAAGGAACTCCGACAGCTCCGCGAGCAGGTGGCGAAGGACCAAACGGATACGGAGTATATGCAGTTCCAGTTGCAACAACTCGAGGATGCCAACCTCAAGGAGGGCGAACAAGAAGAGTTGGAGCAGGAACAAGAACTCTTGGAGCATGCCGAGGAAATCCGCCAGTCGCTCCAGGGTGCCTACACGATGCTCAACGCTGAGGATTGCGCCGTCACACAACAGTTGCGCCAAGCCGTGAATGCCTTGCGCCAAGTAGAGCGTGTGATGCCCGACGCCGCAAGTTGGGCAGAGCGCTTGGAGAGTTGCAGAATCGAACTCGCCGACCTTGAACAAGACATCGAGCAAGCCGCAGAGCGCACCGAGGCTGACCCTCAGCGACTCGCCTTTCTCGATGAGCGCCTCTCCACCCTCTATAGTTTGCAAAAGAAACACCATAAGACGAGTGTGGAAGAACTTATCGCCCTGCGCGACTCCCTTGCCGAGCAACTCGACCGCATAGAAAACAGCGATGAGTATCTTGCGAAGAAAACACTTGAAGTAGAACAACTCTTTAAGTCACTTTGCGCAACAGGAAAGGCACTTACGAAGACGCGCACAACGGCAGCCGCAACGCTCCAGTCAGGCCTTTGCGAGCGCCTGCAACTTTTAGGCATGCCTGCCGTACAAGTAGCCTTCCAAATTACGGAACGTGCCAACCCCGAAACTTCAGGAATGGACGCCGTGACCTTCCTTTTCAGCGCTAACAGAAATGTGCCGATGCAAGATGTTTCGCAAATTGCTTCTGGGGGGGAAATTGCGCGCCTCATGCTTTCCTTAAAGGCCATTCTTTCGGAACATCAAAACCTTCCGACTATTATATTCGACGAAATTGATACAGGAGTTTCCGGTAAGATGGCAGAAAAAATGGCAGAGGTAATGCAAGTGATGGCCAAGTCTTGCCAAGTGATTTGCATCACCCACTTGCCACAGATTGCAGCCCTTGGCGAGGAACATTACTTTGTCTATAAAACAGAACATTCCGATGCAACGACCAGTAGCATAAAACAACTCGATAACGAAGGGCGCATCCGCGAAATTGCAACTATGTTGAGCGGTGCGGAACTTACCCAAGCGGCCATTGAGAATGCCAAAGCGCTCCTTCGATTGGAGTAGCGGTAAATAAGGTGGCAAAGGGTGGCGCAACTACGGCAATTTTGCCTGTGTGAACCTCGCTTTCGCACCTCCGAATCTAACGTATGAACAACACAAATAATTATTGGGAATTCTATACGTAACTTAGCGCGTAGAAAGTTACTCTTAGGGCGCCGTATAACTAACATAGTTTTGAGTCTTTCAAACCTTGTTTTTAGCGTCAAAATCATGATGCCAGTTAAGCGCCATTCCCGCAACTATCTTAACCGTTGATTATGAAACAACTTCTTTTCATTCTCCTCCTTCTCCCACTGTCGCTCTTCGGTGCGAAAAAGCCCCATCAGGCAGTGGTAAATTTGATTAGTTATAAGGCAGACGGCACAATTCTAGCCTCAGGTTATGGATTCTTGCTCAGTGTTGAGGGCAAAACAGTGGTACCCTACACGTTGCTTGAGGGAGCCGTGCGTGCCGAAGTGATAGATGCTAAGGGCAAACGCTATCCTGTGAGTCGCCTTGTCGGAGCTAGTAGCACATATGACTTGGCGGTGGTAACGCTTGAAGCAAAGAAACCCAAGTTCGACTTCTTCACCGTGGCGACAGACAGTGTTGCCGTTGGTCAAACCTTAAACCTTTACACCTACACCACATCGAAGAAGGCGAAACCTACTGCCGTAGAAACCAAAGTGGTGACCCCTTACGCGGGATTCCATTATTATGAGACCACAGCGCCTAACACGCTTCTCAACTTCGGATGTCCGCTCCTCAATGAGGCAGGCGAAGTGGTGGGAATGGTACAGCGCAACGTGGCTGACAGTGCTACGACGTCGTGTGCGATAGATGCGCGCTTCATTGACCGACTTAAGATTACGGCAGCAAGTACCTTTAATTCCGACCTCCGAAAGATTCGCATCCCCAAGCAACTCCCTGCTGACGAAGAGCAGGCCTTGAGTTACGTACTGATGCTTGATGTGGCCGATTCGTTGTTGACGCATACGGCTTACCAAGATTTTAACACGGCCTTCCCCAAGAATCCTGAAGGTTACTTGAACTTGGCAAACTTCTTTACGGCCTATGGCAATTATGACCAAGCGCAGGCTTACGTTAACCAAGCTTTTGAGGTGAGTGAGAAAAAGGATGAAGTGCATTACGCATTCAGTAAGTTGCTTTATACGTTTGCTAAGTCAGGAGTGCCTGCCTATGCCGATTGGAACGCTAAGAAGGCGGCGGCTGAGGCAAGTGCGGCATACGCCTTGAATCCCATGCCCCTTTATCTCCAACACATGGCATTGTGTAACTATCTTGATGGCGATTATCAAAAGGCTTTGGAAAAATATCCGCAGATGAAGGGAAGAGTTAAATAT
>CALFGU010000105.1 GCA_937877685.1 uncultured Prevotella sp.
ATCCCCGATATTTTCAACAAACCATTGCTGCTTAAAATCATCAGTGTTTGTAGTGGCGATGGTGAGGTTCGTACTATTGGTAATCACCAATGACTTTCCCTCGTTGCCTAAATTCTCGAAGCAATAGACTTTGCCATTTTCGAGTTGTGCCCACGCACTACCCATCCCGAGGAGGGAGAAGAGTGCGGAGAGGAGGATAAACCTCCATTGCGTAAATAGTTTCATAGTTTGTAAATTACGAAATAATTAAGTTGTTAGTATGTTGTCGTTATCAATGCAGTAGTAGGCATAGGGGCATACCCCCGCAATTTAATTTGCGAACGCAAAAATATTGATTTATTGGCAATTATAGCGTATGACAATCAAGGTATTTTTACAAAATGAACCTTTAAGGATGTGCTATTTGACGAATTGACACTTCATAAGTGGCAATTTGCAACTATTGGTATCCGGCAAATAACTCCTCACTACTGACTCCTCACTACTAACTACTAACTACTAACTACTAACTGACAATAAGAGGCGCCACCACCGTGACGCCTCTTATTGTCAATACATATTTACGTTCGTCTTATTCCCAAGGAGACTTACCCCAAGTGGCATTTGGCTGGCGCTTGTTGCTCCATCCAAAATTCTCACCATCGTCATTTCCAAGTTCTTCTTCTTCTCCATTGCCCCCAGTTGTACCACCGACAGTCGCGCTAAATTCACTTGGCATCAGCAACTGTCCTTCGGGAATATATTCAAACACTTCAAGAGTGGGAGTTACATATATCTTTTTCATAAGTCATTCAGTTTTAAACAGTCATGTGTTACTTCACGATAAACTTCTTACCATTCTTGATGTAGATACCGCCCTTCGTCACCTCGTTTACACGGCGACCGCTGAGGTCGTAAATCGCATCGTTGTCCGTAGCGGGAGCAAGCACAGCATCTTCAATATCCGTCGTTTCACCACCGAAGCGCAATACGAAGTTGCGTACCTGTGCCGAATTTTCGAAGTGGAAGTATGCCTTACCAGCAGCAAGCGTAGAACCCGCCTTTGCTTTGTAGAAGCCTGCGCCCTTAGAACCCTTACCAAGGATATAATCTACACCACTTTCACTCATCACTACCGACTGAGCACCAGTAGCACTCAAGCGATTTTCAAGTTCAGCGGGCACTTCTTCACCAGCAGCAGGAAGCATCTTGAAAGTACCAGACTTTTCTTTTTCACCAACAAGCACCACACCCTGATTTGCAGGAATTGCCGTTCTCATCTTCTTGAGCGTAGCCACTGTGTTGTCACCCTTAGGGAAGGGTTCAGCATAGTAAGCCGTAATACCCTCAGGAGTAACCGTAGGATAAGGCGCACTGAACGTACTCATAGACATACCTTCTTCAAGGCCTGTCAACAATGGATTATCACCT
>CALFGU010000106.1 GCA_937877685.1 uncultured Prevotella sp.
ATAGAATTCGTATGCTACTTTGACCGCGGCGTCGAAGTCGATCACATCAGTGATCATTGACATTGTCCTGTTGTCGTGTGCTGCCCAGTCGATTGTGCCGCCTTCGCACATGATGAAGAATGGCTCATCATCTCCAAGTGATTCGATTCCTAACTGGACCATCTGGGCAAGAGTTATATCTTCAGAAGTCTTGGCATCGCTGACATAGTTCTCTGCATCCTCCTGCCTGTTGCTTTCCTGGCAGAAGATCACTTTCTCCTTTCCGGCTGCCTCCTTCCTGAATTCTTCAAGTCCGTAGCACACAGTATATCCCTGAGACTCAATCACCTGGTCAATAGGATCCTTGTCGCCTTTCTTGTCCTTATAGTCAAGGAAACCGGCACTTGCGAAGAATTCGAAGTCTGTATCTGGAATCTGAGAAGCGATGCTGTAATAGTTGCCTCTGTTTGTCTCATGGGCATAGAATGAAGCCGGAGTAGCGTGGTTCACCGGAACAGATGAGATGATGCCGATGTTATATCCTTCCTCCTGGAGGCAGTATGTCACACTTTTGACATTTATGCTGTCTTTATTGATGCCGACAGTACCATTGTTCGCCTTCCCCGACCTATTCCTCCGCGTAGCGCAGGTTATGTGATGGAACGCGCAAACCTTTATTACGAATTGGGAGAATATCGTAAGGCGGTGGCAGATTACAATATGTATGAGGAAACGCTTGGCCCGCAAAACTTGACCGACCGCTTCTATGCCTTACGTTCGCAGGTGGAACTCGCTGCGCGTATGTATCAACAGGCACTTGATGACATGCACTTCGCGCTACGTCGCAATCCGAAGCATTACTTCTATGCGCAAGAGTGTGCCCGCATTTACTTGCTCGTGGGACAGTATGACAACGCCGTGACTTACGGAAAAATGTCGCTCGAACTCAACCCCGAGAATCCCGAAATCCATCGTCTCCTTGCCTTTGCTTACGAAAAGTTGGGCAATGCCGAAGCGGCAAGTGCGCATAAGGCGTTGGCGGAGTAAGACGTAAACAGAACTCTTACACATAAAAAAGGAACCTCAACTCTCATTGGGGTTCCTTTTTCTTATTCGTGATTTGTGGTAAGCGAATGTCGGCAGGGAGCCACATGACGTCAAGTAATTCTTGTGCGGAAAGCCAGCGGGCAGACTTATGCTCCAAGAGTTGAGGCGTGCCCTCCGCGATGTGACACCAATAGCAGTGCATAACGAGATGGAAGGTGGGGTAGGTGTATTCCGTGGTGCAGAGCAGGGAATCTACGGCTACGTCTATGGCTAACTCTTCGCGGATTTCGCGACGTAGGGCCTCCTCGGGCGCTTCTCCTTGCTCAACTTTGCCTCCGGGAAATTCCCACATGCCTTCAAATTCACCGTAACCGCGTTGTGTGGCGAAAATAGTGTCGCCTTCACGAATGATAGCGGCGACTACTTCAATTTGTTTCATGTCTTGTGTGTTCAAAAGTCTTTAGCAATCAGTTGGGCAACTTTCTCTAACCATAGTGCATCCGTCTCGTCAAACGTGGCAAGGTACTCACTGTCCACATCAAGTACTCCAATCACCACTCCGTCTTTAAGAATCGGCACTACAATTTCCGAACGCGACGCACTGCTACAAGCAATGTGTCCGGGAAACTGCTCTACGTCGGGCACAATAATTGTGCGCGCCTCTTCCCAAGAAGTGCCACAAACGCCGCGCCCCTTACGGATGCGTGTGCAAGCAAGCGGACCTTGAAAGGGACCAAGAACGAGTTCGTTGTCAATGACGCGGTAAAAACCTACCCACCAAAAGCGGAAGGTTTCCCACAGACTGGCCGCCACGTTTGCCATGTTGGCTATGGGGTCAGTCTCCGTAGAAACTATTTCCTCAAGTTGGGGGAGGAGACAGGCGTAACGCTCCGCCTTATCGCCCGAATGAATGGTGAGATGTTCAGTCATAATTGAAGGTAACTGAGTGAGGGTTGTTTTTATAACCGACTTAGTGAAAATAAAGAGTAACTTACGAGCGACAAAGTTACTTATAGTCTTTCGTATTAAAGACTCTTTTTTGCGACAATTTCAGAAAAACAAAATTTGCGCCCTACGTCATCAACGCAGGGCGCAAAATGTTTATAGCATGTTATTACTTAGCAGCCATAAGAGGAGTTTCGGGGTTCATAGCATTCTGAACCTGTTGCAAACCTTGGGCATCGTTAGTAACGTCCATAGTTTCGCCATTGGGGAGATACACTGTGAGCGTGTTGTCAGCATTTACGCGGAGCAAGTTATTCACTTCGCCGTTTGCTTCACGACTCCAAATGTTGCTTTCCTTATCATACTTCAAATAAGAAACCTCCTTCGTAGTTTCGTTACTGATGCGGTAACCATCAACTACTGTAGTGATGAGATAGAAATTGCCATCAGTGCCCATGAGAGGCTGTGTCTTACCCACGTCTGAGAGGAGTTGGTCGCCAGTCCAGAATTCGATAGAGTTAAGAACGATAGCGTCAGCAAACATACAGAATCCGTAAGCAGGAGAAATCACTACGCCGATAATAGCATTGAGATACTTGTTGCCAGTTGCGTTAACGTTCCACTTTGCCAACTTGTTGAACAAAGAGTAAGAACCAATACAAGAACTAAACAAAGTTGTACCAGCGATTGCGATAAGCGCGCTCTTCAAAAAGATTTTTTTCATAGCGGGAATGTTGATTTTGTTCCGAGGCGAATCTGTAGTTTCCGTAGTCCCGTCTCAGAGGGTTAGTAATGTTTCCGTGACAAAGATGAAACTTTATTTTGTAATGACAATAGAAAAGTAAATATTTTTTAAGATTTCATTGAAAATTTCTTGCAAAATAAGGTTTTTGCTTTCAAAATCTCAGTTTTTGGCGATTGTAACATTTCTTTTTGTTGCTGAATGGCGCTTGGTGCTGTAAAAATGTTACCTTTGTCGCCAAAGTTCTTTACGATTTACAATTTGATTTATTTGTCAACACATTAATATACTATGAACATCGCAATTATCGGAGCTGGAAACATGGGAGGCGCAGTTGCTCGTGGCATTCTGAAAACCTCGTCCGAACATAATATATATATATCCAACCCGTCAACGCAAAAGTTGGAGGCTTTGAAACAGGATTTTCCACAGGTGCAGACAACGACCAACAATCTGGAAGTCGTTGCCAGCGCTGACTTGATTATTCTTGCCGTAAAGCCTTGGTTGGTGGCGCAAGTGATAGCGGAAATCAGCGGACTCTTAGATGCTAAGAAACACATCTTAGCCTCGTTGGCGGGAGGCATAAGTTTGAACGAGATAGACGGACTCTTGCCCAACGCTGTGAGAGAGGCGAGTATCCCTCTCTGTCACTTAATGCCCAATACCGCCATTGCGCACGGCAGCAGTATGACCTTTATCTCCACCCTTCGCACTACGGCGGAAATAGATGCCATGCTCCTTCAACTCTTCTCCACTATGGGGAAAGCAATGCTCATTAAGGAAGAACTCATGCCCGCAGCCACGTCACTCGCTTCCTGTGGCATAGCCTTTGCTCTGCGTTACATCCGCGCGGCTCAGGAAGGGGGCGTAGAACTTGGTTTCCGCCCGCAAGAGGCTCAGGAAATCGTATGTCAAACCCTCAAAGGGGCTATTGACTTACTCTCACAAGAGGGCGCACATCCCGAAGCGGAAATTGACAAAGTAACAACCCCCGGCGGACTTACCATACGCGGACTCAACGCTATGGAAGCCTGCGGATTTACTCACAGTGTCCAACAAGGCTTACGCGCTTCGTTGAAACGATAGTAACGATTGAAGGTTTTGGTTTTAGACAAAAGAACAGAAGTATATAAGTTGCTTGTTGTTTTTTTAGACAAAAGAACAGAAGTACATAAGTTGCTTATTGTTTTTTTAGACAAAAGAACAAAAGGACATAAGTTGTACAAGGAATACCATAACTAAATTATGTACTTATGTTCTTTTGTCTAAAAAAACTAAAAAATTATGACGTTGTTTTTAGACATAGGAATATAAGGGCATAATTAAGGATTATTGCTTACTTACGGTTTGATTTTAAGATTAGGACAAAAGAATAAAAGATTATACTTTAGAAATGGAATTTGAAGAATTGGTGCAGACGGTTATTCAATGTGCTTATAATGTTCGACTACAATTATCATCTGGATACCTTGAGATGGTCTATCAAAATGCTTTGTTGATAGAATTGGATAAACATGGACTTTTTGCAGAGACAGAGGTGGGTGTCCCTGTTTATTACGATGATGTTGTAGTTGGAGAATATAAAGCGGATATTATTGTTGAAGGCAAAATAATCATAGAACTGAAAGCGATACAGAATCTCCTCCCGATTCATGAAGCACAACTTGTGAACTATTTAACCGCTACGAGAATCGATTGTGGGTTATTAATAAACTTTGGTGGTGAACGTCTCGTTATTAAAAGGAAATACAGAACATTTAAAAAGTCATAGTTCCCTAATCATGCCTAACCCTTTCCACCAACTTCTGTTCTTTTGTTCTTCTGTCTAAGACCTCTCCAACGAACCGCCTAACCTTGTCCACATAATTATGTTCTTCTGTTCTTTTGTCTAAAACGTCCCCACCGAACTGCCTAACCCCGCCCACCAACTTCTGTTCTTTTGTTCTTCTGTCTAAAACCTCTCCAACGAACCGCCTAAATCCATCAAAAAAAATATGTTCTTTTGTTCTTCTGTCTAACCCAACCACCCATTTATATCTTCCTCTGTTCGCTTGTCGAATAAAAAACTTCCGTTCTTCTCTCAAAGTTAAACAAATAATACACTCAAATCATGATAGATACGACTAAATATAAACGCATTGCCGTAAAGGTGGGCAGTAATGTGCTGACGCGTCAGGATGGTACGCTTGACGTGACGCGCATGTCGGCACTTGTTGACCAAATAGCTAACTTGCGCAAGAGTGGCATAGAGGTAATCTTGATTTCTTCTGGTGCTGTGGCTTGCGGACGTAGTGAACTGCGCCACATGTCACTCGGAGAACTCGATACAGTTGACCAACGCCAACTTTTCTCTGCCGTAGGGCAGGCGAAGTTAATGAACCGCTACTATGAGTTGTTTAAAGAATACGGCATTAGTGTTGGGCAGGTGCTTACGCTTAAAGAAAGTTTCAGCACCGAACGCCATTATCAAAATCAGCGTAACTGTATGCGCGTGATGCTTCAGAATGGGGTGCTTCCAATAGTCAATGAGAACGATACGGTAAGCATTACGGAACTTATGTTTACCGACAACGACGAACTTTCAGGCCTTATCGCCACGATGATGGACGTGCAGGCGCTCTTCTTGCTTAGCAATGTCGATGGGATTTATAACGGTCCGCTTGACTCCCCACAATCTGAAATTATTCGCCATGTTGAGGCGGGGCGCTCCCTTGAAAGTTACATTCAAACTTCACAATCCACTTTCGGAAGGGGAGGCATGCAAACGAAGTGTACCATTGCGCGAAAGGTGGCCGATGCAGGTATTGCCGTTTGGATTGCCAATGGCAAGCGTGAGGGAATCTTGACGGCGCTAATGGCGGATGCGGACGCGAATCCCGCAACTTATTTCGAACCCGTCTGTCCTAAGAATTAGGCAATTTGTAAGGGGTAAAACAAAACCTCAAACTCGGCGTTTTAAGTACCCAAACTCGGCGTCGCATATTACTCTTTGTTTCCCCTATTTGGAGTTATAGTTTTTCCAATGAGAAGTGGTGTTCCTAATGGGTGAGAATGGAGATGAAAAAACGTAGGTCATGTTGCTCTTGAAAGTAACATGACCTACGTTTCATTTTATGCTATTGCAAGGAGAACGTTATTGCTCACCTTCTAATTTAATTTCGTCGGCACCTTCACTCATAAGGTCTTGTCCCCAGTGAGAATCGGCAAGGCGCAATTCACGGTCGCGCACTTCTTTTGCTTTACGTGCGTAAACAATGAGGCGGAGCGATTGGCTGTAGCTAAAGTAACTCCACATCCAGTTGAAGAATACGATAATCTTGTTACGTACGCCAAGGATGGAGCGTAAGTGAACAACGAGCCACATAATCCAAGCGATGAAACCAGCCATCTTGATGCTCTTAAACTCAGCAACGGCGCGATTTCTGCCTACCGTAGCCATCGTTCCAAGGTTAAGATAGCGGAAGGGCTTTAAGTCTTTTCCCTTTTCAAGGCGCTGCAAGTTCTTTGCAAGTAATCTGCCCTGCTGAATGGCTACTTGGGCGAGCTGAGGGTGTCCACCTTTCCAATCTGGGTCTCCTTCTTCCATGATACATTGGTCACCAATGCAGAATACGTCTTCAAGACCTTCCACACGGTTAAATGCATCTACCTTTATGCGTGCTCCGCGTCCAAGACTTTCTTTAGGCATGTTGCCCACGTTTTGTGCAGCCACACCGCTCACCCAAATAAATGTGCGCGTAGCAATGCTACTGCCGTCCTTAAGCATTACGCGGTGGTCCTTGTAGTCAGTAACCATCTTGTTGAGCAACACGTTGACGCCCATTTCTCGAAGATACTGCTCTACATGTGCTGAAGATTCCGGACTCATTGCTGAAAGAAGGCGAGGGCCTGCTTCAACCAAATATACATTAATAAGACTTGAGGGAAGGTCGGGGTAATCCTTCGGAATGATATACTTCTTCATTTCCGAAAGTGCACCGGCTACTTCTACACCTGTAGCACCACCACCTACGATTACCACATTGAGCAATTCCATACGTTCGCGCTCGCTGGCACAAGTAAGTGCACGCTCTAAGTTTTCAAGAAGTGCATTTTGAAGTCCCATTGCTTCGCTCACATTCTTCATGGGGATGGCCACTTCCTCAACGTGTTTGTTGCCAAAGAAGTTTGTGGTTGTCCCTGCGGCAAGGACGAGGTAGTCATACTTTACCTTACCGATTGAAGTCTGAATGATTTTGTGCTCGGGGAAAATGGAGCGCACCTTAGCCATACGGAAGTAGAAATCCTTGCGATTCTGGAAAATCTTTCTGAAGGGGAAGGAAATACTACTGGGTTCTATACCCGACGAAGCTATCTGATAAATCAGCGGGGGAAACTGATGGTAGTTATTACGGTCGATTAAAACCACTTGGAAATTCGACTTGCGAAGTTTGTTAGCCAATTTCAAACCGCCAAATCCGCCACCGACAATGACAACTCGCTTCTTTTCCGTTTGAGGTACGTTAAAACTCATAGCAAATTTAGGTTAAGAGGTTATGAGGTTAATGAGGTTAAGAGGTTATGAGGGAAGAGTGAAGGGGAAAGGGGGAGGGGGAAGTGCATTTCTCTTCCACCATTAACCGTTAACCTTTCATCGTTAACCGTTAACCTTTCACTGTTAACCGTTCGTCGTTTTTTTCTTCCAACTTCCTAACCTTATCGATTAACTTTTCTTTGCAAAGTTACGGACAACGCTTATTTGTGCAAAGTTTTTACGTAACAAAATGCTGAAAATACGTTCTTTTCAGTATCTCAGATGAACGTTTGAAATCCGAAGGAGTCAAAGTGAGCGCGTTTCTCAAACAAAGGAGATATGTTCCTGAAATTCAGTCTGCTCAGTCTGCTTTCTGTGGTTGCCAAAATCTTTCTTGGCGCTTGAAATGCCTTTTGCAAGGCGGTGTTTGCAGTATGAAAAATAACGGAGTGAGTGTTGCGCCGAAAAGAATTACTTATAGAAAGAAAAAAGTTACTAATCGGACGCGCGATTAGTAACTTTATGATTCGTATTTAAGGATGTGACGTCATTGTGCGTAATTTGTGCCGTCGTAGGTGGGGTTATCTGCTTCCCAAGAGTCGCTTGTTGACGTATTCCAGTACCTTGTCTTTATACGTATCGGAAATGGGCAACGACTTATCGCCCACCAGAATGTTGCTTCTCTCAATGGCGGTGACTGAAGTCATATTGGCGATGTAGGAACGGTGAATGCGCATGAAGCGTTCGGCTGGCAGATTGTCCTCAAGCGTTTTCATTGCCGTCAATGAGAGAATGGGGCGCGGGGTAGATGCAAGGTAAATCTTGACATAGTCCTTGAGTCCCTCAATATAGAGAATGTCGTTGAAGTCAATGCGCAAGAGTTTGTAATCACTCTTGACGAAGATCGACGTTTCGTTAGCAAGCCCGGTGCCAATAGGTTCAGCTGTCTGTGGTGTGGGAGTTGCGCTTGACGCCGCGCGTTGTGCTGCCGCCAGGAAGTCGGCATAGGAAATGGGTTTCAGCAGATAGTCGAAGGCATTCACCTTATAGCCCTCAATGGCATACTGACTGAAGGCTGTGGTAAAGATTATGCGCGTTGTGGGTGGGATGAGTTTGGCAAACTCTAACCCACTGAGTTCGGGCATTTGGATATCGAGAAAAAGGAGTTCCACAGGCGCCTTGCTTAGTGTCGCCATGGCATCAATGGCATTGGCAAAGGTGCCGCTATGTTCCAAAAAGGGAGTTTTCTGAACGTAACTCTCGAGCAAAGCTGCCGCAAGAGGTTCGTCATCTATGATAGCGCAGGTCATGGGGGAGGTTTTGAGGGGATAAGGTTATGAGGTTTTGAGGGAGGAAGTTCTGAAGTTCTGAGGTTCTGAGGTGGGGAGGGGGGAAAGCGCCATTCGGGGCATGTGCTTTGTGATTTACTCGCCCTTCAGCTTGATGCACGACGTGTAAACTCCGTCTTTGACGCCCTTTTCCCACGTGTGGCGTTGCGGATAAGAGAGCGCCAGGCGCTGACTTACCTGTTGCAAACCAATACCTCCGCCACTCTTGTCATCGGCAGTCTTGGGGAAGTTGCTATTCGTGCAAGTGAAGGTGATTTCTCCGTCATCTTTCACGCTCAGACTGATATGAATGAACGAGGGTTGGGTGGGGCAGATGCCATGTTTGAAAGCATTCTCAACGAGCGAGATGAAGAGGAGCGGGGCTATGTTTACCTCGCGATGTTGTGGCACATTGAAGTCCACTTGTAAGTCCACGTTCTTGCCAATGCGCAGTCGCATGAGTTCGATATAGTTTTGCAGGAACTCCACTTCCTTCTTGAGGGGCACACGTTCCACCTGGTTGTCATAAAGCAAGTAACGCAAGAGTTTCCCAAGTTCAAGAATGGCATGCTGTGCCTTTTCCGTGTCAAAGGCCGTGAGTGCGTAGATGTTGTTCAACGTGTTGAGCAAGAAGTGAGGCGAAATCTGGTTCTTCAGATTCTTCAATTCCGCCGCTTGTCGGTCCACCTCCGCCTTGCGTCGCTCTATTTCCGTTTGATGCCAGCGTAAACTGAGACGCAGTGCCAAAGAAATGGCCACAGCAGTGATGAGCAAGAAGGCATTACGCACAACGAAGAATATCTTCCACATCAAAATCGTTTCGGCACTCGGTCTGTGGTGCACAGCTCCCATACGTCGTCCCTTGGGTGCACTTGGAGTGTGGATGTAGTTGGAGTAAATTTCTAATCCGAGTGAAACTCCCGCCACCATGCCAATGTTAATCAACCAAAAGAGGCTGTAACGACGTTGCAAGAAGTAGCGAGGGATGAGCACGAAATAGTTGAAGTAAAAAATAAAGCATGCCGACACGCTAAAGAGGGACACGTTGAAGAAACGCGCCCAGTTGATGCCGTCGCCACGTTGAAGAAAGAGTGGAGAGGCAAAGATATATGCCCATGTAACTACGTGAGCAGCCACTTCAAGGTAGTGCATGCGGCGCATGTCGCTTCCGAGGGAGGGGGAAGTAGTCATAATGAAGGATTAATGTGACTCTTAAGAAAAAGATACTGAAAGAGGCGTTTTTATTTGGTGAAATATGCGTTCGAGTTTGGCGAAATAAGGCGCCGAGTTTGAGGAATAGGAATTCGGAAAAGGGAAACGTGAGCAAGGAGACAACGTTTGTTAGTTCTGCAAAGTCATCCTCCCTCATGTTTCCCTCTCGCTTATTTATTCATAACGCAATGCCTCGATGGGGTCTAAGTTTGCCGCCTTCTTGGCTGGGTACCAACCGAAGAAAACTCCTGTAAAGGTACATACCGCAAAACTCAACATGATGCTCCAAGGTTGAATGCTGACGGGCCATTGAGCAATGGTGGCCACGGCATTTGAGATGAGGCACCCTACGAGAACTCCAATGATGCCTCCCGTTACGCTAAGGAGCACGGCTTCAATCAAAAATTGCGCTAAGATGTCAATGCCACGCGCTCCGACAGACATGCGCAACCCGATTTCCTTTGTGCGCTCCGTTACGCTTACGTACATGATGTTCATAATACCGATACCCCCCACGATGAGCGAGATGCAGGCTACGCAGAGCAAGAGTGTGGTCATGACGTCGGCAGTAGAATTCATCATCTCCATAATTTCCTTTTGCGAGTGGATGGTGAAGTCGTCAACATCAATTCCTTCGCGAAGTTTGTGAGACTGGCGGAGCAGGGTGGTAAGTTCTTCAATCGCTTCCTCAGTATGTTCCTCCGTCAAGGCTGAGGCGCTGATGCTATTAAGGTGATTAATGGCCATTATGCGCTTCATAACCGTTGTGTAAGGAGCAAGAATGAGGTCGTCTTGGTCCATTCCGAAGGTGTTATACCCTTTTGATTTCAACACACCCACTACGCGGAAGGGGATTGACTTAAAGCGGATGACACGACCTACGGGGTCTTCGCCATTTGTGAAAAGGTTGTCGGCAACAGTCTTACCTATGACGCAGACTTTCGCACTGGTGCGGATGTCTTCCTCGGTAAACATGTCGCCTTCCTCAATCTTGAGTTGGCGAATGTCTAAGTAACCAATGCTTACGCCATACATGCTTGAGGGAGCGTTATTGTTGCCGTAAATACACTGACCTCCGCTTGACACCGTGGGACTTATGGCCTTGATAAGTTTAGCCTCCGACTCCAGAAGTTCATAGTCTTTCAACTTCAAGGTTTCCATGGCGCTCGGATCCTGACGTGCGCCTCCCGCACGGCGATCTGCTCCCGGGCTTATGTTTATCATATTCGACCCCATGGAAGCTATGTTGCTCTGAATGCTTTGCTTTGACCCCTCACCGATAGCTATCATTGCGATAACGGCAGCTACGCCGATGATAATCCCAAGCATGGTCAGGAAAGAGCGTAACTTATTGGCCGCAATGGCGCGAAGGGCTATTTTAAAGAGATTTGTGAGATGCATAAAGGGAAAGATTATTCCTCAACAGGGGGTAAAGCCGCCAAGGCTTCGGCTGCCGAAAGAATGTTCGTATTAAATGTGTCTTCCTTTACCTGTCCGTCGCGCAAGACGATATTACGCGAACTATAAAGTGCTATTTCAGGGTTGTGCGTAACGAAGATAATCGTGCGCCCCTGAGCAAAAAGTTCTTGGAAGAGTACAAGAATTTCAAAAGAGGTACGTGTGTCCAAATTTCCTGTTGCTTCATCGGCAAGAATAACGGCAGGATCGTTGACTAAAGCACGAGCAATGGCCACACGTTGCATCTGTCCGCCCGACATTTGGTTAGAGCGGTGCATTAAGCGGTTTCCAAGTCCCACGGCTTCTAATGCCTTGATGGCTCTTTCGCGACGTTCGCGAGCCGAAACGGAACTGTTGTACATCAAGGGCAGTTCTACGTTTTCGACAGCCGTAGTCTTTGCCAAAAGGTTGTAGTTTTGGAACACGAAACCGATTTTGCGGTTGCGCAACACGGCACGCTCTCTGCGCTTCATCTTACGCACGGGGATGCCGTCAAGTAAGTATTCGCCCGAAGTGGGAGTGTCGAGACAACCCAACTGGTTGAGGAGCGTGGATTTCCCACTCCCCGACGTACCCATGATAGTTACGAATTCCCCTTCGTGAATCTTGAACGACACACCGCGAAGCGCGTGCACAACTTCCTCACCCACGATGAAGTCGCGCTTAACGTTCTGTAATTCAATAACGGTCTTTTTCATCTTGGCCTACTTCTTTTTATTGTTGCGGGGACCTGGCATGAAGGGACTGCGTTGTGCGCCGCCCATTACCTCAGGTGATGCCACCACTCGGTCAATGATTACAGAATCTCCGGCATTCAATCCGCCCTTGATTTCAGTAAGGATGCCGTTAGTCATACCTACTTCAACGGGATACGCCTTATACGTCTTGCCTTCTAACTTCCACACCTTTGTATGTCCCTGACAGTCTTCAATCACTTCGTCCTTTTCAATGCTATGAGGCACGGGAGCAAAACGCAATGCCTTAGAGGGAACCGTCAATACGTCCTTAACTTCGAGCGTAATAATCTTTACGTTTGCTGTAAGTCCGGGCTTCAACTTCAAGTCAGGGTTGGGTGCAGAGATAACTACTTCATACGTCACTACGTTACTCTCAATCGTTGCTTCTTGGCGCACCTGTGTCACCAATCCGTTAAAGAGGTCGTTGGGGTAGGCATCAACGTTGAACTCTACGCGTTGCCCTTCGCGCACACCGCCTATGTCGGCTTCGTCAACCTTAGCAATTACGCGCATGTCGGTTAAGTCTTGCGCGATAGTGAAGAGTGTGGGCGTGTTAAAGCTTGCTGCTACGGTCTGTCCTTCCTCAACGGCGCGCGAAAGAATAACTCCGTCGATGGGCGAAGTGATGGTAGCGTAACCAAGGTTAGTTTGCGCCTTCTTTACAGCCTCTACGCGCATGTTGTATGCCGACTGCGCTTGACGCAAAGCCACCTGCGACTGCTGGAAAGCGTTGTCGCTGATGTCGCCTTGCTTATGGAGGGTTTCTTGACGCTCATAGAGCCACTTTTGATAGTTCAAGTCGCTCTCAGCACTCTTCAAGTTGCTCGTAGCACTCGCCAATTCGCTCTCAAGATTAGTCTTGTCAAGAATGGCAATCACTTGACCGCGCTTCACTACGTCATTGTAATCCACAAGTATCTCATTGATGATACCCGAAACCTGAGTTCCGACTTCAACTGAGGTTACGGGCTCAATAGTTCCCGTTGCCGTGATACTACTACTGATTGTTGCTGTGTCAACACTTGCCATTTCACACTGCGCAGGCGCAACACTATTGCCCTTGTCAGAGCAAAAATAGAAAATGCCTCCACCAACGATGGCGATAACGCCAAGAGTGGTCAGTTTATTTTTTGTTGTTGAAAAGAAATTAGCCATATTATTGAGGTTATGAGGATGTAAGGTTCTGAGGTTAAGAGGTTCTGAGGTTTTGAGGTGCTTTGGGGTTCTGAGGTTAAGAGGTTCTGAAGTTCTGAGGTTTTAAGGATTTTTCCTTTCTGTATAGCCCTAAAAATTCTAAAAGCGAAGCGCCCTTAAAACCTTAAGACCTTATAAATTATATCTCCAAATCGCTACCCATATAGAAACGGAGGAGCGCTTGATTGAGAAGGGCGGTGTACTTATCCTGAAGCAAACTTTGCTTTGCCTGAAGGTAGCGACCGCGACTGTCAAGAAGGTCGGTAATGTCCTTTTGCCCCTGCTGGAATTGGCGTTGCGTGTTTTCATAACTCAGTTCGAGGCTCTCTACATTGTCCTTGGCCGCCACATATTTCTGTTGGTTGGTTGTAGCGTTGAGCCAATAGGTTTCCACAGTGTTATAGAGGTCCTTCTGAGCATCAAGGTGGTCAAACTCTGCCGTAAGTTGTGAAATCTTTGCGCGTTCCACGTTGCTCTTCACCCTGCGGTTGTCATAAATAGGGATTTGCACGCCCAGACCTATGCTCATGTTGAAATTGTATTTCATTTGTTGGCCCCACGTACGGGTAGAACCTGAAATATGACTGTCGCCGAGGCTACCGTTAAGGCTTACCGTGGGCCAATAAGCGCCCTTCGCCTTCAGGAGTGCCACTTCTGCTTGCTCCATACTTAGTTCGCTACGGCGAATTTCCGGACGGTTCATGAGGGCTGCGTTATAAACGTCCTGAGTTGAGGGTAACAACGCCATAATCAACGCTTCACTGGGAACAATAGTTGCTACGGAAATTTGCTCCGTAGGTCCGAGTTCCAAGAGTTGCTTCAAGGCGAGTTCCGCACTGCTAATTTGCGATGCTACATTAACGATGTCATAACGTCCCTGACTCACTTGCGCCTTGAGTTGAGCAAGGTCGGAGCGCGAGATTTGACCGTTGGTCAACATGCGTTCGCCACGGGCATACACAAGGGAGTCATGTTGGAGCAATTCTTGATTCACTTTGAGCGCTTCCTTCATGTAAAGGATTTGCACGTAAAGGTTGGCAATTTGTTCCTGAATGGAGTTGGCCTGAATCTCAAAATCCTGCTCGGCAATCTGCTTGCTCTTCTCGCTGGATGCGACATTGAGCGTGTTCTGTCGGCCATTCCAAACAATCCAACTCGCACTCACGCCATACGAACCGCTCCAAGTAGCCTTGTCGGCAGCTGAGGAAGCGATACCTCCATTTACAAAATTTGTAGCAGATTCCGGGAAGGGACGGTACTGCACATTCTGCGAAATGTTCGCATTCAGCGAGGGCAACAACCCTGCTTTCGCCTCCTTCACACTCACCGCCGCAGAGGCAGTAGTTAATTGGCTTTTGCGCAACTGTATATTGTGCTCAAGGGCATGGTCGATGCATTCCTGCAACGTCCATACGCGCTCCTGCGCAGCCAATGCGGTAGTCACACTGAGTGCTACCGCACATACAAAGGCTTTGTTCATATTTTTCCTATATATAATAATGTGATAATTCTCTTGTGCCTGCAAAAGTACAAATTAAATATTGTTACCCCTCGCTAACCCTATGCTTTTTATATGGGGTATCGACAAAAGTAGGTTTTTTATCGCCCAAAGGGGGTGTCTGCGCAGAGCGAGCGGATAACTGTTGTACTCTAAAAAAAATATTGTATCTTTGTCGGAGTTTAACCCCGAAATAAATAAATCCAATATGTTTTCAGGAATTGTAGAAGGAATGGCGCGCGTGGTTGCCATTGAAAAAGATCAAGAGAATATTCACTTCACACTCGAATGCCCTTTCACTTCAGAGTTGAAGATTGACCAAAGTGTGGCGCACAATGGTGTGTGCCTTACCGTAGTGAAAATTGAAGGTAATTCTGTTCTTTTGGAGTTTTGTGCAAATGAGGTTCCACAATTTATTTCCACATCCCAGATGAAAGGACTGCTAAATGACAAATCAACCGGCAAGCAATTCTCAACAGTGAAAATTACCGGAAAAGTGTTGTTAAATAGGTTTTCACTAATTAAAATTGAAGTATAAAGGAGTTTTTATATGAGCAAAAGAATTGTAAAGCTAATCGAAAACTCCAACTATTCTGAACGTGAATTTCAAGCATTATATTCTTTGTATAAATATAGATGTTTATCGTTTGATCAACTGTACTTTTTACATTACGCTAAAAGCAAACTTGGTACACGAGATGTAGATACTGGATATATGAGAAGAAGAATGGCACAATTTAAAAAGGATGGGCTTATTGAAAAAATGTCCAAGATTGAAAAGGATTGTCCTCCTCTCTTCTCTTTAACAACAGATGGAATTAAGGTTGTCAGAACATATTTTAATCTGTCAGCTGAGTCTGATAAGGATGATATCTTTGCAACAGACTTATCATATCCTGAAATTAAAGTTGAACCAAAATTTGCATTTCATCAATATTATCTAAATGCTTTTGCAATAAACCTTAATAAAATGTTTGCCGATGTTCGTGACTATGCATATGTTGATGAAAGACATATGAAAAAGTCTGAAAATATTCGTCCGGATGGTTTGTGTGTAATTCAAAAACAAAAAGTCATTATTGATGATCGAGAAGTATTTATACCAGAAACACATTTCTTTTTAGAAAATGATATGGGAACGGAAACAATTGGCAAAATCCGTCAAAAGTTTGAAAGATATAGAGCTTTTAT
>CALFGU010000107.1 GCA_937877685.1 uncultured Prevotella sp.
GAATTGGCGCCTGTTCCGAAAACATGGATTTTTTATCCGGCATTGCCTCAAAACGCGGATGCCTGGCTGTTGACTGTAGAAGATGACATCGAAGATTACCTCAATGGTGCCGTTCGTTCTATTGCTCGTGGCGGTCTTCCTGCTCAGGGTGCTGCAATGTTCATCAATGGTTTGAACTCTTTGAATACAAATGCTCAGCCCCTCATCGTAGTGGACGGAGTTATTTGGGACATGCAGTATGACCGTGCTACACTTCACGATGGTTTCTACAACAACGTGTTTAGTGTTATCGACCCCGAAGATATTGCTGACGTTCGCGTTTTGACAAACGGAACTGCGCTCTATGGTGCTAAGGGTGGTAATGGTGTTATTGAGATTGACACACGTCGTGGTAAGAGCATGGCTACTCGCATTAAGGTACGTGCTTTCGGTGGTTTCGAACAGACTCCCGACCAGATTAAGATGATGAACGCAGGTCAGTTCCGTAGTTATGTTACAGAGTTCCTCGGTACTACTGAAAATGCGAAGAATCTCTCAACATCTACTGGCGGTTTCATGAATGAAGACCCCAGTTACCTCTTCTACGATATGTATCACAATGAAACAGATTGGCAGAAGGATCTCTACGAAGACAGTTATACTCAAAACTATAAGGTTAGCGTAGAGGGTGGTGACGACGTTGCAATGTACAACCTCTCTTTGGGTTATACTCAGAGTGATGCTACTGCGAAGAAGAATGATTTCAACCGCTTGAACATTCGATTCAACACAGACATCGAAATGTTCCGTAACTTCACTACTGCGTTTGACATTGCGTACACTAAGAATGCTTACAACCTCCGCGACAACGGATGGGCAGAAGATTATTCTTCACGCAATATCAGTTCTCCCAATGTGCTTGGTTTGATTCAGAACCCCTTTGTTAGTCCTTACGAATACTTTGTGAAGTTTGACAACGACCTTAACAAGCTCGTTCTTGGTCACGCTTCAAATGTGTATGCAGGTAAGAACTACAACGAAGCAAACAATCCCTTGGCATTTGCTTCAGCTTATGGTTTCGAAGGTTTGGCAAACCCCTATTGGATTTTGCAAAATGGTGACGGCGATAACAAGAACTATCACGAACAGACTCAGTTCAGTATCAACGTAGCTCCCAAGTATCGCATTAACAAGCACTGGACAGTAAGCGACCGCTTCAGTTACATCTTGAACCGCAGCAACGAAAAGTATTACCTTCCTAACACAGGTACTCCTACGAAGGAAGTAGAAGGTCTCGGTGGTGTGACAAGTGTAATCCGCACTCAGTTTGCTAAGGAAACAACCCTCTTCAACGACTTCCGTTTGCAGTGGAAGCGCCAGTATGGTGCGCACGCATTTGACTTCCTCGGTGGTTTCCGTATGTCATCTTATTCTTATAGTGACAGCTACATCACAGGTTATAATAACAACAACGATAAGATGCCTAACATGGCTTATAACTTGCAGTATAAGGACTATGGAGGCACTAACGACAGTTGGATTAACCTTGCGTACTACGCAGACTTGAACTATAACTTGAAGAATAAGTACTTCCTCCGTG
>CALFGU010000108.1 GCA_937877685.1 uncultured Prevotella sp.
GTATCATGCTCATCATTGCCCTCATCATCCTCGCCCTTGTTGCCTATAAAGTAAAAGTGTGCTTCAGGGAAAATCCTGCGGAGATTTTTAAAGGGTAGCAAAGGGGTTATAAAAAACATCACAGAGTACAACTAAGTGCTGACAAAGCACCTACCCTTATTTTTTTACAATCTAAAGAATAACCTATGTTTCTCCACACCCTAAAAATCTCCCTCCGCAACCTCAGTAAATACAAGTTGCAAACCCTTGTCAGCGTAGCAGCGCTGGCGGTAGGTATCGTTACTTTGGCAGCCACTCACTTTGTTATGAAACACTATGGGGCGCCTGCCGTCAGCAAGGAAGAGTATTACGCCCGCTGCTATGTGGCGGACTTCCCCAAAAGCAGTTACTTACAACCCGCAGACAAGGAGGCTGACACGAAAGACCAACAAACTGAGACGATGTTAAATGTGTTGGTGCGCACCGTCCCCGTCTCTGACGAGATGCACGATGCGCTCTTCTCGTGCGGTCCCCTACCTGGGGTAGAACGCGTCATCCACAATGCATTTATGGGTGGGATGACGATGGGCTCAGGTATGACCTTTACCCTGCCCGACGGTTCTAAACGCGAAGGGGCATATACCTACTACATCAAGCAAGCCGACGACCTCAACTTCTGGGGCATCCGCTCGGCACTGACGGGCGAGAAGATTCCCGTGCTTCGCAATAAAGAAATTGTCATTAGTGAGAGACATGCCCGCGACATTTTTGGCAAGGAGAATCCTGTGGGATGCACCGTTAATTTTTATTTTAATGGTACAGAATTCGTGGAGTTTACCATCCGCGATGTCTATGCCGTAGGTAATATTACCGACGATGTTTCGAATGAATTTTTTGTCTATGTGGAAGGTGTAAAAGACGACTTCCACCGCTCCTACGTTCTTGTGCTTGAAGAAGGACAAGACCCCAAGGAAGTGGAAGCAGAAATGGTGCGCCGCTTAAAACATTTTGACGGAATCACTGCCCGCCTCACCTCGATGAAGGAAAGTTTTGACGATCAAGTCAAGCAGATAGCAATAGTTTGCACCATCGTTTACCTCATCAGTTCACTCATCCTCGCAGCTGCCTTAATCGGTTTCTTGAAAATGCAGTTGCAACTCTTCCGTATGCGTCAGCGCGAAGTAGCGTTGCGCCGCGTTCACGGAGCTACGCGCCAAAGCATCTTCCGCCTCTTTGCCTGCGAAACCCTCCTCACCTTCTTGCTCGCCGGCATGGCTTCATTCATCCTTGCTGCCTTACTTATTGAATTTACCAACACTACGCTCATGCCTTACCTCAACGATTGGGGTTGGCAAGTAGAAGGCGTGTACGAAAGTGTGGCGGTGATACTCTGTGCCGTAGTGTTGCTGAGTCTCTTCGTAGTGTGGTTGACCGTCCGCGCGATGGTGCGCCAACATCAAAGCATGGCCACACAATTACACCGCAGTCGCGGACACGCCCTGCGCAATACGATGCTCGGCATTCAGATTGCCATCTGTTTGCTCTTCGTGGGCGGCAGTATTGCGCTGACACATTTCAGCGAACTCACCTTGAAAAGCTATAATATTCCCGACAACGACGACTTCTATAAGGAGTGCATCTTAGTGCGCCCCTATTCTACAGCAGAAGATTCGCCCAAGATTTTAGAGTACCTGCGCACAGAGGCAAAAGATATTGAGAAGTTCATCCCAGTATCCTTAGAGCATTACCGATTTCGGGAAGTGCAAGACAACCCCGAGGCAACCGAAGAATTGGGATACATGTGGTTCGGATGCTATAAGATCAGCGACACCACTTATCTCGACTTCTGGAATCGCCCTATCCATTGGATATTACCGCCCGAAGACCGCACGGATTGTATATTACTGAGCGACTCGCTCTATGCAAAGTTTGAGCGCTACGGACTTACTGCAAACGGGGTGATTCATTCTATTGGTGGAGCGGCAAAGCGCATTGGTGGCACCTTTGCTACACTGCCATACAAAGATCTTAACCGTCCGTACAGCACATTCCAGACGGTGGAATTAGGAAGTGTTATCGATCCGTTAGTTTTAGAAATTATTGTCCAACCCAAGGAGGGAGCGTACGACCGTGTCTTTGCCGACCTCACCGAAACCATGCACCGCATCAATCCCAAGTCTGTGGAGCCGACTGTGAAGAACCTTCGCAAGACGCTTGAGTCAGATATTGTCATCATGGAGGTTATGCAGCGCGGGTCGTGGATACTTTCCAGCATCTGCCTCGTCATCTGCCTCATGGGCATCTGGAGCACCATCGCCCTTGATACGCGTTCGCGTCAGAAGGAAGTAGCGTTGAGAAAAGTGCACGGCGCCAAGCGCAAAGACATCATCCTGCTCTTCGGTCGCCTCTACCTGTGGCTCATCGCCGTGGCTACTATTGTCAGCGCGCCCCTCATCATCATCTTCACCACCTTACTGAAACAATGGGCAAACAGTAGCGTCAGCAGTTCCGTAGCCAACCAACTCTCGCCCGTCCTTCCCATCCTCGCAAGCCTCGCACTCACCGTACTCATCATCAT
>CALFGU010000109.1 GCA_937877685.1 uncultured Prevotella sp.
CTCAAAGAGTCGCGAGAGATGGCGCTTTTCAACTCCCTCTCCGTTGTCGTAATATGTAAAAGAGTAATGTGTGGCGCTCTCTTCGTCAAGGGAAAGATAGATTTCTACGCCCTCAGGTCCATAACGGAGCGAGTTTTCAATCAGATTGCGGAAGATGGCGTGGAGTAGGGAATAGTTGCCATGAATTAAGGCTTCGTCAGGAAGGGAGCAGTGAAGCGTTGCCTTACGTTGCTCCATCTGCGTAGCGAGTTCCTCACACACTTCCGCAACAACGAGCGGGATGGAATTCTTTTCGCGTGGCATCATCTCAGGTGCCTCATCCACCTTCGTAATGAGCGAAATGTCGCGAATGATTGCCGCCAAGCGTTGCGTCTGTAAGTGTGCGCGCTTCAAGAATCCCTGACGGCGCTCCTCGGAAAGGTGAGTGCCATTAAGCAATGTCTCCAAATAGCCGCTAATACTGCTTACGGGCGTACGGAGTTCGTGAGTGATGTTGTTAGACATGTCACGCTTGTAAATCTTACGCTTCTCGCGCTCCTTAAGAACCGCCTTGTGGCTGTCTTCCAACTGTTTGTATTTCTCAAGTATCGTACGACTGATTTGTCCGAGTTCGTTATTCGGAAACTTTAGGTGCTGATAGTCCACCAACCCTCGTTCCGCCGAATCAATAAAGCGACGGAGCATGGTGATTGACTTTCCAAAGTGGTCGGAAATGTAAATGAGTAACACCAAAACTATGGGGAACACCAAGAGTACGAACCACAGGAACACGTTGTCGGCTTCCAGGAGTGAGGCAACGTCGCTATCATAAGGCAAAGCCACTCGCACAATGCAATCATCGTAAGCCTTGGCGAAGTAGAAGAAGGGTTGTTGCGTTGTACTTGAAGTTCGGATAAAATGTCCTTCGTGTGACTGAATGGCCTCTGCCACTTCGGGCCGCGTCAAGTGGTTATCCATCTCTCCCAAACTCACTTCGCCGGAATCGTATTGCACTTCCCCGTTGGGACTCAACACAGTGATGCGCAATTCTTTGGGCAATGCCCCAAGAAGAGGCACTGCCACACTGTTATCTATATCCTTGTTCTTAATACATTCGAATCCCGAAATCAGGTCTGCATAACTGCGCAACCTGCTTTCTAACAGATTCATCTTATACTCCTCTTCGCGCTGACTTTGAAATACCACAAGGATTATGGCAAAGAGTGCAAAGAGCGCCGTGAAGTTCGTGAGGAGTTTGGTTTTGTAGGAGAGGCGCATGATGTAAAGGTGAAGGGTTAAAGGTTAAAGGGGAAGGGTTAAAGGTTAAAGGTGAAGGGTTAACGGTTAACGTTTAACGATTAAAGGTGAAAGGGACGGTCTTGTCTCCTTAAAACTTTAAAACCTCATGACCTTAAACGATTTTTACACAAAACAATATCCGTGTCCCTGTCGGTTAACAATGCGATTGCCCATCTCGCCCAGTTTTTTGCGTACGTGAGCTATGTGAACGTCAACGGTTCGGTCGAGCACGTAACTCTCACCTTGCCACACCTCTTCCAAAATCTGTTCGCGCGAGAACACTTTTCCTGGGTTGGCAGTCAGTATGTTGAGGATGCCAAACTCCTTTTTTGACAAGGGAATCTCTGCGGAACCTATGCGCACCACTTTGCGCTCCGCGTCTAATTGGAGCAATTCTGCGGATGTCGGTCGCTCGGCACTTTCTGTCACTTCCGCTCGGCGCAACACGGCTTTCACTCTTGCCATGACCTCTTGCAGGGAGAAGGGTTTGCTGATGTAATCATCTGCCCCTACGGAAAAACCGTGGAGCAAGTCCTCCTCCGTGTCCTTTGCCGTAAGGAAAATGATGGGAACTTTTAGTCCCCGCTCCTCGCGAAGCACTTTTGCCAGCGCAAATCCCGACATGCCGCCCATCATTACGTCAAGCAACAAAAGCGAAGGGCAACGGTCCATCATCTGTAGCGCTTCCTCCGCCGAAGATGCGGTATCTACGTCATAACCCGCCGCTTCAAGATTACACTGTAAGATTTCGCGCAAATCGGGTTCGTCATCAACAACAAGAATTTTTATGGGCATAAAATGGGGAAAGGTTAAAGGTTAAGGGTTAACGTTGAACGGTTAAGGGTTAAAGGTTAACGGGGAATGGTGAAAGGAATTGACTTATCATTTCCTGACAAGCGTCTGATTTCTTCTGCAAGTTTAACTATTTATTAAGACATACGCCGTAAAGAGTGGTTAAGAAATGGTTAATTTTAAGCATTTCGGAAGGCAATGCTTTACTGCGTCAAAATAAATTGAGACTTAGGAAAAACAAAGTCTTAAAGAATTTTTCTTAAGTACCCAAATAATTTTAATTATTACTGGTTTTGTTTTAAGGAAAAATAATTGTTGATTTTTAGAGCGTTATGAAGTGGTGAGTGAGACGCAGAGAAGTGCGCATGACGAAGGATTTAACAATTTCTTAACCGGGTTTGTTGGATTGTTAAGTCATGTTAGGCGTAACTTTGCACTCGAGAAAAAAGGTGAAGTGTGAAACGGAGTCCTCGAAACGACTTTGAACTGGTCAAGCGACTTACTCCGTAACCATCTTGTCTGCTTCAACCTTCCAAACACGACTACAACTAAAAACTATTTATACTTTCAGTTATGGATTGGATTTTCTTAGGAATGATTATCTTCCTGTTCGGTCTCGCCATTTTCGACCTATGGGTGGGCGTTTCGAACGATGCCGTAAACTTCCTCAATGGTGCTGTTGGGGCAAAGGCGGCAAGTTTTAAAACAGTTATCGCTATTGCGGCGGTAGGTGTATTCTTCGGGTGCGTCTTAAGCGACGGCATGATGGACATTGCCCGTCATGGCATCTTTACGCCCACACATTTCTCCTTTAACGAGGTAATGTTGATTTACATGGCGGTAATGGTGACCGACATTGTGCTTCTCGACATGTTTAATTCCTTCGGGATGCCCACATCGACCACCGTTTCGCTCGTGTTTGAAATGCTCGGTGCAGCGTTCGCCTTTACGTTGATTAAGGTTTTGGGCGACACGGGATTGAGTTTTGAAGAATGTATCAACTCTGCCAAGGCGGTGCAGGTGATTATGGCCATCTTCTTCTCCGTTCCCATTGCCTTCGTGTTTGGTGCGTTGGTGCAATACATCTCCCGCATCATCTTCTCGTTTAATCTCAAGAAGGGACTCGGACTTAAGATTGGACTCTTCGGCGGTTTGGCTATCACGTCCATCATTTACTTTATGCTCTTCAAGGGATTGAAGCACCTTTCATTCATGACCGATGATGTTGTGGCATATATCAATGACAACGTGCTTCTTATCTTGGGTTGCTGTTTGGTTGTGTTTACCGTGTTGTCACAAGTGTTACATTGGTTGAAGGTAAACGTGTTCCGCGTGGTAGTATTGGTGGGCACCTTCGCCCTTGCCACAGCCTTTGCGGGGAATGACTTGGTAAACTTCATCGGTGTGCCTTTGGCGGGACTTTCTGCCTTTCAGGATTTCTCAGGTCATGCAGGAGCAAATCCCGATACCTACATGATGACTTCGCTTATGGAGTCGGCGTCTACGCCCTTTATTTTCCTTTTCTCAGCGGGGGTAATTATGGTTGTTGCTTTGGCAACCTCGAAGAAGGCACATACGGTGTTGAAGACCTCACTCGACCTTTCGCGCAAGAATGAGGGCGACGAAATGTTTGGTTCGTCAAAGGCAGCGCGCAGTTTGGTGCGCTGGGGAAACTCAGTGGGACAGACGGTGACAAAGGTGATTCCCGATGCAGTGCTTCGCGCTATTGATCGTCGCTTTGTCGTGCCTGCTGAATCGCAAGACAATACCGTTGCTTACGACTTGCTTCGCGCTTCGGTGAATCTCGTAATGGCGTCGTTGCTTATCGCTCTTGGTACGTCCTTGAAGTTACCCCTTTCAACGACATTCGTAACCTTTATGGTGGCAATGGGTACGAGTCTTGCCGACCGTGCTTGGACGCGTGAAAGTGCGGTGTTCCGCATCACGGGAGTCTTGACCGTTATCGGTGGTTGGTTTATTACGGCGGGCGCAGCCTTTGCGGCATGTTCCGTAGTGGCAACGTTGATGTATTATGGCGGACCCATCGTAATGTTGCTCTTGATTGCGGGATGTCTTTACTGCTTGATTAGTAGCGGTAAGAGTCTTGGGGGTAAGTCGAAGGAAATGCGCGAAGGCGACATCTTGTTCCAGGAGATTCTTCAGACAAACGACCAGCGAGCTGTGCTTCCCATGCTTCAGCGCCACATTGGTATTTGCTCGGCAGAACTTTTGGAACGCTACAAAGATTGCTTGAAGGACACAACCGAGGGACTCTTTACGGAAAATCTGCGTGCGCTTCGCAAGACTTCGCATGTCCTTGGTCTCACGAAGAGAGAGATTAAGAACTTGCGCCGTCGTGAAACGATTTGCTTGCGTCGCACGGAACCCACACTCGCAGTGCGTCTCTCTACAGACTTCCACCTTGTGCACAATTCGTTGCGCCAGATTCTCTATGGCTTAGTGCGCCTCACGGAACCCGCACTTGACCACGTGGATAACAACTTCACGCCCATCAGTAAGAAGGAGCGCGAACGCTATCTCGGATTGCGCCAACGCACGGAAGAGGCTATGCAACAAGTGGCAGACAACTTGCGCACCCTTCATTTCGAAGGCAACGACAAGATGCGCGCAGTCTTTGAAACCATTCGCGAAGACCTCCGCACCTTCCGCCATGAAGTGCTCGTAGATATGCAAGCCGAAGAGGCAAATCTCTCTACGCTCACCCTCCTTCTCCATGTGATTCAGGAAACTGAGCAAATCTGTGCGGAAATGACCGACTTTGCTCACTACACTGTAAGATTAGAGCAGATGGAAAATATTTAAGTCACACGTTAGTGTGAAACCTGACTAAAAGCGAAAGGGGAATCCGTTCTCCTTTCGCTTTTTCGTATCCAAAATAGTCAATGGGAAACGCTCGTTTTATTCGTAGAAAGAGGCGTGTTTCATCCCCCTAAAACAATACGTAACTTCGCGCTCCGAAAGATACTAATTCGGGCGACAAAGCGTAATATTGTTTTTAGAATTTGTAATTTTGTCTTCTGAATGTGTGAAAATGTAGTGAAATCGAGAGTTATGCCTTTGCATAAAGCAAAAAAAGCATTCAGCAAGGAGGAAAAGGGGTAGGGAATGTTGCTCAACTATCCGATTTCGTGTAACTTTGCAGTCAATGAGAAAAATGTACATTTGGCTTATTGGTTTCATGTCGCTCATCGTGGTGGAATGCTTTGCACAGACAAAGTGGACGCCCGAGACATTACCGATGGTACACCTGCAAGATTCCACACGCTATGTATGCAATCCCGATGGCGTGTTGTCCGTTGAAGCACAGCATGAGGTGGATGCCTTATTGCTCGCCCTGGAACAGACGAAGGGTGTAGAGACCGTGGTTGTCGTGGTCAAGAGTATTGAGGGCGACGACCCCTATGAGTTTGGCATGCAACTATCGCGGAAGTATGGCATCGGAAGCAAGGAACAAAATTCCGGGCTTATCGTAATCCTTTGCACAGAAGACCGCAGTTATCAAATCTTGACTGGGCGCGGATTGGAAGGAACTCTTCCCGACGCCATCTGTAGGCGTGTGCAAGACCAAGTGATGGTTCCCCTGTTGAAAGAGGAACTTTGGGATTCCGCCATTACGGAGACCATGAAAACTCTGGACGGCATCATTCGTCAAGTCCCTGAGTTGATGCGCACGTTTGCTGAAGAAGATGTTGACCCCTTAGTGCTTGTGGCAATCATCGCCTTTATGTTGCTCTTTGTGTATAGCATCTATAAGGCAGTTGAACTCGCAAATACGCGCATCTGTCCCAAGTGTCAGCAAAAGACGCTGGTGAAAACAAAAACATCCCTTGTGCGCGTCAAGAGCAGTTACTACGCGCGCACCCAGTGGCGTTGCAAGAAGTGCGGACACGAAGAACAGCATGACGAACCGACACACAATCCCAACGCAGGCGGAATGCGTGGCGTTCCTCCCATAATCTTCCCCTTCGGAGGCAGTCGTGGTGGCGGCTTTGGCGGAGGTGGTTTTGGCGGAGGCAGTTTCGGTGGTGGTAGTTTCGGTGGCGGTGGATCTGGAGGGAGATTTTAATGAGAAGGTTTTAAGGTCGCTTCGCTTTAAGGTTATTAGGTTTTAAGGACTATGCAGGATGAATCTCACGTCTTAACCTCAGAACCTCAGATCTTCTTAACTTCTTAACTTCTTAACTTCAGAACTTCTTAACCTCAGAACCTCTTAACCTCAGAACTTCCCAACCTCAGAACCTCAGAACCTCAGAACCTCAGAACCTCATAACCTTATAACCTCAAAAAATGAAATTCTCAAAATCAACAATTATCATCCTTGCCATTGTGGCAATTATCCTTGTGTGGGGCGTAACGTCTTACAATAGTTTGGTTTCGCAAGACGAAATGGTCAACACCGAATGGGCAAACCTTCAGACACAATACCAACGTCGTGCCGACCTTATTCCAAACCTCGTTAACACCGTGAAGGGTTATGCCGCACATGAAAGCAAGACGCTTCAAGACGTGGTAGATGCTCGTGCAAAGGCCACTCAGATTACGCTCAATGCCGAAGACTTGACGGAAGAAAACTTACGTAAATTCCAGGAAGCGCAAAGCGAACTTTCAAAAGGTTTAGGCAAACTCATGGCTGTAGCAGAAAGTTATCCCGACCTCAAGGCAAGTCAAAACTTCTCGGAACTCCAGGCGCAATTAGAGGGTACGGAAAATCGCATTGCCGAAAGTCGTCGCCTCTATAACAACGCCGTGAAGGAATATAACGTAAGTGTACGCCGCGTTCCCAAGAGCATTATCGCAGGAATGTTTGGTTTCGAAAAAAAAGCGCCTTTCGAAGCATCCGAAGCCGCACAGACGGCACCCACAGTGGAATTTTAAATGAGGTCATAAGGTCGCTTCGCTTTGAGAGTTTAAGGTTTTAAGGACAGTGCATACCGAATGGCACCTCATAACCTTATAACCTCATAACTTTACAACCTAAAAACCTTATAACCTCTAAACTTCAGAATTTCAGACCCTCATAACCTCTTAACCTAAAAACATTATAACCTACAAATATGGACAAGAATCAGCGTTACATGATGCGCGGTGTAAGCGCAATGAAAGAAGATGTGCACAACGCCATCAAGAATATTGATAAGGGTATCTTCCCCCAGGCATTCTGTAAGATTATCCCCGACATCCTCGGCGGTGATCCCGAATACTGTAACATTATGCACGCCGACGGTGCGGGAACAAAGTCTTCGTTGGCTTACATGTATTGGAAGGAAACTGGTGATATTTCCGTTTGGAAAGGCATTGCGCAAGATGCACTTATCATGAACACCGACGACCTTCTTTGCGTGGGTGCTGTGGATAACATCCTCGTGAGTTCTACTATCGGTCGCAACAAAATGTTGATTCCTGGCGAAGTTATCTCTGCCATCATCAACGGCACTGATGAATTGCTCCAGCAAATGCGTGACATGGGCGTGGGCATCTATGCTACAGGTGGCGAAACTGCTGACGTAGGCGACCTCGTGCGTACTATCATCGTGGATTCTACAGTTACGTGTCGCATGAAGCGTAGCGACGTGATTGATAATGCAAACATTCGCCCCGGCGACGTTATCGTAGGTCTTTCTTCTTGCGGACAGGCAACTTACGAAACGGAATACAATGGCGGTATGGGTTCTAACGGACTTACCTCTGCGCGTCACGACGTTTTCGCAAAGTATCTCGCTGAAAAATATCCCGAAAGTTTTGACAAGGCAGTGCCTGAAGAACTCGTTTATAGCGGTGGTTATAAGTTGACTGACGCAGTTGAAGGCGCTCCTTTGAATGCTGGTAAACTCGTTCTTTCACCCACGCGTACTTATGCCCCAGTTGTGAAGAAATTGCTCGACGAACTCCGTCCCCGCATTCACGGTATGGTACACTGCACAGGCGGTGCGCAGACAAAGGTGCTTCACTTTGTAAGCGACAATTGCCGTGTCTTTAAGGACAATATGTTCCCCGTGCCTCCCCTCTTTAAGGCAATCCACGAACAGAGTGGAACTGACTGGGCAGAAATGTACAAAGTGTTCAACATGGGTCACCGTCTCGAAATATACGTTGCTCCCGAAGATGCTGAGCGCGTAATTGAAATTTCAAAGAGCTTTAACATCGACGCACAAATCGTAGGTCGCATTGAGGAAGGTAAGAAGAGCCTTACCATCAAGAGCGAATTTGGCGAATTTAACTACTAAACCAATTCGCAGAAAGACTTTTCAACGTATGAAAACGTCAAAACTATTTCTGTTGGGATTCTTGTTTGTGTCTCTTTTTGCTGAAGCACAACAAGCTTCTGAAGGATTGCCCGTGGTGCATCCTAAGATGGGGACAACAGTAACTGCTGCGGATAAATCTATTCAGTTGACTCTCGTGGGGCAACGCCAGAATTTTGGCGGTCCTCAAGAAACACGCGACGATGCGATTTATTCTCCGAAGTCGGCAAACGTACACCCCAGCAACAAGAAGTATTACGTCAATTCCTTAGAGGGAGGTACGACTGTCGTTTTCGAGATGGGAACGAATCGCCGTCTCAAAGTGATTAGTCACCGCCTAACTGACGCAATGGCGCATCTTTGGGGCGAACCGTCGTCTTTATACTCTTTCACACATTACCCTAAAAGCAACACATTTATGGGTAAGCCCGTGGAAAGTGCGTTTAGTCATAATGGGCGCTATTTGTGGGTGCCTTACTATCGCCGTAGTTATGACGTCAATGCTCAGGATCCTTCTGCTGTGGCAGTTATTGATACGGAGACCGATGAGATTGTCAGATTGATGGAAACGGGACCTTTGCCCAAGATGATTGCTACTTCCAACAACGGTAAGTATGTTGCCATCTCTCACTGGGGTAACAACACCGTGGGATTGATAGACATTACCTCTTCTAACCCAATGGAGTGGCACCACACGGACCTTTTAGTCGTGGATTACGTGTTGCCCTTGAATTACAGTACGACAGAGTCTGTTGACAGAGACAATGGCAGTGGATATGCTCTTCGTGGCACTGTATTTACTCCCGATGACCGTTATCTAATTGTAGGTTGCATGGGTGGCGGAGGCGGAATTGCCGTCATAGATATGCAAACGAAGAAATATCTTGGGCGTGTGCAGGGCATGAAGTTTGGAGTCAGACACATTATTATAGTTGATGACTACCTTTATCTCAGCGTGAACAGCGCGGGTTACGTGCAACGCATCCCCTTGAGCAAATTTATTGCGGCTGCAACAAAGGAAGGCAATAAAGTGACTGCCGTTTCAGATTGGGAAAACTGTAAGGTTGACAAAGGTGCTCGCACTATCGAGGCCTCGCCAAACGGAAAGTATATTTTCGTGGCGTGTAACAATGCAAGCAAACTGCATGTTGTTGACACGAAAACCATGAAGACGGTGGCGGCAATCGCGGTCGATTCTTACCCTGTAGGGTTGGACGTTTCCGAAGACGGACGTTACGTCATCGTAACCTCACAAGGGCGCAAAAACCGAGGAGGTAATGCCGTTAATATCTACGAAGTGAAGTATTTCTAAGGGAGTAGAAGAGGGGTCGAACTTTCTCTAAAGCGAGTCGCTCTCATGTTGCGAAAAATAAAAGTAGTTGCTTTATGACAATAAAGTTGTTAAATACGCTAAAGCGCTTTGTGGCAACGTGCATCTTGGCGCTTACTTTCACACAAATGAGTGTGGCGGGTGTTGTCATTAATGACACGCTCAAGAGTGAGGTGCTCAATAGCGAAATTCCGTTTTGCGTTTATCTTCCTGACGGTTTTAATCGAAACCCAGAGCAGACTTATCCCGTGCTTTACTTGCTTCATGGTCTCACAGACAATGAGCGCGCCTGGACAGATAAAGGGCAGATGGAGCGTGTGGCAGACGACTTGATGCGTAGCGGAGAGTCGCGCCAAATGGTGATAGTTATGCCCTGCGCTGGCGGACGCGATATTCATAATGTCTGGAATGGTTATTTCAATATGCCAGGTTGGAATTATGAAGACTTTTTCTTTAACGAACTCATGTCTGCCGTTGAGAAGAAATATAGAGTGAGAAACTCTCGTGAATGGCGTGCCATTGCCGGACTCTCAATGGGGGGTGGCGGTAGCGTAGGTTATGCGTTGCGTTACCCTGAGAAGTTCTGCGCTTGTTATGCCATGAGTGCGTGGTTGGGAAGTAATAAGCAGTTACAGCATGCGAAGCAAAACAGTAAAAGCAAATTCTATTATTTGCAAGAGACTGTAGATAGTTTGGCTGCGACAAAAGTGCTTAAATCCCTCACTGCGGAAGAACGCAAATACATCAGCAACGTAGCATGGTTTATTGACTGTGGTGACGATGACTTCTTGTTAGACCAATCACTCGAATTTTATCAATCCATGCGCCACTTGCGCGTCCCCGCTCAATTTCGCGTTCGCGACGGAAACCATAATTGGGAATATTGGCATACGGCTTTGCGAATATGTTTGCCTTTTGTGTCGCGCAATATGGGTGAAAAATAACGGTGAACGGTTAACGATGAACGGTTAAAGGTTAACGTTTAACGGTTATCGTTTAATGGTGAAGGGGTAATGGTTAACGATTGCCCGTTAAAATCAAAAAAATAATCAACAAAAATATAATGGCAGATAACAATAGTTTGTTAGAAAAACTTGAAGGACTTCAGGCGCGTTTTGAAGAAGTAAGTACGCTCATCACTGACCCTAACGTCATTGCTGATCAGCAACGCTATGTGCGCCTTACGAAAGAATATAAAGAACTTGAGGACCTTATGAACGCCCGCAAGGAATATGCTAACCTCCTTGGCAATCTTGCGGAAAGTAAGGATATTCTCATGAACGAGCAAGACCCCGAAATGAAGGAAATGGCGCGCGAAGAAATCCAACTTTGCGAAGCGCGCATCCCCGAACTTGAAGAGCAAATCAAATTGATGCTCGTGCCCAAGGACCCCGAAGACGCTAAAAACGTCGTGCTCGAAATCCGTGGCGGAACGGGTGGCGATGAAGCCGCCCTCTTTGCGGGAGACCTCTTCCGTATGTACACAAAGTATTGCGAATCCAAGGGGTGGAAACTCGAAGTGAGTTCCTGTAGCGAAGGCGCAGCAGGCGGTTTCAAGGAAATTGTCTGCAGTGTGACGGGCGTAGATGTTTATGGCACGATGAAGTATGAGAGCGGGGTGCACCGCGTTCAGCGTGTGCCCGCAACAGAAACTCAAGGTCGTGTGCACACTTCTGCGGCAACCGTAGCCGTTCTTCCTGAGGCGGAGGCCTTTGATGTAGTTATCAACGAGGGAGAAATTAAGTGGGACACCTTCCGCTCAAGTGGTGCTGGTGGTCAGAATGTGAATAAGGTGGAATCAGGGGTGCGTCTGCGCTATAACTGGAAGAACCCCATCACGGGCACTGTGGAGGAAATCCTTATCGAATGTACCGAAACACGCGACCAACCCAAGAACAAGGAGCGCGCACTTGCCCGCCTCCGCACGTTTATCTATGACAAGGAGCACCAAAAGTATGTTGACGACATTGCTTCCCGCCGTAAGACCCTCGTTTCTACGGGCGACCGCTCGGCAAAGATTCGCACCTATAACTATCCCCAGGGGCGCATCACGGACCATCGCATCAACTACACCATTTACAACCTCTCCGCCTTCATGGATGGCGACATCCAGGACTGTCTTGACCACCTCATCGTGGCTGAAAACGCAGAGCGACTGAAGGAGGCGGAACTCTAAGGCAGAGAGAAGCGAAACTGCAACTTATTAACCTCAAAAAATAATTATTATGAAAAAGAATCTTCATTCAATCGTTAGCACACTTATTCTTTGTGTAGCGCTCGTATGCAGTGCTTGTACAAGTGAATCAAAACTTCAAATTGCCGCATCCGTAGCAGATATGGAATGTCCTATTGATTGTGGTGATGGTATGGAAATCACTTCTGTAGATGTGCAAGGTGGTGATCTCGTTTACACATGTGAAGTGAACGAAAGCATTAGTGGCGTTTATGACTTGCAATTATTGGATTCCCCTGTGGTGAAGCAGGCTATGAAGGAAGCGCTCTTTTCTCAAAACTCATCAGAAGTCCAGGAACTCATAGAGATTCTGAAGGATGCCAATGCCGACATCAAATTTAAATGTTATGGCATTGAATCAGGAGAAACTGTTACAATAACCATCCACGATTACGAACTTTAATCAGCATTTCACATGCTTCATGCGAGAGGAATGATGCGGGGCTCCGTTTCCGAAAAACTGTCCCTCAGACAACATCCTCCCCGCTCTTAATGCTTCAGCAGTTCCGCTACGTAAAATCAGCGTAAAATAAAGACTTAAATAGTCAAAATGAAGTCTCAAGGAATTCAAATTCTTTGAGGCTTTATTTTTTTTATAATAGATAGAATTTGAAGTGTCTAAACTCTAATCTCGTTTCAGTGATGAAGTGTTGGGATTTATCCATGTTTAGGATGATGTTTTAGAGGTGAAAACCGCCAATGAAATAACTTGATGCTCATGAAACGAGCATGCGGGGCGGGGCGAAGTGAGCGACTTGGGGCGCAGGTTGAATCCTTTAAAAAAGATTAAATCTCTCCTCACATGGTGATAGTTAAATGATTTTTAAGTAATTTTACCACGATAAAATTAAAAACCTTAATCTTATGAAAAACCGTGTTCGTTGCTTCCTTTTTCCACTTTTCGCCATGATATGCTTGCAGGGCGGTGCGCAGGTGACGAATGGTCAGAGCGTTTTGATTACGTCGGAGGCGCAGTTGAGTAGTCCGTTCACCGAACCGAATGAGGGGCAATATTTGAGTGCTCTTTTGGATGGCGATACGCAAACCTATTGGCACAGTTGCTATAGTCGTTCGGACGCGAGCGCGCTTCACTGGATTGAAGTGGCGCTTCGCGAACCCAAGCGGGGACTCCTGAATTTGTATATCCACCGTCGCGTGCAAGCGGCTAACGACCATCCCACGCTGTTTCAAATCTCCGCCAGCAAGGATGGGCAAACGTGGGTGGCGGTGGATACAGTTGATGTGCCTTACACGGAAAAGAACGGTGTGATTTCAGCACCCTTTGCCTTGAAGGAGGAAACTGCTTACCTGCGCCTGGCGCCCCTTGATTGCTATCCTAATTTCCGCAAGTTTTGGCACGCCTCGGAATTGCAGTTGTATTACTTGGGCGATAGTGACAATGTGACTACGGATGCCGACGCGCTGCGAATGAATGAAGTGCAAGTGGCCAATGTGGACCAGTTTATCGACCCCTCGTTTAACTACGGCAGTTGGGTGGAACTGTATAACACCAGCGATGTGGCGCTTTTCCTAAATGACGTCACCGTGCGCCATACGGATGCCGACGGAATTACAGAGGAGTATGCTTTAACTTCAGAGCATGGTTTCGTTTCGCCACGGACGTGCATGACATTGTGGTTTGACCACCACTCCTCGAAGCTCTTTCTTCGTTTATTTTGTCGATATCAAATAAATCGCCTTGTTTAATGTTTGAGTATTGTCTTTTTTGAATAATGTCGTTTGCAGTAGAATCTGGTAGTGTTATAAAATAATGTCTAAGTAGATATGGTTCTTTTTCGTTGATGCTATATGTTACTTTTGCTTTTTTCTTTCTAAAAGTTGTTTTGTATGATACATCAGCATTTAAATACCCTTTATTATATATAACTTTTTGTAATTCATTGCAACTATATTGTGTCTTTAGAGAGTCATATATTACCGGAGGTTCGCCAATTCGGCGTAGCCAGCGATTTTGCCATCTAGTAGAATCGTTGTCAGATAGGTTGTAAAAGCCTAATTTGAGTGGCCAAAATCCTAAAATAGTATTGTTTGGAGTTTGTCTGAGATAACTTTTTAATTCGTCATTATTTACATCTGGTATAGCTGCTTTAATCTTGACTTTTTCTAATAAATATTGATTATCAGGTACATATTTTGTCGTAGAACAACTAAAAAATAGAGTTGTCATAACAAATAAAAATATGTAGTAAATCAACTTTTTTCTCATTAGTAAAAAAATGTTCTTTAATAGTACACAATTCGGTGCAAATATACGAAAAAATATTGAAATTTTCATTATCTTTGCACATCGTTTTTTAATTTTATGATTATATGAATTTATCAAAGGCAAAAATTAAATATTTGAATTCTTTTTCGTTGAAAAAGAATAGGGATAAAGAGTCTGTTTTTATAGCAGAAGGTGTTAAATTGGTTGGTGACTTATTGCCATATTTTAAGCTAAAAACTATTGTAGCGACCCAAGAGTGGTTGTTGCAAAATAGAGTAGAAGCAGATGAAATTATAGATATAGAAGATATATCAGAGATGAAGAAGATTAGTCAGTTGACAACACCTTCGCCAGTATTTGCATTGTTTTATAGACAAAATATTGATTTGGATATAGATGGAATGCTTAAAGATAAACAATTGATTTTGGCATTGGATTCGGTTCAGGACCCAGGTAATATGGGTACGATTATTCGAATTGCAGATTGGTTTGGGATAAAAAATATAGTATGTTCGGCAACAACAGTTGATATATATAATTCAAAAACCGTGCAATCGACGATGGGTGCGTTGGCGCGTGTATCAGTACATTATGTAGATTTGGTTGATTTTTTGAAACAGTGTAGTAATTGCAACTATCCAATTTATGGTACATTTTTAGATGGAGAGTCTATATATGCAAAAGAACTTTCGTTGCATGGTGTTATTGTAATGGGAAATGAAGGTAAAGGGGTTTCGAAAGAGGTAGCGAGTGAGATAGGGGAAAAATTATTGATTCCAAGTTATCCTATTGATGTAGTTACAAGTGAATCGTTGAATGTAGCAGTGGCAACGGCAATTGTTTGTAGTGAATTTAGAAGACGATAGTATATGTTATGATAAAAAAGAGAGAAACAAATTGTTTCTCTCTTTTTTGTTTATTGAAAGTTTTATAGAAACTTTTTAGGAAATTAATATGTCCACAAATCCTGTTCGAAATTAAGAATTTCGTTTTCGATGCGATCTTGTTCTTGTTTAATGTAAATAGGATCGGTAGAAACATCTTTCAATTCACGATTTTGGATATCGTGGTCTTTTACGATATAGCCGTAGAATTGACGAGTAGTGAAGAAGTCATCGAAATTGACAAGAGGAGTGATGTTGCGACCTGTCATTTTTACGAATTCTTCTTGGAGGAAAGGACGAAGTTTGTCATAAGGGAACCAAATGATACCGTCTTTTGTTTTAGGAGCACCATCACCTCCGTTATGTACGTGATATCTTTCGTCAAAGAAAGGTGCAATAGCAATGATTTTGTTATGAAACGTAGAAGTTGTTTTGTTGAAATACCAAACTTCTTGCACATAATATTTAATCACACCCTCAGAAAGATAGTTGATTTTTTCGTAGATAGAAGGATAATCCTCATAGTTATCGTATCCATTGAGGAAGTCAATATCTTCGAATTTTCTTTTGTTCTCTTCGATAAATTTAGGCACATTAGGACCACCGACACCATCTTCGTAGCCCACAAGGTCGCCTTTGTAGAAATAATACATCATTATAGCGAAGAGGTTTTTTTGAGAAATTTCGTCCATATCAGTTTTTGGATAGTAGAGAGGACGATTCATCTGCTCACGAAGGTCGATAACGCGAGTAACTACTTTGCGCCATACAACTTCATCGATTAGAGGATTGATTCTTATTAATTTGGCCTCAACTTCATCTGGAGTATTTATAACTCTTGTAAAGCTACCATTGTCGTCGAATAGTACTTCAGTACTATCAGGTATCTCTTTTTGTGCGTTAGCAAAAGCACAGACAAGAAGAATAATTAATGTAAATAAAACTTTGTTACGTTTCATAT
>CALFGU010000110.1 GCA_937877685.1 uncultured Prevotella sp.
AAATTTATCTTTACAAATGTTGGTGGTGTCTGTAAAAAGGTTTAACTTTGTAAACGCTTAGAAAAAGGGGTGATTTTCCCATTTTTTGCCCTCTTAACTGTAAGTGATGGTAAAACCGAGAAAATTCAGAGGGCATGAGAGGTGGGAAAAATTGAGACAAATTGCGTGCGCAATATGTGTGCCCATTTTTCCCTGCTTTTCCGATTGAGTTTTCACAATTATGCAACCGAATATGAAGAATAGAATTAGAGAAGTGATGCTAAAGGCGAACCTTTCGCAACAAGATTTTGCTACAAAATTAGGGGTTTCGCCTGCCTCAATTTCCAACATTTTTATGGGGCGTACGAACCCAACAATTACCCATGCTTCGGCAGTTCATAAAGCCTTCCCTTCTGTGCGTATGGATTGGTTGCTTTTTGGTGAAGGCGAGATGACGGATGGTGAAAAGTCGGAAGATTTCGATGGCACTGGAGGAACAAATTCAGATGCGCCAATCGAAATTGGGGATGATAATTTGCTTGTAGGCGAACCGGGTGACGCGTCTGCTTCTTCCGCTTTTTCGGTTCAAAAAGATGCTCAGGCAATGCCTCGTTCTCCTCAGAATGGTGGTGTCGAGCAAATGCAACATGTGCGTCAACCCATGCCTAACGAGATTTATGATTACGCCAATCCGAATCGCTTAGTGGCGTATAATGACATGCTAAATGCGAAAAAATGTGACAAACCTGAGCGTAAAGTTAAGGAGATACGCGTATTTTTTGACGATGGTACCTATGAAATCTTCATCCCTGCGATGAAATAATGAGCATAAAACACTTGTTATTCAGTAAATTAGGTATGCTAGATTCTCGTTATTAGAATCAAGCTTCAAAGCCTGTTGCAAGGGGGCGAAATCGACATATACATTGAATTATTTCAATGAAGCGGAACATAAAATTTCTTATAGTGAGAACAATTAGTGACTTTAAGCGCAGAAAGTTACTAATTGTTCTCATTATGTTTAACTCTTTTGTGATGTAATCTCAGTTAGGTTTATCGCGCAGAATATCAATGATATACATTAGTTAAGTGTGCTGAATTAATTCGGGCATTCTCGCCCCAATGAGACTATCGTAAGCATGGATGCCCGTTCTGTTATTTCGTTTTTACCTTTATTTTTCGTGTAAAATAGGCCCGCTCCCCTTTCTTTGCTCAAGATAAAGCACTACCTTTGTAGCACTACACAATATATATAATATAAGCACACTGATATAATGTCTGAGAACTTAAAAGAGAGAACCGCAAAAAACTTCTTTTGGGCTGCGCTAAGCAATGGCACACAACAGGTGGTCATGCTCTTAGTGGGGATTCTTTTGGCGCGATTGCTGGACGTTTCTGACTATGCTATGGTGGCCATGTTGACGGTCTTTTCTGCTCTTGCCCAAAACTTGCAGGATAGTGGTTTTGCTACGGCGTTGTGTAATAAGCGCGATGCCGAACATAAGGATTTTAATGCCGTTTTTTGGTTGAGCATTTGCATTAGTGTGGTTGTCTATACGTCCCTTTTCTTTTGTGCGCCTCTCATTGCCGCCTTTAACCATACGCCAGAACTCACCCTCGTGGCACGCATTATCTTCCTGGGATTCGTAGTGACGAGTTTGAACACGGCACATTGGGCATACCTTTACAAGCAACTCATGGTGCGCGAGCGAACCATCTCCCAGGTGTCATCATCGCTCATATCGTCGGCAATAGGACTTGGTGCGGCGCTTTTGGGTGCAGGTTATTGGAGTCTTGTAGCGATGGATTTGGGGTATAAAGTGAGTATTTCGGTGTTTTATTGGCATTATTCGCCCTGGCGACCCACTTTCGCATTCAACTTACGCCCTGCGTTTGCAATGTTTCGCTTTAGCAGTAAAATCTTGCTCACCAACCTACTCACCACCCTCAATGGGCAAGTCATGCAAGCCCTTTTGGGACACTTTTTTCCGAGAAAAGATGTCGTGGGGCACTATTCGCAAGCCAATAAATGGTCATTGATGGGAACAACCATGTTAACGGGGATGATTTCTAACGTGGTGCAACCCGTGCTTGTGACTATAACAGAAGATGCTGACCGCCAGGTGCGCGTGTTCCGCAAAATGTTGCGCTTTACTTCCTTTTTGGCCTTCCCAGCGCTTTGGGGATTAGGAGTCATTGCCCCAGAGTTTATCCCCCTTGCCATAGGAGAAAAGTGGATACCTTGTGTGCCATTGCTCCAAATACTTTGTTTCGCCGCGCCATTCCTTCCCCTGGGGCAACTTTTTGCTCAAATGCTGATTAGTAAGGGGAAATCTACGCGTTATTTAGGGATAACAAGTACTTTCTTGCTCCTACAATTAAGCGTTGTTGTTATGCTCCACCCCTATGGAGTTGCCCGCATGCTTTATGCCGTTGCTGCGCTCAACATAACGTGGTTGCTGGTGTGGTGGAGTGGGGTAAGAGGGCTGATTCGCCTTCCCCTTACGAAGGTGTTACTCGATGTGTTCCCCTTCTTTGGATTGTCATTAGTGACAACTCTTTCCGCCCATTTTATAGGCAACTTGGTGCCCGACATGTTACTCCGCTTGGTGGTGAAAATAGTAGTGGCAGGGGCGCATTATTGGTTGTGGATGCACTTGTTGAAACCTGTGGTGTATCAAGAGTGCTTAGCGTTCCTCCTGAAGAAGATCACAAAGAAATAAAACTAACATGATGCGCCATTTGATGCGCATGAAACTCCATAAATACGACTATGTCAGATTGGAAATCCCGTTTGGGAGTGGTATATTCCACAAATCCCGACTTTCAATTTACTACGGAAGACGACGTTGCCGAAGAACAGGAAACGCTTCCCGCTTCGCAACAAAAATTACGCGTTCGCATGGAGCGCGCAGGCAGAAAGGGCAAAACAGTTACCCTTGTCACAGGATTCATAGGCACCGAGGACGACTTAAAGCAGTTGGGCAAACTCCTAAAAACGAAATTATCAACCGGGGGCACCGCAAAGGATGGCGAAATCGTCATTCAGGGCGACGTGCGTCAATCGTTGGTGGAATTATTACGTAAGGAGGGATATACGCAAACCAAGTAATTGTGTTTGCAATCTCAAACAAGAGTGCTTGAATGTCAGATGTTTGCATTTGCATCTCAAGTGCCCTTCCCTAAATCTCAAAGAGTTTTTCCTAAGTCTCAAAGAATTTCAACAAAGTCACTTATAGTTTTTCCTAAATCTCAAACAAATTTGCTTCTTTCTGAGTTAATAACGCCTTAATCACGCTAACGCCCACGGATGTCACGCCTATTTCTTTCCCGCTCTGAGAAGCGAGGTCTCCTCGTGCTCTTGTTGTTGCTGCTTTGTGTGAGCGGAGGCATTCTTTATGTGAGAAATTCACGAGGAGTAGGGGGAGGGGCAAGTCTGTCTCCCACGGATTCGGCAAAGTTTGAAGCATTTAAGGCAGAAACAAATGTGCGGGAGGCAAAGCGTAAATCAGGCGCACCCATTTCGGTGGAGGCATTTCCCTTCAACCCCAATACGGCGGATAGCACAACGCTCTTGCGCTTGGGATTGAAACCTTGGCAAATCAAGAATTTGATGGCGTATCGCCGTGCCGGAGGGCGTTGGAAAGATGCGGATGATTTTAAGCGCCTTTACGGACTTACGGAGGAGGAATATCAACGTTTGCGCCCTTACATCCAAATTCCAAGGCCTGCAAAGCGTGATTATTACACGTCCAATGACCGTGCGCGTCAAGACTCGTTATATCGGAAGAAATCTGAGAAATTTGAGCACGTCACAGTGCTTAATTTGAATGAAATAGATACGTTGACATTGCGCAAAATCCCTGGTGTCGGTCCTTATTATTCACGTGCCATCGTGCGTTATCGCGAACGCCTCGGAGGTTTCGTTTCTACGTCACAATTAAGTGAGATAGAGGGACTTCCGGAACGTATAGAAGAATGGTTTAAGGTGGAAGAAAATCCAGCGATACGCACCCTTCCCATCAATAAAAGCGATTTTAAAACCCTCGTGCGCCATCCTTATTTGAGTTATGAGCAAGTAAAGGTGATTATGACCCACATCCGCAAATATGGTCCCCTCACCTCATGGACCGATTTGCAACTCTATCCCGAGTTTACGCCTCAAGATTTTGAGCGTTTGGCGCCCTATTTTGTGTTTGAGTAACCTTGATTGCTATGTGTTGCTAGTAGTTAAATCAAAGGTTTCCGTAAAATACATTGACCTTTATATATAATCTACATATATTTGTGAATAAATGTAAATATAAATGTTTTTTGTATAAAAAAAATATGTAATTTTACCATCGAAATAGATAAATCTCAGTGATAGTTATTATTGATTTTTAGCGATAATCAATGCAATTAATAGATTTTAAATGAAATACAATTATAGTTTTTATTGTGGAAATTTAAAGTTTGTATTGCATAAAAATGAAAACTAGAAAGGGTATATTTAAGGGCATTATATACTCAAATAGTTTAATGTTTAACACAATGCCCATATAAAATAATGTTATGAGTAGCAGTAATGACGGTGACGGTTGCATCGGTTGGTTGATTTTTATTGGAATCCTAGGGTTTATTAATCTATTGAGTTGGATTTTTGACTGGAGTTTCTGGGTTTACTAATGAGCAGAGACTACATCTCAAACCTAATTTTTGGTGTAACTTTTCTCAATCTTACTTTAGTAGGATTAAGTACGTTAACTCTTTCATGTACTTTCTTTACTATGGTAAGATTGGGAGCAATTGTGTGTAATCTTCTCATGGGCGGTTTATTGCTTTTTAATATTCACTCAAAAGCGGTATCGTCTCCGTTACATAGACCCTATTGGTTAGGAATGATTATATGCAATATTTTTGTTGTCAAAATGGTTGATACCACATGTTCTGCGATATGTGTACCTTCTTTCATTTATTTAGTAGGGACTGTATTTGTGATACTATCGTTGTTCTCTTTGTGGAGCAGTTTTGCAGTAATACCAATGCTGTCTAAAATTAGAACACGTTACACATACTCAATTATAAGGCATCCTATGTATTTAGGTGAAATTGTAATGCTTTTATCATGTGTTATTGCCAGTGAAACAGTGCTTTCGTTATTGATATTTTTAATATTTTTTTTGTTTACAATTCTTCGAATCCAAGAAGAAGAAAACTTGTTGTTACAAACAAATCAATATAAAGAATATTGTTCCAACACTCGTTGGAAACTTCTTCCGTATATTTGGTAAATCTACTATAATAGAATATTAGATATTTTCTACATGTGAATTGAGACTTATCATACAATGTTTTGAAAGAATCCCCATGAGTATGTGAGCAAAAAGAATTTATCTTGTTATAATGTAGTGAAACCTAAACAGCATGTTGCTTCCCCGCCTCATAGTTTGTTTTGTTGTCGGCATAGTGTGTGCTGACCTTGCTTTTGAGGTGATTGCTGAGGGAAGTATTGCGCTGTTTATGAGTGCACTATGCGCCTTCCTTTTGTCTGTAATTCTACGGCAAGGAAGGCGCATGTTTTGTGCTTTTATGGCATTGGCATTCTTCTTGTTGGGGGCAACTTTGTTGGTAAACGAACGTGCGCAGATGCAAGTGGAATGGAGTGGGGAGCGACTGGTTTATTGTGCCAAGAATGTTACGGATATTCGTGAGACAGAGAAGCATTTTCAGGTAACGGCAACAGTTGACCACCAACGGGTGAGACTCACCTTGCAAAAAGACTCCCTCTCGCCCACGCCTATCTACGGAGGCACGCTCTTCATTTACTCCCGCTTGCAACCGCCTCACAATTTTGAGGAAGCTGGTACGTTTGACTTTGCCCGCTATCTCATGCGACAAGGCATTTCTGGGACGGGGTATTGCAGAAGTGTCGATTGGCGCATGGCGAGTGAAACAGATTCTAAGTCAATTGCGACTTACCTTTCAGACATTCGCAAAGGATTGACACAACGTTTGGAGCGCCACTTAGAGGGGCAGTCCCTGGAAGTGGTGAGTGCCATGACGTTAGGAAATAAGCAGATGCTGTCTCAAGAAACCCGCCGTTTGTACTCCGAAACAGGCGCCAGCCACGTTCTCGCACTCTCAGGCTTGCATCTCGGCATCCTTTTCGCCCTCTTTAATCTCATCCTTTTGCGCCCCCTGCGCTCTTTCCGCCTCTTGGGTAAGAGTGCGCAAGTGGTCTTTCTTCTTGCTATGTGGGCATTTGTGTTTATGGTGGGAGCGCCTTTCTCTTTGTTGCGTGCGGCGGTGATGTTGACGCTTGTGCAACTGGGAGTCTTGTTCCAACGTGGCAGTTTCTCTCTTCACAATCTATCCATAGCGGCACTCTTGCTCTTAATGTGGTCACCACAAGCATTGTTTGATGTCGGATTTCAGTTGTCATTTATGGCGGTGTTAGGCATTCTTCTTTTGATGCCTCACCTTCCTCGTTGGGAACCTATTCTGCAGAGCGACACCTTTAAGTGGCGCCTAAAGATGTGGGGGATAGGGGCGCTTCAAGACCTTCTTCGCGTCAGTCTTTCGGCGCAAATTGGGACCTTGCCTCTTGTGCTTTATTATTTTCACCTCCTCCCCACTTATGCCTTACTCATTTCGCTATGGATAATTCCCTTGGCGGGGATTGTGTTAGGCATAGCGCTATTTTTCTTTCTTATGCCGTTTGCAGAGTCTCTATTGGGGAGCATTCTTAGTAATGTAGTTGGACTTATGAATGCAGGGCTTGAATGCTTCTCCAACCTTCCCCTTGCTACGATAGAAATGCCCATCACGCTTCCTACGGCAATCCTCCTCTACCTGCTCCCGCCGTTAATTATATGGGGCATGGGGCATTATAGTAGGCGCATGAAGATGATAGTCGGTATAGGAGTGATAATTGTAAGTATTGGGATTTTAGAAATGTGTGCTTAACAAAGGAGAAATAAGAAAGGAGACAGGAGAAAGTCTGCGAGGCATCAGCGTGCCTGCATCTTTCTCCTGTCTCCTTTCTTATTTCTCCTTTCTCCTTCGCTTATTCTTGGAAGCGCTTAGAAGAGCGAAGCATGTGACGCAATGTTGACGTCAATTCTTGCACTTCCTGAAGTGTGTTGAGGTAAAGCAATGCCACGCGAATGTTGGCGTCTTGATGCTGAATCTCATGTTGCAACTTGTGGCGCATATCTGAGATGCGTGCCTTGAGTGCATTTCCTTCCACAATGCCTTCGTCGAAGCGTGAGAACTCTCCTGAAACAATCATACCCTGTACGCGACGGATGTAATTCTCAACGTCTTCGCTCAAGGGGAGTAATTGCTTAACGTAAGCCTCTTCAAGGGGATTGAAGTTGTTGTCAACGTGTTCCAAAATGGGTTCCGTCATACGCTTCAAGCCATAGAGCATTTGCGACATGTTATTACAATTGAGGTGGAACCAAGTGTTTTTCTCCACCGCCTGTAACTGACTGATCTTGCGCATACCCAGGATTTCCTTGCGCTTATAGCGTTTCCAAAGGGAGCGTGTTTCTTCCAGGCGTGTCTGTGCTTCACGCAAGCGACGCACATCTTCGTTCACCAATCCCGAAATCACCTGTGTGAAAATGCCATGCACGGCGGTGAGAATCTCATTCTGTGTGTTGGTAACGTGTTGGCGGAGCATGCCCCAGCATTGTTGCTTGTCCTGACAGCGCACCAATTGGCGGAAGAGTGTATCCACGTTTTCGCTCTCTTGCTGTTTTTGCTTAAACTTACGGTTGTTGTTGATGAGCACAAAGGCTATGACGCACACCACACACACCATGGCGATAATGCCACCGAAATAGTTCAAATTAGCAATGGTGAAACTGAGAAGGAATGCCGCACCCGCCGTAATAAACCAACCTCCGACAACAGTAATTACGCCTGTAATGCGATAAACTGCCGTTTCGCGTCCCCAAGCTCTGTCTGCGAGGCTCGTACCCATCGCAACCATGAAGGCTACGTAAGTCGTAGAGAGGGGCAACTGAAGCGAAGTACCAATCACAATCAACAAACCTGCCAACACGAGGTTTACGCTGGCACGCACAAGGTCGAACGCCATGCCTTCGTCTAAGATTGCCTCTTCGGTGTTAAAGCGACTGTTAATCCAAGTAGTAACTTTCTTGGGCACATAATTGCTAATGAATGCCGTAGAAGTAAGAACGCTACGTACGGTTTTACGAGCTAATTTTGAACTAGAGAAAACCTCTTCTCCATCGTCCTGGCGGCTCAGGTTGTTAGTGTTTTCAATAACCTTGCGTGCCTTTTTCGACGTCATAATAGCGATGGTCATAATCAAACCTGCTCCAACCAAGAACCAAGGTTTTGCGCCAACGAAGAAGCCTTGTGTTGACGGACCTTGAAGTGCTTCCATGCCGAATGTTGAAGGATCTGGATAACCTGCATCTGACCACATCAAAACAGATTCTAATCCCGCCAAGGGCACACCAATAAAGTTCACCAAGTCATTACCCGCAAATGCCATAGCAAGGGCGAAGGTGCCGAAAAGCACAATCACCTTGAAGATATTAACCCTCAAAAGGTGGAGAATTTCAACTAACACGGTGAAGACAACGAAACATACGCCCAGAATCACCAATTTGTGTTCGTCCATATAGGCGGGTGTCCACTCGGGATTGATACTTGTGAGCAACGTTGAGTTTTTCAATCCGCTCACCAAGAGGAAATAGACAATCGATGTGATACTCGCACCGCCAAACACGGCAATGCCCCATTTCAAATTCTTCTTATAGTTGAACGTAAACACTACGCGCGAAATCCACATCACCACCAAACCCACGACAAAGGCAATCGCCACGCTCAAGAAGATGCTGATAATCACCGTCAAGGCTTTGTCTGTGTTGATTAAGTCGCCGTAGGCCATGCCACTGCCCACGATTTTCGTCAGTGCCAGTGCAGTTGTGGCGCCAAAGAGTCCGAACACCATCGATACGGTAGTTGATGTGGGCAAGCCGAGAGTGTTGAAAATGTCCATCAGAATGACGTCCGTGGCAGATACTGCCAGGAACACGCACATCACGTCTTCCAGCACATAATGTTGCGGTTGCATAATCCCATGTCGGGCAATGTCCATCATCCCGCTCGAAGTCGTAGCGCCCACAAAGATACCCACGGCCGCCACCATCAGTGCCGTCTTAAACTTTGCCACTCTTGCGCCCACGGCTGGGCTCATAAAGTTCACAGCATCGTTTGCAACCCCAATCGAGAGGTCAAACGTAGCCAACAAGAAGAGGAATGCAAGGATTCCAAAATAGAAAAATTGATCCATAACGTATGGAGGGTTAAAAATTAATTCCAAGGACTGCAAATATAAGAGAAAAATTCGGATTGATTAAATAAATTTTAACAAAACCACCTTACACGTGCGCTTTTCAATGCCTTTCAAGTGTTAGAAATAGCAAAACGCAGGGTTCGTTGTGAGTCTTTTGAACGCTTGGAAGATAGCGACGGGATTTTGATTCACCAAATGCTGTAAAAAGGTAAGTTGCTGGTTGAAAATGAAAGGTTTAGGACCTGTCGTCTAAATTACATCATAATGAGCAAGTTAGTTAGATGAAAAACTAAGTGACTAATAGAAAAAACAAAGTTACTTTTAGTTTTTCCTAAGTCTCAAATAGTTTTTCCTAAGTTACTTTTAGTTTTCGTTGTTTGAGGGAGGGTGTTCATTATAAGCAAATGCGGGGTGTTTGTTTGGGATTTTTCCTCGGATTTGAGTATTCTCTATACTCTTCTTCCGTAGCCGTTTTTTAATGTATCTTGCTTTGCTTGTCGCGCGTAAAAAATGGTGAGATGAAGGACTTAATACACAATATTTAAAGCATACACGTGTAGAATCGGAAAGGTTTTCGTAACTTTGCCCAGAAACTTGAATGATTTGAATATGAAGAAATTTACGCTTTCTCTTTTCCTCACACTTCTCGTTGCGCAATTTGCTTTTGCAACGTCTCCGCTTCGTCGTGCGTATGTGTATAAACAGAGCAATGGTGAGCGACTTGTTGTCACGAAACACGGTGATGGCAATTTTGTGATGTACACGCTTGAAAACGGTGTGCCATTGTTGGCGAATGACAAGGGCGACCTTTGCTACGTTGTGGCAGATGGTGGTCGCGCCGTGGCTTCGGAAACGTTGGCTTCTGCTGACGCGGTGCTCCCACGCACACGTTTCATGACCTCTGCCTCAGAAGTGGCAGATTTGTTGATGGCAACGTATGGCGAACCCACACAAAAGCAGGCGCGTGGCGCTTCTGCCGTTAATGCTGACGGACTGGGTACGCTGGGTGTGTCGGCGCAAGGCAGTGTGAAGTCTGTTGGTGCGCCCACAATTCCAGTGATTATGGTGGAATTCACGGATATGAAGTTTGATGCGGGCACAACTCCCGAAAAACTCACACGCCTGTTCAACGAAGAGGGATATGCGGACGAACCCATGACGAAAGGTAGCGTGAAGGACTTCTACACGGCGCAATCTTACGGACTTTTCACGCCTTCGTTTGACATTGTTGCGAAGGTAGAGATGGATAATGGTTATGCTTACTATGGCAAGAACTCGGCAAACGGAGGTATTGACGTCAATCGCCGAGAGTTGGTCAAGCAAGCCATTCAGAAGGCACAGGAGGCGGGAGTTGACTTCGGGCGTTATGCCGAGAATGGCGAAGTTCCCTTAGTGAGCATTTACTATGCGGGGCCTGGCGAACACTCAGCCTTTGAGGAAGGGTGTGAAGATTACCTTTGGGCGCATTATGCAACGTTGAGCAGCACAACTTTGGGCGGTGTGAAATTTAAATCTTACTTTGTGGGTAATGAAATCTTCCAAAATTATAAAAAGGATGAGGAAGGCAACTATGTGGTTACAGAAAGAAACATTGACGGTATAGGTATTTTCTGCCACGAGTTTAGCCATGCGCTCGGACTTCCTGACTTTTATTACACGGGTTCGGACAACCGTCTTTATGAAGAACTCTTGACCATGGACTTTTGGTCTATCATGGACTATGGTCAGTATGCCTATGATGGGTATGCGCCCGTGGCGTACACGGCTTACGAACGCAGTTTCTTGGGTTGGTTAAAGTTGACGGAACTTACGGAAGAGATGCGTGGCGAAGTGACGCTCTGTGGCATTGATTCGGTAGGTGTGGCGCCCCAGGCGTATATCCTTCGTAATCCTCTGAGTAAGACGGAGTATTACATCCTTGAAAACCGCCAAAAGTCAACTTGGCATCCCGCTTTCTTGGGAACTGGCATGTTGGTGCTCCATGTGGATTACAACGCTTCGGCATGGTCGGGCAATACGCCCAATAACGTGGAGGGGCATCAGCGAATGACTTACGTGCCTGCGGATAATGTGAAGCAGAGCAACAGTACGAAGAAGGGATGGAACGACTATAAGGGCGACCTTTACCCAGGCATTGCTCAAAACTTCAATCTGACTTCAACCTCTGTCCCCGCAACGTCGCTTTATGTGGGAGGCATGTTGGAAAAACCCATTTATGACATTTCGGAAGCGAATGGCGTGGTGACCTTCTATTACCTTCAGGATAAGGAAACTACGGCGATTTCAGCGCCTCAGTTGGATGTTTTGAAGGGACAGAGCATTTATGATTTGAGTGGGCGTAAGGTTGGTGCGCCACTTCCGAAGGGAAGCATCTACGTGAAGGATGGACGCAAGGTAGTGACGCAATAAGCGCAACATACTACACATAATTAAAACGGAGAAAGGAGAAAGAGTTGGCGTAATACAAATGCGCTCGCTTCTTTCTCCTTTCTTTTGCTTAAGGTAGAGATTAAATAACTTAAAATATACAACCTACTTTTTGCTGAACTCTTAAAAAGGGTTAACTTTGCAAGGTTTATCAATTTTCTAAACGTATTCAGCCGTGGCAAACTTTCAACTTCATTCGAAATACCAACCTATGGGCGACCAACCCGAGGCAATCCGTCAACTTACAGAGGGATTGCGCAATGGGGTAGAGGCGCAGACATTGTTGGGTGTGACAGGGTCGGGAAAAACCTTCACGATTGCCAACGTGATTGCGCAAATGAACAAACCCGTCTTGGTGTTGAGTCATAACAAGACGCTTGCGGCGCAATTGTATGCCGAATTTAAGGGTTTCTTTCCCAATAATGCGGTGGAATATTACGTGAGTTATTACGATTATTACCAACCCGAGGCATATATAGCGGCTACGGATACCTATATTGAGAAGGATTTGGCGATTAATGAGGATATTGATAAATTGCGATTGGCGGCCACTTCCTCGTTGCTCTCAGGGCGTAATGACGTAATCGTTGTTTCGTCCGTCTCTTGCATTTATGGTATGGGCAATCCCGCAGCCTTTTACGAAAATGTGATTGAGTTGCAGGTGGGTAAGGTGCTTGCTCCCGAGGTTTTGCTACGTCGCTTGATTGATGCGCTTTACACCCGCAACGATGTGGCACCTCAGGCTGGCAATTTCCGAGTGAAGGGCGACACGGTGGATATCTATTTGGCGTATGCCGATGAGATGATTCGCGTAACCTTTTGGGATAACGAGATTGACAGTATTGAGCAAGTGTGTGCCACTTCTGGGGTGCGCATGGCGACATTTAAGGAATACAAAATCTATCCTGCTAACCTCTTTCTCACGTCAAAGGAGACGCAAGAAATGGCTATCCGAAAAATACAAGACGACCTTTTGGTGCGCCTTGACGAATTGCGTGAAGTGGGGAAGGAACTGGAGGCAAAACGACTGGAAGAGCGCGTGAGTTATGACATTGAGATGATTCGTGAACTCGGACATTGCAGTGGGATTGAGAACTACTCGCGCTACTTTGACGGTCGCGAACCTGGCACTCGCCCTTATTGCTTGCTGGATTTCTTTCCCGAAGATTTCTTAATCGTCATCGACGAAAGCCATGTGAGTGTACCCCAAATCTCTGCCATGTATGGAGGCGACCGTTCCCGAAAGACGGCACTCGTTGAGTATGGTTTCCGCCTTCCTGCCGCTTTAGACAATCGCCCTCTGAGATTTGATGAATTCCAAGAGTTGGCGAAGCAAGTGATTTACATTAGTGCTACGCCCGCCAAGTATGAGTTGGAGCAGAGTCAGGGTATTGTCGTTGACCAAGTGATTCGCCCAACGGGACTTCTTGACCCGCCCATTGAAATTCGCCCTAACGATTGCCCCGTTGACAATCTGATGGAAGAAATTCAGATTTGCATGGAGCGCGATGAGCGGGTGTTGGTCACCACTTTGACAAAGAAAATGGCGGAAGAACTTTCGGAATATCTGCTTGACCATGGAGTGCGCACGGCGTATATTCATAGTGATGTGGAAACGTTAGAGCGTGTGCAGATTATGGAAGATTTGCGCCGCGGAATCTATCAAGTGTTGGTGGGAGTCAATCTCTTGCGCGAGGGGTTGGACCTTCCGGAAGTGGCACTCGTAGCCATTTTAGACGCAGATAAAGAAGGCTTCCTTCGTGACACTCGCAGTTTGACGCAAACGGCAGGGCGTGCGGCGCGAAACGTAAATGGGCGCGTCATTATGTATGCCGATAAGATTACTCCCTCAATGCAACAAACCATTGATGAGACGGAGCGCCGACGTATGAAGCAGATTCGCTACAATACGGAGCATGGTATTACGCCAAAGCCCATTGTCAAGGACTTTAACACTACGGAACTCTCGGCGCTCAATAAGAATGCCGTTGAGCGTAAGGCGGAAAAGAATTCTTATGCACAAAAGACGGTGATTGAGCAAGCTGCGGAATCCGCCGTGACTTATGGCAAGAAGGCGGGTGAAACGCGTGAACAGCGTATCGAACGTTTGCGCAAGCAAATGAAAGATGCGGCTGCAAAGTTTGATTTTATTTTGGCGGCTCAGTTGCGTGATGAACTTTTAACCCTTGAAGCGGAATGAAACAATTCTTAAAAAACTGGACACTTCCCGTGGCGATGGTGGTGGGTGCCTTGACGTATTTCATATTAGCAAATGTACCCATCTTTACTCCCGTTAAACCCTTTATATTAAGCGCAGTAGAGGAACTTCAACCTATCTTGATTTTCACGTTACTCTTCGTGTCGTTTTGCAAAATCGATCCGCGAAAAATGCGTTTCTGTAAGTGGCACCTGTGGGCGTTGCTCATCCAAGCGAGTCTCTTCCTGGCATGCGTAGGTTTCTGTGCCTTGTTCCCAGAATCGCTTTGGCGAGTGGTTGTTGAGGGAGCGATGCTCTGCTTTATCGCTCCGACGGCAATAGCAGCCGTAGTGGTGACCTCAAAACTTGGAGCGCGCCCCGAAAGTTTGGCGGCCTACATCGTGCTTGCCAATTTGCAAACGGCGATTCTTGTTCCAGCGGCGGTGCCTCTGATTTTCCCCGAACACGAAGGCACATTCATCAGTTCCTTTTTGCTCATCATGAGTCGCGTGTTCCCCTTATTGCTTTGCCCATTTATCTGCGCCGTTGTGGCACGTAAGTTTCTCCGTAAGTGGGTAGACCTAATGAACGCACAAAAAGACCTTTCCTTCTATCTTTGGGCCTTTGCGCTTGCTTTGGCTATCGGAATCTCCACACGAAGTCTTGTCAATAGCACGGTGCCCCTCTTCTTCCAAGTTTCAATTGCCATCGTGTCGCTCCTTTGTTGTGTGCTTCAATTCACGATAGGCAGAATGTTAGGTCGCCGTTATGATGATGAAATTTGTTGTGGTCAAGGCATGGGACAGAAAAACACCATCTTCGCCATTTGGTTAGGTTACACCTTCTTGACCCCAGTAAGTTCCATCGCAGGCGGATTCTATAGCGTGTGGCACAATATTTATAATTCTTGGCAACTATATAAGAAGTGTAAACAGAAGGTGTGAGGCGATTGTTAAACGTTTTACTATCTGCAACTTAAACATAATGAAACGCACAACGGCTGAAATCCAAATTAGGACTTCAGCCGTTGTGCGTTTATGAGAACCAAGGGAGATTAATCTAATTCTCCGCTCTCGTTTTCCTTCTTGATTTCAGCGGGAATGCGGAAAGCGGTATAAAGTTCAATGAATGCCGCAATGCAGAGTGCCACTTGCCATTCATCACCGCGGAAAGGCGCAATCGCATTAACCTTCATGATGAACATGAAACCCGCCGCGATGAGCAAGAATGAGGCAATGATTTGCTGGCGACGCAAACGGATTAGGGCAACATTCTTACCCTCATAGCGCTGAAGGAGTTGCATGCATCCGAATGCCAATGCGCCACAAGTATATACGTAAGCCGCATGCGTAATCAGTGAAGGTTCCATGGGCATGAGTGCACCGATTAGCATTAAGATGCCCCCAAGGTTATAAATGATTGCTTGAAATTTTGTAAGTTCTTTCATACCTGTAAGTTATTCAATAACATAGACGTCTTCGTCTGCTTTTCTCATAAATAAGTGCATGCGTGCCACTTCTTCAACTACGTCAGGGTCGTTTTGAAGTCCGTCAAGTTCTTTTTTATTAATTTCAAATTGCTTTTTAAGTGACTGAATTTCTTCTCGCAAAGCCTTATTCTCTTGTCTAATTTGATAGCGACGCCACAAACTATTCGTGTCGAGCACTCCAATAATAAGGGCAAAGATTAAGAGCGTCCAAACGTATTTGAACTTCCATACCCATTTTTTTATTCCAGAAAGTAATTGTTTGCCTTGCATAGTCGCTATGAATTGATAGTGGAATTCCCATCCGAGGGTGGGAGCGGTGTTATGAGAATGAAGACTTAAAAACGGAACGTAGAGTTCCATTCATCCTCCATTCTGCAAATTTACAACTTAATCTCGGATTAAGCACCTTGGGGAATACTTAAAACAAAAAAACAACCACTTCATTTGAAGCAGTTGCCTTTTTCTTGGGGTGCCCGATGGGACTCGAACCCACGACATTCAGAACCACAATCTGACGCTCTAACCAACTGAACTAC
>CALFGU010000111.1 GCA_937877685.1 uncultured Prevotella sp.
GGCATTTTCGACTTCTGCCTCGGCGGATTCCGCATTCTGGCAAGTGTCTTCGTAAACGGTGAGGGCAGGTCTGGAATAAAAGTCGATGGCAAAGAAAAGTCCGACCAAGGATGCCGCTATGGCGGTGGTGAGTGCCACACGCTTGAAGAAGGGTAGGGAAGCAGTGCGAGAGCGTGGCGCTTGCCAATCAGGTTCTTGCTCCAAGCGCTTCAAGAGTCGGCGTTCAAACCCCTTGGGAGGCACAGTGGGGGTAGGCGTTCGAAGTTGTTGTAATAACTGCCCCTCAGCCTTCCATTCATCAGGCGCATCGGGCGCAAGGAGCAACTCCAAAAGTTGCTTTTCTTCCACTAAGGAAGCATCGCCCGCATAATATTTATTGCGGAGTTCTTCTGCGGAAAGAGTGATCATGATTTAATGAAGTTTTTAGGTTTCAGAATTTTAGGTGAATAAGTGTTAGGGGCGCTTTGTCCGCACGGTTCTTAAAACCTTAAAGCGTAGCGACCTCACAACCTTAAAACCTAAGCTTGAACAATTCTATTATTTTACGTCGGGTGCGTGAAAGGATTTGCCGCACGTTAGAGGGTGTTTCGCCTGTCACTTCGCAAATCTCGTCAATCGAACATTCGCTCACGTGGCGCAGGGTTACGATTTGCCGCATCTTTGGCGGGAGGTGCTGAAGGATGAAGTTTACCTTTTGACCGTCGTCCAGTTGTGGCGGAGGTTCGGGTTCGGCAAAGCGTTCTTCATAAACAATCAGCTCTGCCTCATCCTGTCGCAAGCGAAGGACATCTATGCACGCATTACGCAGAGTGCGCATGGCATAACCCTCAGCATTTTCGAGTGATGCGAGGCGCAGGCGGTCGCGCCAGAGTTTTACGAATGTCTCTTGCACCACATCCTCGGCATCTTCCGAGTTGTGAAGCATGCTGAACGCCACTTGAAAGAGATGCGGAGCAAGAGGCAGGAATTTATCTTCGAATTCTTGGGAAGTCATGGGGAGATGTTGGGAACTAACGCTGTCAGAAGATTGTTTTAAATAAGTAGATTTGAATGAACTTTCTACCCTATTAACGGCAAGTTACTCGTTTTGTGACAACTTTTAGAAACTTTTTTTCGTTTTTTTTCATCCAAAGCGTTTTTTTAAGACATCCACAAAATTAAATCTCTTTAAATTAAAATTATTTGAGACTTAGGAAAAATTCTTTGAGACTTAAGAAAAAGTGTTTGAGACTTAAGAACGCGCAAAATAGATATCGTTTTTTTAATGTTAGAAAAAGGGGTAGGAAAGAGTGGCTGGTTGCCCTGTTTCAGGTGCTCTTGGGGGGCAGATGTTCTTCCTCCCCGAAATGTTGAAATTAGAAATATAAGTCTGCAAGTTGGGTGACTTTAGAAAAAAGCGTATCTTTGCACTAAATATTCTAAACACAACGGGGAAAGGCATGCCTTGCTCCGCCTTAATGATTATAGTTATGAACGTACTCGAACTGAGTGAACAAGAAATTGGACGCCGTCAAGCGCTCCAGCAGTTGCGCGACATGGGTATCGATCCCTATCCCGCAGCTGAATATCCCGTGAATGCGTATTCTACAGACATTCGCGAAAATTTCAAGGACGAAGATGAACCTCGCCAAGTGTGCATCGCGGGTCGCATGATGAGCCGCCGCATTATGGGTAAGGCGTCGTTCGTTGAATTGTTAGACTCAAAGGGTCGCACACAGGTTTACGTAACTCGTGATGCGATTTGTCCCGGTGAAGAAAAGGAACTCTACAATACCGTGTTCAAGAAGTTGCTTGACTTAGGCGACTTTATCGGTATCAAGGGTTATGTGTTCCGTACGCAAACGGGCGAAATCTCTGTGCATGCAGAGGAACTCACTGTGCTTGCGAAGAGCATCAAACCCCTTCCCATTGTAAAATATAAGGATGGTGTGGCGTATGATGCCTTTGAAGACCCCGAATTGCGCTATCGTCAGCGTTGCGTTGACTTAGTGGTGAACGAAGGTGTGAAAGACACGTTCATGAAACGCTCTATCGTGGTGAAGACACTCCGTAACGAGCTCGACGCTGCGGGTTATACGGAAGTGGAAACGCCCATCCTGCAGAGCATTGCGGGTGGTGCGAGCGCGCGTCCCTTTATCACGCACCACAACACGCTTGACATCGACCTCTATTGCCGTATCGCTACGGAACTTTACTTGAAGCGCTTGATTGTAGGCGGATTTGAGGGCGTGTTTGAGATTGGTAAGAACTTCCGTAACGAAGGTATGGACCGCACACACAATCCTGAGTTTACTTGTATGGAACTCTACGTTCAGTATAAGGACTATAACTGGATGATGGCTTTCACTGAGCAACTCCTTGAGAAGATTTGCGTGGCCGTAAATGGTTGTACGGAAACCGTGGTTGACGGTAAGACCATCAGCTTTAAGGCGCCCTACCGCCGCCTTCCCATCCTTGATGCGATTAAGGAAAAGACAGGTTACGACCTTAACGGCATGAGCGAAGAAGAGATTCGTGAAGTGTGTAAGAAGTTGAACCTTGAAATCGACGAAACGATGGGTAAGGGCAAACTTATCGATGAGATTTTCGGCGAATTCTGTGAAGGTACTTACATTCAGCCTACCTTTATCACGGATTACCCCGTTGAAATGTCGCCTCTCACAAAGATGCACCGCTCAAAGCCCGGTCTTACAGAGCGTTTCGAACTCATGGTGAACGGTAAGGAATTGGCAAATGCTTACTCCGAACTTAACGACCCCCTCGACCAAGAAGAACGCTTCAAAGAGCAGATGCGCCTTGCCGATAAGGGTGATGACGAAGCGATGATTATTGACCAGGACTTCCTCCGTGCGTTACAATACGGTATGCCTCCCACAAGCGGTATCGGTATTGGTATTGACCGCCTCGTTATGTTAATGACCGGTCAAACTACGATTCAGGAAGTGCTCTTCTTCCCCCAAATGCGTCCCGAAAAGAAGGTAGCGCGTGACAAGGCAGAGAAGTTTGCTGAAAAGGGAATCCCCGCAGAACTCGTACCCATTCTCCACAAAGTTGGTTACAATCTCGTGAGCGACCTCGAAGGTGGCAATCCCCAGAAGATTAACCAACAGATTGGCGAAGTCATCAAGAAGTATAAGCTTGAAGTGACTAAGCCCAGTGTGGCAGAAATAGAAGCTTGGGTCTAAATTAGGTGGTAAGGTTTTAGGTCGCTACGCTTAAAGGTTTTAAGGACTATGCAGACTGAAAGTCTCATTCCCTTAACCCTTATAATTTGCGACCTTATAACCTCAAAACCTTATAACCTCAAAACCTCAAATCATGTCTCGTTTCTTCTCCTTCTTCTCCAACGAAAAAGGGCAACCATTCAACGCCCCTGATGTCGAATGGGGGACAAACATAGCAATCATGGGTGGTGGCAGTTGGGCAACTGCTATCGCAAAGATGTTTTTGGAGCGCACGCCTCATATTCATTGGTACATGCGCAACCAAGACACGATTGACAATTTCATGCGTACGGGGTATAATCCCTCGTATCTGACGAGCGTACGTTTTGACCTTTCGCGCATCACCTTCTCAAGTGACATCAACGAAGTGGTTAGCAAGTGCGACACTCTTGTCTTCGTGACGCCATCTCCCTATTTGAAGAATCACCTTAAGAAACTCAAGGTGAAACTTCACAACAAGTTTATCGTAACTGCCATCAAGGGGATTGTGCCCGATGAAAACTTGGTCTGCACGGAATATTTCCGCCAAGTGTTCAACGTTCCCGAAGATAATCTCGGCGTGTTGGGCGGACCGAGTCACGCTGAAGAAGTGGCGCTTGGGCGATTGACCTACCTCACCGTAGGTTGCGTGGACAACGCTAAGGCGCAGATGTTGGCAGATAAGATTTCAAGCAGTTACGTTAAGACAAAGACCAGTCAGGATGTCATTGGCATTGAATATGCTTCCGTGTTGAAGAATGTATATTCCATTGCAGCAGGTATTTGTAACGGTTTGAAGTACGGAGATAACTTCCAATCGGTACTAATGGCTAATGCCGTTCAGGAAATGAACCGCTTCCTGCGCGCCGTTTATCCAATTGAGCGCAACGTTTACGACAGCGTTTATTTGGGTGACTTGTTGGTGACGGGCTATTCTAATTTCTCGCGCAACCGTGTGTTCGGACAGATGATTGGTAAGGGATATTCCGTGAAGTCGGCGCAGATTGAAATGGAAATGATTGCCGAAGGGTATTACGGCACTAAGTGCATGATGGCCATTAACCGCCACTATCGTGTGAACATGCCTATCCTTACTGCTGTTTACAATATTCTTTACGAGCGCATCTCGCCCAGTATTGAAATCAAGTTGCTGACAGATTCGTTTAGATAAGAGATTTTCGTGACGCCGAAAGATGGGCGATGAACGAAATCAGAAATAACAAAAAAAGAGTTACTTTTCCGCGCTCGGATAAGTAACTCTTTTTTTATAAAGTGTAATATAGTTTCGGGACTTTCTTGGTTCAGTTCCCAAGAGTTTCGGTGGTGTGCCCTAAAGTCACAAATTCGTGCTTTTCTTTGCCTTAGTGGCACCCCTTTTTGTCAATCGTAGCCACGCTTCCCTCAAACTGTTCTGCCAATTCGGGTTTGAGCGTGAGGGCTTGCTTGAGGTCTTCTGCCGCTCCGGCAAGGTCTTTCAAGTGATGCTTAACCGCTCCGCGCGCCATGTAGGCTTCGGCGAAATCAGGCAAACGTGTGATGGCGTCGGTGTAAATGTTGAGCGCCTCTTCCCAACGTTTGTTTTGCTGAAGCAGATTGCCGAGTCGGAGTACGACATTGCCGGCTTCGGGTTTCTGTGTGAGGATGCTGTGATAGGCAGCAATGGCATTCTCTGTCTGACCATCGATTGCCAAAATGTCGGCACGCAACAAGGGGTAGGCGAGTTGCTCGGGTTCAAGTGCAATCAAGGCGTCCACATCTGCAAGCGCCTCCTTAGTTTGTCCCATCTGCACCAATGTCACTGCGCGCAAGGCGAGCGCCTGCTTATCTTCGGGGTTATTGGCAATATGCTGCGTTAAAAGCGCAATACCAGCAACGAGTTGGTTGTCAGTAATAAGTTTTTTTGCTTGTTCGAGCATGGGGAATTATAGGTGATGCGGCAATAAGGTTTTAAGGTTATGAGGTTGCCATTCGGGAAGGAGAAAACCTCTGGTTCCGCATGGTCTCAAAACCTCATAACCTTAAACCTTATAACCTTTATGTTATCCGTAAATAATCTTACCGTTTTCGTCTTCAAATGCTTCTGTGTCTCTTGAGTACTGATTCATGGCGCGGAGACTCATACCCATGCTTGAGAAACCGCCGTCATGGTAGAGATTCTGCATCGTTACCTTGCGCGTATAATCCGAGAACATCATCACGCAATAGTCTGCGCAATCATCAGCAGAGGCATTGCCAAGGGGAGACATCTTATGAGCGAACGACATCAAGTCATGCATGCCCTTCACGCCGTTACCCGCAGTAGTGGGAGTGGGTGATTGAGAAATGGTATTGATACGCACGTGCTTTTCACGACCATAGATGTAACCGAAACTACGAGCGATGCTTTCAAGAAGACTCTTTGCATCCGCCATGTCGTTATAACCGAAGAATGTGCGCTGAGCAGCTACGTAAGAAAGGGCAATCACCGAACCGTATTCCGCAATAGCGTCCATCTTCTTGGCTACCTGCAACATCTTGTGGAAAGAGATGGCAGAAACGTCAAGCGTCTTGTCAAGGAAGTTGTAATCAAGGTCATCGTAAGTGCGTTGCTTGCGCACGTTGGGACTCATTCCGATAGAGTGAAGCACAAAGTCGATCTTGCCACCGAGTAATTCCACACTCTGTTCGAACACCATTTTCAAGTCTTCTACACTTGTTGCGTCCGCAGGGATAACGGGAGCATTGAGTTTCTGAGACAGACCATCGAGTTCGCCCATGCGCAACGCAATGGGAGTATTGCTAAGAGTGATAATTGCACCTTCTGCGACAGCCTTTTCTGCTACTTTCCAAGCGATAGACTGTTCGTTGAGCGCGCCAAAGATAATACCGCGCTTACCCTTCAAAATATTGTTTGCCATAATCTATATATAATATATAATATGTTATCTCTGCACAAAATTACTACTTTTGAGCAACCTGCCCAATGAAAAAGGGCATTTTCCGCTTCTTGCTTTACCGCACGGGGGATTAATGTGTGGTTTTGCAAAGTGGACTAAAACTTTTGTGATATTCTCGGGGCAAAAACGGACGTACATCTGTGCGAAACAAATGGAAACTCGCTTAATTTTTGTTGACTTCTTTTCTTAAAATCTTCCTACTTGCTTGACAATGAGACGGTATAATTTACATCTATAGTGCTATAAATAAATTCTGTTTGTTTCATTCGGAAAAGCATTGTACTTTTGCACTGTAAACCTAAGGAACTTGATGCCGATAGGTCAGTAAAACAGAAAAACATAACAATTAAAAATGATAATAACTATGGAAAAGTATCTTTGCACCGTTTGTGACTACGTTTATAATCCCGAACTCGGCGACCCCGAAGCAGGTATCGCTCCCGGAACTACCTTTGAAGAACTCCCCGAAGACTGGGTGTGCCCCCTCTGCGGAATGGGAAAAGAAGTGTTTGAAGTCACTGAATAAATGAATTGCCGATGTGAGATCGGCATTACGCTGAATGAATTTCAGTAATCCATGATGATAATTGAGTGTTTCCCCTGTGCTACTTGCAAAGTGGCGCAGGGGATTTTTTATGCTTCTAACTAAACGTTATTTTTTTGACATAAGAACAGAAGAACAACATATAAGTTCGGCGTTATGACGCTTGTTTGTGGGTTGGTTAGACATAAGAACAAAAGAGTTTAAGAAGTTTTGTCCTTTCTGTACTTCTGTCATAAAAAATAGGTGTTTATAGTTCTTCGCTTCCGACTTTCATCTATAAAATTGGGGCATTGGTCGAGTGGGGTGGTTCAAAATTTTCTGAAAGTTTTGTTGTTGGAGGGGAAGGTTTTACTTTTGCTTCGGAAAATTGGAGGTGCGACGTTGGGCGTCACACTGAATGACCATTTCAACTCACTTTTAAACCCGTATTGTTATGAAGAAAATGTTTGCCCTACTGATGCTCATGACGGTTAGCATGAGCACTGTATTTGCTCAGACTCCTGACGGCGATAAAGCCGAAGAACGCATGAACAGAATGATTGAGCGCAAGGCGAAGGACTTAAAGTTGGATGAAGAAACCACTGCTTGGTTCTCTCCGCTCTATAAGGAATATTTGTTGGCGCTTTTTGTGGTGAATCAAAAGTATCGTGTGGAAAAGAAAGACCTTAACGATGCCGAGATTTTGGAGAGCATTGTTAATAGTTTCTCACGCGCTGAAGAAGAAGTTGCAGTGAAGCGTACTTACTTCCTTAAGTTTCAAGAAAAACTCACGCCTCAGCAGTTGAAAGACGTATTTATGCCTCGCATGAACAGACCTGGTCAAGGCGGTCAGCGTGGTGGTGCGCACAGAGGCGGAGGTCAGCACAATTTTCAGGGACATGGTAATTGGGGCGACGGAGGTTCGAACTTTTAAATGGGACTAAACGCCCATGAAGTTATTAGCAAGAAAAAGCCTGCACCAATCTCTTAAGGCTGGTTCGGACTTCGTTCCCCATTTCTAATTCATCCGCGAGATGCTTCTTAACGAATCTTAAATTCGAAGAGGTGTCTCGCGGATTATCTATGAAAAGGGGGTATTCGTCGAATACTTCCGAAAATAAGAACGTGCTTTATTGCAGGTTAAAAGTAAATGCCTAAATTTGCACTATCAAGGTTGCAAAACCGATATAGATAACTCAATGAATAGAAGATTTACTAACGCAAAAAACTAATTTATTATGAAGAAGTTGATGCTCTCTCTCGTTGTTATCGCTATGAGCGTGACAACTGTTTTTGCTCAGTGCCCCACAAAGGCAGGTAAGTGTGATGCTCCCAAGGGTCAGTGTGCTGACCGTCTCGTTCAGGAAATGAAACTTGACGATGCTACAGCGCAGTGGTTCAAACCTCTCTTTGCGGAATACCAACAGAAGTTGGCAGATGTGCGCGCTAAGTATTGCAAGAAGGATAAGAAGGATTGCAAGAACTGCACTGATGCTGAAATTATGAAGCATTTGGAAGACGCTATTACATGTCAGGGCGAAATTGCCGACGTTAAGAGCGCTTATCTCAAGAAGTTTAAGGCAAAGTTGAATGCGAAGCAACTCCAGGTGATTTTCTGCCCCAAGAAGATGAAGGCTGGCAAGCACCACATGGGTCATAAGCATTTCGGCAAGAAGCAGGGCAAGGCTTGTGATATGAAGCATGGCAAGTGTGACAAATCAAAGAAGTGCGATAAGGCTGGTGACAAGAAGTGTGACAAGTCTAAGAAGTGCGATAAGGCTGGTGCCAAGAAGTGTGACGCACCCAAGTGTGACAAGGATAAGAAATAATAGCGCCCCGTGCGTAACATAGTTGTATAATGTAAAGAGGAAGCATCGTGAGTGGTGCTTCCTTATTTTTTTAAGCGTCCTGCCGCTTGTGGGGACACTTGCGGTTGGTTTTTAGACATAAGAACAGAAGTTCATAAGTTGAGTGGGAAGAACTTCTATTTGGATAATAATATAACTGTCGCCCAAAGATAAGAATCATTATCATACCCCCTCCCCTCCTACGGAGGTACTCCCCCTATCTTAAGGGGAGAGCGCCATTCGGAGTATTCCTCCACTATTTTACCAAGTGAAAGCGAGATTATTTACACCAGTTGAGTCGTTTTAATGGAAGTATGAAACCACTCTCTCCCCATAAGATAGGGGGAGTACCGCCTTTGGCGGGGAGGGGGTATGATATGCAATTTAGTGTCAACTTCTTTATCATAACCTAAATTTTTGTTCTTCTGTTCTTCTGTCTAAACAAGTATGTAGATAGTCTTGCGACAGTTTTTTAGACATAAGAACATAAGTTCATAAGTTGAGTGGGAGGTACTTAATTTTTTGTTCTTCTGTTCTTCTGTCTAAACAGGTTCGTAGATAGTCTTGCGGTTGGTTTTTAGACAAAAGAACATAAGGTCATAAGTTGAGTGGGAAGAACTTCTATTTTTGTTCTTCTGTTCTTCTGTCTAAACAACTAACAAACGAGCATCATAACAGTGACTTTATATTTTGTTCTTCTGTTCTTCTGTCTAAACAAGTGAGCACAAGTTCTCATTCGTGAAATACTTAGTGATTTACGGCGCCTTATTTGGGTACTTACGACGCACAATTTGAGACTTCGTGCGACGTAAAAGAGGTTTTGTATTGCGAAATACAAAACCTCTGAATCTGTAGTCTTAAAACCTTACGATAAATTATTTTTGATGGGTCAGTTTTTTGCCAAAGGGCGTCATGAATTCGGCAATTACGTTGTAGGGAATGGTGCATGTGGGCATTCCTATGGCATAGGGACCAATGGCGTAGGGACTGAAATGAACCGTAAGTCCTTTCTGGGTAAGCACGGGGAAACTTGCGTAGTCCACCAATTCGCTCTGTTTACACCAAAATTCTATGTCGCCCTCCTCTTCGCCCTCAAAATATTGCGCTCTGAGGTAATAGTCAATCATGGGATTGAGAATCTTCAAACCGTTGGGCGTAAAAAGGTCTTCCCACGTAATCACCTTTCCATTTGAGCAGTTAAAACTGAGACCAAATTCCCAAGGAATGCCGTGCGCGCCTCCACTATAGTAGTAACCATCAAACTTAAAACTGACGTAGTTGCTTGTTACGGCGATGAGTTTTATTTTCTGCTGATAACTATTGGAGATGGTATATTCGGGGTCGCTTTCCTGCATCTCAGAATTGACTTCCAAGTTATCTTGAATGAACTTTTTGCCTGCTTTCTCGAGTAATGGGGTGAGGTCAGTGCCTAATGGTGGCAGCTTATAGGTCATGCTGGCGTCATCCTCTCCTGAGAACGAGTCATAAGCGAAGAGTCTGTCAAAAACGTGAGTGCGGATGCTGTCAATAAGTGGGCGCGGACCGCTAACGGGAAAGTCAACGCTGATTTCGTAAGTCATATCGCCATGACTCAGTTGGGTGTTGTAAGTTTTGACCCTGAAATCCTGACTCAGGTTGAAGTTTAAGAATTGCGCCACTGCCGTTGTAGCGCAGATCGTGATTAGAAGTAGGGCGATGGTAACGCGAAGTTTGTTCATAATTAAGGGTTCTTGTGATAACGAATTGTTAAGGGGGGCGATGCTTCTCAGTTGAAGCATTCCTTGTGCGAAGGTACAACTCTTTTTTTTACCGTTTGCAATTGCGAAGCATTATTTCTCCAACGGGGCATTACGAAAGTGATTTTACGGGACTGCAATAAAAAACAAAGAACAGCGAGAAAAGAAACGGAAAGTCACGCTTCTTCTCTCGCTGTTCAAACATCATTTTTATTCACTAAAAAAACAAAACGTCAAATGTAATGTTTCGGGCTGTTAACCCAACACTTTTTTCAAATCGTCGAGACTTGCGCTGATGGGCACGCTTTGCTTTTCGCCCTTCATGAATTCCTGGAGTTTTTGGGGAATTTCAATTTCTGCGCCAATGATACGCTCGATGGTGTCTTTGAACTTTGCGGGGTGGGCAGTTTCAAGGAACACGCCCACTTCGCCAGGCTGCAAACCTTCAACAAGAGATTGATAACCGCAAGCGCCGTGGGGGTCGAGCAAGTAACCCTCTTGTTCCCACACACGCTTCACTGTGTCAGCAATCTGTGCGTCTGAATAGGTAGCACCGCTCATATCCTTGCAAATGGCTTCGTAACTTTCGCCATAAAGGTCGAGAATACGGGCAAAGTTACTGGGTGCGCCTACGTCCATAGCGTTAGCAATGGTGCAAACAGAGGCGCGGGGTTCGTACTTACCCGTTTGCAAGTACTTATAAACTATGTCGTTGCTATTGTTAGCCGCAATGAAGCGCTTGATGGGGAGACCCATGTGCTTACCAAAGAGACCCGCGGTCAAGTTACCGAAATTACCACTTGGCACTGCCACTACCATCTCCTTTTCTTTACCCATGCGCTTCAACTGTGCGTAAGCGTTGAAGTAATAGAAGGCTTGGGGGAGGAAACGTGCGATATTGATGGAATTAGCACTGGTCAACTTGTGACGCTTATTGAGTTCTTCATCCATAAATGCCGCCTTCACGAGCGCCTGACAGTCGTCGAAGCAACCATCCACCTCAATGGCGGTGATGTTTTGACCTAAAGTCGTAAACTGCTTCTCTTGAATTTCACTCACCTTGCCCTTGGGATAAAGCACATAGACATGAATGCCCGGAACACCGAGAAAACCATTGGCAACTGCGCTACCCGTATCGCCAGAAGTGGCTACGAGCACATTCACACGCTTCTGCTCATTGTTCTGAATGAAATGTGAAAGCAAGCGTGCCATGAAGCGACCGCCAACATCCTTAAACGCGAGCGTAGGTCCGTGGAACAATTCAAGCGTATAGATATTCTCGCTCACGGGAACGACGGGCGTTTCAAAGCTCAAGGTGTCGTTAACAATCGCACGGAGTTTGTCGGCAGGAACATCCTCACCGAAGAACGCCTCTGCGACATGGAAGGCAATTTCTTGGAAACTGAGTTGGTCGATGGTATCAAAAAACTCCTTAGGAAGGGGCTTAATCGTGAGGGGCATATAAAGACCACGGTCAGAAGCAAGACCCGTTACGACGGCTTCTTCAAGAGTGGCATTTGCTGCTTGTTTGTTGGTGCTATAGTACATCATAATGCTGTCAATTTAGGAATTAGAAAGGGAGGAGAGTCTTTGGAGCGAGGACTTCTGTTTTTGACATAAGCACATAAGAAAGGTCATTTATTGATTCTCTCCATAAAACTTTTGTACTTCTGTTCTTGTGTCAAAAAAACGAGTCCAACACTCAAAGTTGAGTCAGTTAATTTTTCTCCATAAAGGCACGGATAAATTCATCTCGCTGAAGGAGACCGTAACTACCCTCAAGCGCCGAAGTTTCATCGAATGACTGCACATTGTCTGGCTGAATCGATGGGTGCCAAATAAGGAAGGGAACGGGTTCTGCCGTATGTGTGCGCAGACTGCAAGGAGTGGGGTGGTCGGGGAGAATGGCAATCGCCACGGGTTCTTCCCAAGTGCTCACAGCTTCGTAAATAGGCTGCACGACACGGCGGTCAAGATCTTCAATCGTACGCTTCTTGAGTTCGATGTTCCCCTCGTGGCCCGCTTCATCACTTGCTTCGATGTGAAGGTAAACGAAATCTTGTTTTTGAAGTGCATCAAGCGCTACGGCAACTTTGTTTTCGTAGTTGGTGTCATAAAGACCCGTTGCACCTTCTACTTCAGGCGTTTCAAAACCTGCATAATGTCCGATTCCGCGTATTAAGTCAACGGCAGAGATAACTGTGCCCGACTTTACTTCAGGGAATTTTTCGCTCAAGAGTTCCATCTTTGGGCGGAAACCTCCACCCCAAGGCCAAATGCTATTTGCAGGGTCTTTTCCTTGTTCCTTGCGGCGCATGTTGATGGGATGATATTTCAAAATATCTTGCGAACGGAGGATTAACTCATTAATCAAGTCGGCCGTTTCTTGCGCTTCGGGAACTTCTGCTCTCACCATGCGAGGACGGAAAGGCTGACCGGGAACGTCGTGAGGAGGTGTGCACGAAATGCGCTTATCACCGCCCTTGATGACTAAGAGATGGCGGTATTGAATACCAGTGTGGAAGCGTACACGTTCGTTGCCCAAAGTTTCTTGAAGCGCTTTAATGAGTTCGTCTGCTTCTTCTGTGGTGATGTGTCCAGCAGAGTGGTTCTTAATACAATCGTCAGCAATGCAGATAATGTTGCAACGCAGAGCAAGTTCGCCGGGTTGCAATTCTACACCAATACTTGCTGCTTCAAGAGGTCCGCGACCTTCATACACTTCAGAAAGGTCATATCCAAGTACAGACATATTTGCTACCTCACTACCAGGATGAAATCCGGGAGCAACAGTGGCAAGTCTCCCAGTACGCCCTCGACGCGCAAGTTCATCCATAAAGGGAGTTTCTGCTGCCTGAAGAAGGGTCTTACTACCAAGTGACTTAATAGGCCATCCAGCCATGCCGTCGCCAAGAATAATGATGTGCTTCATAGTGTATGAATTATTTAAAATGCAGTTAGAGAGGCAACGGTGTGAGGTGCTTCTCAAAATGCAAGAGTGTTAGAGAATGGAAAGGTTGAAAATCGTAAGTCTGTGCAACCCGTGCATGACGCAAACGGTTGCAGAAACTCCTCCTGTAGATACAGGAAAATGACCTACTGACGTAGCCAAAAATGTTCGCGAGGAAACAATACGAGTGTACGAAAAACGTGTTTCACATAGAAACACAAATAAAAGCCCCTACCCTCGAAGGGAAGTGGATGTCCCAGTGCCGAAATTTGTAGTCGCGATATGTACGAAAAATGCGTTCATTACGAATCCTGCGGTTGGGAATGGTTGTTAAAATTAGGTGCTCATTTGACGGAGATAGGAAATTGGTAATAGGAGAAAGAAAGGAGGGAAGTAAAGAAAGCATTTCTCGCTATTCCAATTCCTATGATAATTCCGTTCAAAAAAGCAACTGTGTGCTTTTACTCTTTAGTTAGTTCTTGTTGGACGCGTCTTGTGGCGTCAGTAGTCTAGTTTGTTTGCTTGCAAATGTATAAAGAAATAAATAAACTCCAAGACTTTTTGTAAGGAAATTAAGAAAAATGCTAACTTTTTATTATTTGAATGCCGATTAAACGAAATTTCTGCGCATTCATTATCGATTTGTGCAGAAAAACGCACTTTCATCGTGATGTGGGACGCTTAAAAAAGTGGTGGATTCCGTGTTTTGGAAAATAAAACGAGAAATAGGGAAAACAAAGCGTATTATTCGAGCGCGGATATTACTCTTTGTGGCGCCAATAAGTAATATCGTTTTGAGGGTTTAAAAGGTGCCGTTTTTTCTGCGTACGTGTGGTTGGGATAAAAGGAATCTTCATTTGCTTTTAAGAGGTGCTATCGTTACCGAAATTTAACTCCTGCCAAATTTCGCTATTCAATGATTTATCCTTATCTTTGCCAAGGAAATACGAAGGGAATATGGTTCCCAAACAGAGACATATATAATATAACAATCATAATTACAAAATCACAATGTTTGACGTGAAAGATTGCCTTGCTCAGTGCGAGGAAAAAATGGAAATGAGCGTAATGCACCTTGAAGAAACCCTTTCTCACATCCGTGCAGGTAAGGCAAATGTGCATATCCTTGATGAAATTCGTGTAAACTCTTACGGTTCTATGGTGCCTATTAATAATGTGGCAGCCGTAACTACTCCCGATGCGCGCACTATCGCTATCAAGCCTTGGGATAAGTCAATGTTCCATCACATTGAAAAGGCGATTATTGACTCTAACGTGGGTATCATGCCCGAAAATAATGGTGAAGTAATCCGCCTCGGTATTCCTCCTCTCACCGAAGAGCGCCGTCGCGACCTCACAAAGCAGTGTAACGCTCACGGTGAAGAAGCAAAGATTGCCATCCGCAACGTGCGCCGTGACGGAATCGAAAAGATGAAGAAAGCAGTGAAGGACGGACTTTCTGAAGACCTTGAAAAAGATGCTGAAGCAACCCTTCAGAAGATTCATGACAAGATGGTCAAGAAAGTTGAAGAATTGCTCGCTGAAAAGAGCAAGGAAATTATGACAGTGTAAGTTTGAAATGAGAAATGAAAAAGGAGAAAGGAGAAAACCATGCGGGACACATCGCGCCAGCAACTTTCTCCTTTCTCCTTTCTCCTTTCCCCCCTTCCCCTTATGCACGGAAAAGTAATTCGAAATACCGGTTCTTGGTATGAAGTGCGCACAGACGATGGGCGCATTCTGGAATGTAAAGTTAAGGGCAATTTCCGCCTGCGTGGCATTCGCTCTACAAACCCTGTCGCCGTCGGTGATGGGGTAATGATACGTGAAGGTGCTCCAGGCGAAGCGGCGTTTATTACAGAGATTGACGAGCGCCGCAACTACATCATCCGCAAGGCATCCAACCTTTCGAAGCAAAGTCATATCCTTGCGGCAAACGTAGACCTTGCCGTGTTGGTCATTACTATAGCGCGCCCCGAAACTACCACTACTTTTATCGACCGCTTCTTGGCTTCTGCCGAGGCTTACCGCGTGCCCGTAGTGTTGCTCTTTAATAAGATGGACGACCTTACGGAGGAGGAACGCAGTGTGGCAGATTACCTCATGGCGATGTATCGCTTGGTGGGTTATGACTGCTATGCCGTTTCTGCCCTTCGAGAAGAAGGCATCGATGCCCTCCGTGAAATTATGAAGGATAAGACAACCTTGCTCGCGGGTCATTCTGGAGTAGGGAAGAGTACCCTAATGAACGTGCTTATTCCCGGAGCGAATGTAAAAACAGCCGCAATCTCCGACGCTCATGGCGCAGGGATGCACACCACAACCTTTAGCGAACTCCGCGACCTCCCCTTTGGCGGAAGCATCATCGACATTCCCGGCATTAAGGGATTCGGCACTTTCAATATGGAACCCGAAGAAGTCGCCCACTACTTCCGCGACATCTTCGAAATCTCCCACAACTGCCGCTTCAACAACTGCATGCACATCAACGAACCCGGTTGCGCCGTCCTCGAAGCACTCGAAAATCACCAACTTGCCCCCAGTCGCTACGCTTCTTACCTTTCAATGTTGGAGGATAAAGAAGAAGGTAAGTATAGGGCGGGGATGAAGTGATATGTTTGTGTGAAAAAATATTCTTCTTATTAATACACAACGTGTAAAGAGGAAAATATTGGGCAAAAACTTTGTCACTTATATAAAATATAGTAACTTTGCACACAGAAGTTAGTGAGGGGTCCGACAAGGGTTCCTCACTTTTCTTAATAAACTGGATATTTGCGCATGTCGGTTTCTTGGAAGGAACTGCGGTTCTTGGTAAGAAACGGTCTTTATTGTTAGGATGTGCGTGGGTGTTCGTATTTAAATTCTTAACAATACATGATTGATAAAAGTATCGTTAAAAAGTTGGTGGATGAGTGGCTCGAAGGTAAGGAATATTTCCTTTGCGACCTCTCTATCAGCGCTGACGCACGCATTGTGGTAGAAATTGACCATGAAGAAGGCGTGTGGATTGAAGACTGTGTGGAATTGAGCAAGTTCATTGAGGCTGGTCTCGACCGTGAGCAGGAAGACTTTGAACTTGAAGTGGGCAGTGCCGGTATTGGTCAACCTTTCAAAGTGTTGCGCCAGTATGAAATCCACTTGGGAGAACAAGTGGAGGTGTTGACTCGCGAGGGCAAGAAATTTGTGGGCGAACTTTCGAATGTGACTCCCGAAGAATTCACCGTAACGGTGACTCAGAAGGTGAAGAAGGAAGGTCAGAAGCGCCCCGTTATGGAAGAAGTGGACTACACATTTAAATATATGGATGTGAAGTACACAAAATATGTGATTGATTTTAAATAATTAAAACAACAAAAATAGAAATGAGGCAGGGGAGAAATGCTCTTGTCTCAAACTACTTTTTTATGGCAAAGAAAAAAGAAGTGGCTCCAAGCCTGATTGACACGTTTGGCGAATTTCAGGAAATGAAGAACATCAACCTCACTACAATGGTGGGTGTGTTGGAAGAAAGTTTCCGCAGTGTGATTGCAAAAATCTACGGTTCTGACGAAGGTTTCAACGTGATTGTAAACCCTGACAAGGGTGACTTTGAAATCTATCGCGACCGTGTGGTAGTTGCTGACGAAGATGTAACTGACGAGAACAAGGAAATCCCCCTCTCTGAAGCGCAGAAGATTGCTGAGGATTATGAAGTGGGTGAAGAAGTAACGGAGAAGATTGACTTCCTCAAGTTTGGTCGTCGCGCTATCTTGACACTCCGTCAGACATTGGCAAGTAAGATTCTTGAACTTGAACACGACGCACTCTATAACAAGTATGTCGACCGTGTGGGAGAAATGATTGCTGCTGAAGTGTATCAGACTTGGAAGAGCGAAGCCCTTCTTCTTGATGAAGATGGCAACGAACTTCACTTGTTGAAAAACTCACAGGTGCCCCGCGACTTCTTCCACAAGGGCGACCATGTGCGTGCGGTAATCGACCGTGTTGATAATGCGAATGGTAACCCCAAGATTTACTTGAGTCGTACTTCTCCCATGTTCCTCCAGCGTTTGCTCGAAACGGAAATTCCTGAAATTGCAGAAGGTGTGATTCGCTTGCAACGTGTGGCGCGTATTCCTGGCGAACGTGCAAAGATTGCAGTTGATAGCACAGACGAACGTATTGACCCCGTAGGCGCTTGTGTTGGTGTGAAGGGCGCTCGTATCACCAGTATCGTTCGTGAACTTCACAATGAAAGCATTGACGTAATTCAGTATTCTCCCAACCCCCGCATTCTCATCGCTCGCGCTCTTGCGCCTGCTGAAATCTCAAGCATTGAGTTGGATGAAGAAAACAAGAAGGCAGACGTGTTCTTGAAACCCGACCAAGTGTCGTTGGCCATCGGTAAGGGCGGTCAGAACATCAAGTTGGCAAGTTTCTTGACGGAATATACTATTGACGTGTTCCGCGAAGTGGATGGTAACGAGGAAAATGACTACAAACTTGATGAGTTTAATGATGAAATTGACCAGTGGGTGCTTGATGCTATTAAGTCTATCGGACTTGAAACTGCAAAGCAAGTGTTGAACGCTCCCCGCGTGATGCTCATCGAAAAGGCAGACCTTGAAGAAGACACCGTTGACGAAGTGCTTCGCGTGCTCCGTGCACAGTTTGAAGAGGCTGCACAATAATTGGCATTTTAGGTTTCGCAAGTAATTGGTGAGGAGATTGTAAAGAAAAGTGCTGGATTTCAATTCTCCAGCAGGTGATACGTCAGAGGTAAAACAATAACTCAAATTGTTGAAATTATTAGGGCATATTGTTTTTCCTGTTTGAGGAATTATTTTTCTTAAGATTGATAGTGTTTTTGGCGAGATAAGAATGACCTTGCGGAAGTGCTGAATTGGCAACAAAATCAGCGTTGTGCGTACCGCCACCAGTTTCGTTCTTCGCTCGGAAAACCGCTCAACTTGCAAACTTAAATCCATCTTCCTGCGTCTGAGACAGACGCGCTAACCACATTTCAAAGAGCGGGTGACTCCTAATTCACCTAATTTATTTCAAGACACAGAATGAGTATCAGATTAAATAAAGCAATCAAAGAATTTAACGTCGGCTTGCAAAACATTGTTGATTATCTCAATGCCAATGGCGGTTCGCTCAAGGGCGATCCTAATGAGAAGATCAATGATGAGCAATATGCCTTGCTCCAGAAGCAGTTTGGTGCCGACAAGGCCCTTCACGATGAGGCTGCAAAGATTTTCAGCAAACCCGAAAAACCTAAGAAGGAAGAGACTCCTGCAGAGGCTGAAGTAACAGTCGCAGTAGAGGAAACTCCCGCAGAACCTGTTAAGAAGAGTAAACCTGCAAAGAAGGAAACTCCTAAGGCGGAAACGACTCCTGTGAAGGAGGAGGCTCCTAAGGCGGAAGAAGCGCCCAAGGTGGAAACGGTTG
>CALFGU010000112.1 GCA_937877685.1 uncultured Prevotella sp.
TATCTTTAGCGAGACAATTAGTAATAGAATTTCAATTTAGTTAGAAAGAATTTTCACGAAAATAGAGGGGTGATTTTCGGGTAGTTATAAAACTGCGTCGTAAAGTCTTTTTCTAAAAAAACTCCTTCTCGCTTGTTAAATTGCACCCCCTCACCAGCAAAGCTGGTCCCCTCCCCCTATAAACAGGGGGAGAGCGCCATCCGGATATTTACCCCGCACTATTCTTTCTTTTTCAATATTAAATTCCCCAATGCGCACCCTAACCATCAACCTCCTTCAAGCCCTGCGCCACATACGTCACAACATGGGGCAAAGCCTACTTATTGTCTGCTCTTTGGCACAACCAACGTGCTGGGCACTACGATTAAGGCAAAGGACTGTCGTAAGAATGACGCGCAACAGTCTTTGCGCGTGACGGGAGAAGTAAAGGCTGAAAAAAATGCCTTGCGGCATGGAACTCCACTCCGCAAGGCAACTATTTATAACTTCACTAAACGTTCAATTCTACTACGCACCAAATTTTTGTATGCTGTCTTTAATGCATCAGAAAGGAAAGAACTATCTATAATCGTGTCCCATTTTTGAGTCGAAGCACACATCTTATCAATAATTCTACTGGAAATCTTCTCCTCTATTCCAGACTGATACATCGCCTCCACAAATGAAGCACGGTTAAACCCTGCGATGCTTTGGTAATCGTCAGTTCCAAATCCCACTAAGGGCATAGCGAGTTCATCATTGTCGTTTATACCTGTCAACCATACTGCTAAAAGGTCGTATGCAGGAGACAACTGATAACCAACTCCAGTGCGCTCTATCAAAGAGAAATTCTTGCAATGCATATCGGAATTTCCGGTAATCCAAGAGAACAAAACAATTTCCCAAAAACGCTGTACGTCAAGCATTGGAGTAGCGGAATAACGCTTAATGGTCTGTGCTAATTGAATGTAAGCACCACGATATTTATGCTCAGTCAATCGATTGGTCAACTGACACATATCTAACATGGAAATCTTCTCGCCATGCTCTCCTCTATCAACTCTACGGGTGATATAAGCCAATTCTCCATCATTCATGCGTATCAAACCATGAGCAACTGTGGCTATTCCCGAGACGTCAGCAAGTTTCATGGTAAGGTCTTCCAACTCTGGCATCTCAGCATATACATGACTTTGTGGTTTCAAGATATAATTCCCCCAAAGTCCAACAATGGTGAGTTTATCAGGTTCGTTCTTACCTCCTCGATTAATATCTAATGACAACTTTGGCTGCACCCCTGTCACAGAAGTACTTCTTTCCAATATCTGTAAGGCAAGTGACTCAATATTATCTCTTGTGTAGGGCAATAATGGAGCCTTGGTTGTTCCGAATAAATTCTTGGCACATCGTGGATGATAGTCGGTCTGTCCCTCCTTAATTTCCTTATAACAGACAAGACACCTCTTAACTAATTTCTGACTCATATATTTGCACACTTATATTACCAATACAATCCTTACAACACATCAATAAAAGACTCATGCGGTCGCGTGGATTAATCTTCCAGTTTTTATCCACAATGTCTAACATCCATCCTTCAGGTATCAACCCGTCAAAGACTGGAAACATAACCTCTTTCTCGTACGCCTCTTTCTGTAAAGGCATAGTGGGTGACAAGGGTTTTGCACCATCTATTTTCAGATAATCTGCGGTATATGCAAAGTGGTAACCGTCATGATCTTCTGTCAGTATGCCTGCCCAAACGTCGTTGATAAAGATTTTTGCCTTCTTCATAATACACTGGAGATTTTAGCGGGCACTAATTCTTCGCCAAAAAGCGAAAGCACCTGATTGACCTTGTCTAACTGCACCGTAGGTTTGCCATGTTCCAACTCACGAACAAAACGAACGCCCACACCACTACGCTCTGCCAATTCTTGTTGCGTAAGTTTGTGCAATGCTCTCTTTTCAATGATATATTTACCTAAGTCCATAATAAATTAGTTTGATGCTACATCCCGTTCGGGTTTAATTACCTTTACCAATACCTAAAATCAACCCTTACGGGTGCAAATATAAGAAATTTAACTGTAAAACATCCCGTAAGGGGTTATTTAAAGTGTTTTTTATCTATCTACAACAACATTTCATGACTGAAATTACCTAACAGGCAATATAACCGATGGGTTGAATAACTAAAAATCACTTCAATAAACTCAATATGAAACACGTTCTCCTTCTTCTTCTCCTCCCCCTTTGTGTCTCCGCCCAGCGCACCTTAACGCTTGAGGAGTCGCTAAAACTGGCATGTGAGGCTTCTCCTGATGCACAGGCGGCACGGCATACGTTTCGCACGGCATATTGGAACTATCGCTACCACAAGGCGAACTACCTGCCCTCGCTGACGCTGACCTCTAATCCTTACTTGAACCGCAGTATTTCGAAGGTGACACAGGGCGACGGCACGGTGCGCTATGTGGAGCAGAATCTGCTTTCCTCGGACCTCAGTTTGAGTTTGACGCAAAACGTGCCTTGGACGGGAGGAACACTGAGTGTGCAATCGTCCATTGACCGCTTAGACCTTTTCAATGATAAGACTACGTCGTGGCAAACGGCACCCGTTTTCCTGACCTATTCACAGCAACTCTTTGGTTACAACTCCATGAAGTGGGACCGCCGTATCGAACCTGCCAAATATACCGAGGCACGCCGTTCGTACGTAGAGACTGTTGAGTTTGTCAAGGCCAGTGCCGTGAGTCGCTTCTTCAGTTTGGCGCTGGCGCAAAGCAATCTCGAGAGTGCGCGTCAAAACTTTGCACAGGCGGATACGCTCTATCGCATTGCCCGAGGACGCTACGAAATGGGTTCCATTACCGAAAGCGACATGCTCCAACTCGAAGTGAAGCGCCTCAACGAAGAAACAGCCCTGCTCAATGCGGGTACGCAACTCGACTATGCCATGCAGGCGCTCCGCTCTTACCTGGGCATCACGACAGATGATAGTCTCGTGATTCACACCGATAGCATTGTGCCCATCTTTACAGTAAACCCCGACCGCGCATTGAGCATTGCCCTGCAACGTTCGCCCGATGTGTTGAGTTGGCAACGCAGACTGACGCAAGCCGATGCTGATGTTTCCTACGCCAAAAGTCAGGCGGGACTCAAGGCTGACATCTACCTCCGCTTCGGACTCACACAAACGGCCAACCGCTTCAAGGAGGCGTATCGCAATCCCATGGACCAGCAATACGTAAGCATTGGTCTCTCACTCCCCATACTTGACTGGGGACGCGGAAAGGGACGCATTCAAGTGGCTCGCTCTCAGCGCGAACTCGTAGCCATACAGGTGGAACAAGCAGAAACAGATTTTGAACAAAATATCCGTCGCATCGTGGCACAATTCAACCTCGCCGCACGGCGCGTAGGCATCAGTCGGCGCACAGCAGAAACCGCCGAGCGCCACTACGACGTAGCCCGCCGTCTTTACGTCATGGGTAAAACCACCGTTCTCGAACTCAACAATGCCCTTAACGAAAAAGATAGCGCCCGACAATCTGCCATGAGCGCCCTCGAAACTTATTGGAACCTCTACTTCACCCTCCGCTCTCTCACGCTTTACGATTTTGAGAAAGATAGGGAAATTGAGGTTTTAGAGTACAACTAACAGATAATAGAGTACAGAGCACAGAGTACAGAGTACAACTACCATGCGGGATATTAA
>CALFGU010000113.1 GCA_937877685.1 uncultured Prevotella sp.
CTACAAGTATGTATTCCCACGTTTTCATAGTTATTTCCCTCAAATTTTCGTTTTAACGGCGTTTTAGGAGTTGAGTGGTATAATTTATTATCTCAACAGAGAAACCCCGTCAAATCGCCTCTTTTTGCGTCAAACGGGCAATCACGCGATACAAAGTCCGTAAGGAATACCAAAAAACTTGCAGATTGCCGCGACATGAAGGTTGACTATCGTATCACGGCCTTCTGGGGTACGCACGAACATCGAATCCTGCTCATTATCTTGGAAAAGATTCTCGGTCAAGACCGCAGGGCAGTTCGTCCCCATCAATACTGTAAATCGGGCGGTCTTGTATAACTCCGCTGGGACAGAGCGGTTGCCTTTCATCCCCATCGCAATCCCGGTTTCCCAATAGGTGCGAGCCATGACTTTGCTCTCAATAGAAGCGGTTTCCGCTACCCAAGCGGATACCCCCCTCGCGTTCTGCCATTTCTCCCCGTTCCCTGCGGCGTTGAGGTGGATACTGAAAAAGTACACCTTCTTACCGGGATTGTCCTTAACTATCCTATTGACACGATGGCATCGCTCGGCAAGCGATGGGTCGGTCTTCTCGGTGACGGTCTGACGGGCATCAAGACCTAACTCACGGCAAGCCGCTACAATCTTCGGCACAACCAACCTCGCCCATTCGCCCTCATACAATCCATATACCTTCTTTCCGTCAACCATACGGAAGTCCGGGGAGTGCTTACCGATAGTGTACTCCCGCGTCCCGTGACCGGGCTCAAAAAGCAAAATTACATTCGATAAATCCATAGTCCTTTATTTTTCGTAGATACACTTCTCCGGGTAGAGTTTATCCAACAATTTGTATAACGTACTACCCTCAATAAAATCCGGCGTACTGAACACCTCCTGCCCGCTAAATCCGGCTTCAAACTCACCGAAAGACTTTGGCTTGAAATCCATCACGATTGTCGGCTCTATCTCGCCCCTGCTTAAAAGGATATTATTCCACCAAGCAAAGCACTCAATCGACGAACACCTACGCGCAATAATATCCTCAACCTTTGACTTGCACTCACGAACTATATCAGCACGAACGTGCATATTTCTGTGGATGGCAAAATTGAGGTACGGAAGCCCGACAGATTCCAAGTAATTCCGTGTGTTGCTTAACATCCCCAAATAAGTGGATAGCCATTGCGATTGCGGAAGGAAATACCGCCATTTGTATTCGGTGTCACGCACATAATAGGGATAGTTGTCGAAATCCACATCACGAAGGTAAAAGTGGTCGTCCATAGATGCGAGACATTCGGTAATCCCACCTGCCTCTATCGCGTACACTACGTTCGCCATTATATTAATGGTCTTATCTCCCATTGAACGACCTCTGCAAATAGGCATCCCGTCATAATACGGCAATTTCACCACCTCATCGGAAAGCCACTCCGGGCAATAACCAACCACAAGCACCCGGTCAATCCCGTGCCCGTACTTGGCAATACTGCGCAAGGATTGCCTCAACTCGAAGCAATCCCCAGCACTACTCTTTCCCTTGCCAATAACGTAGAGAATATCCATTATTTGCGCTCACTTGTAAACTGACCCTTATTATTGCGGAGTTGCTTGTTTACATTAAGCCCCATCGCACGGACAATCTCGGTTATCTGTTTTTGTAGGTCGGCGATTTGCTTCTGGTACTGCAACTCTTGCGCGTTCTTTTCCTCCCGCAAGGTCTTCACCTCACCTTCAAGTTCCTTAATGCGGACATTCTGCGAAGCAATCCTCTCGTCCTGCGCTTTGAGTAACGGAGAATAAAAATCCTCCATTGCTTTCCGCATATTGTCAATGTCGGAAGCCTTTACCTCGGCCTTGAGTTTGTTCTTCTGCACCCTTAATGTCACGAGGGTGAATATACCACCTCCAGCGATAAAGGTGAGAATAGAAGATATTAATGTAATCCAGTCCATAATCTTATCCTTTAAATGTAGTAGCAACGCCCATAAACAGATACCCGCTACCGAGCGAGTTAATCATTGTCACAAGGACATTCTGCAATATCGGGCCAGTAATCTCGTTGTTGTTGTTGGCATCAATTACCGCCCGGACAGATGTAATCAAGTCAGAATAGTTCGCCATACTTATTCGTTGTCAAAATCGTTATTGTAATCGCTATTGAAGTCACCGTTCTTCATACGGATATATTCAAGGCCAATCTTCTTTGCGATTGTGTCTGTTTCAAACTCAATCGCCACAGAAGCAATGTCGCCCTCTGCCTCCCACTCCGGCGTAAGCAAGAAAGTGCGGGCATAAAGGGTTTGAATCATATTACCACTCTGCGGATAATACTTAATAGTCACATAGTCCGCCATCCTTATAAACCGCATCACATCCAAGAGATACTCGGTTGCGAGGGTGTGCATCGTATAGACCTTCTTGCTTATCTGCTTCACGGGTTGGAATAATCCGTCACGGGTTTCGCCCTCCTCCTCAAATTCATACTTTGGCTTCGCAATGTCCGCACGGAGGAACAACTCATTTATAAATGTCGGGTTTTTATATACTATCCTTCCCGCATCCATCACAAAGTCATCCTCATCGTACCATTCAATACTGATAAAATCATGCGTATTTGCAACAACCGTGAAGACATCGCTATACCAAACATCACGACCATCTGATACCTTGAAGTAATACTGGCCTATATCAATTGGAGAGTTGAAATAAACACCTCTTGTCGTTATGAGATAATCAAGATTTCCAACACGTTTCGCTGTCCACAAATCTTTTTTCCACATAGACCGAACAAATGTCCCGTCCGGCGTATATAAATCCAATGAAACGGGTAGGACTGGCTCTTGCGTTACAGACAAAAGCCACAACTGAGTGTCAGTCCTTCCATCTGTCGTAATCCACTGCACGATTAGGTCGCTCGTCCCGGCGACAAGGGACATATCAACGGGGATGTCGCTACCCGTCCCCATAGCAATGGGCTCGCCATCGTCAGTAATAACCCAAGCCATCCCGTCACCTACCACCTTCGGATTGATTATTCGCAAAGTCCTTCCATCGTATGCAGAAATATCGCCGAAATCCCACAAAGTATTCCCCGGACTTATATAAGTCCAACCATCGTTCCCGATTGCTTCGCTTGGCCTTGAACTCCCCATTATAATTCTCGTATCCGGGTTATAGCCGTCATACTTCGCCCGCTCAATCTGCGATGGGATAATATAGTCATCATTCGCGTAGAGCGGATAGATGTGCCCATATACCCACCATTTGCGGAAGTCCTGCTCATCCTTCCCGTTTGACCCAATATACCACGGGAGGACAGAAAAGTTATTAAGTCGTGCCATAATTCAATGTCGCTTTGCAATTCATCGAAAGTAGTTCAAATGATAACCTCTTTATCTGCCCGTCTCCGAGGTTGGTCTTAACAAGTTTCACAAGGTCTGGAATCCAAGTGTGCGGGAAGTTAATCTCCTGCGTCTTCAACGGCATCGTCCCGATTGCCGTGCCGCTTACCCCGTCAATCTCATAGTCCGGGGCTGGAAGGTCGTATAGGTAATAATCCGCTAACAAAAGGAAGGACATATACCCATTTTGAAGCACATACTTATCATTCTCCCCATAGTTCACAAACGGGATTTTCCACTCTCCACCGACCTGCTTTGCACAAAGAAGCATGAATCCATCTTTTGATACTGCGGTGGGATTCAGAAGTACATAGTCAAGGTCGCTTGTGAACTGCGAAATATCTTTCCTTTCTACGCGCCCCTGCTCTACAAAGTCAGAAATAATGTCAATAGGATACCCGTTGAATTGTTCGGTTACATCATCCATCCAACCGAACTCAATGCGCCCGTAGGTTTCCGGCTTGTCATACTTATACGCGCTCTGTCCATCGGCAAGCGGTTTGTTCGTGCGGGTATATTTAAGTGTAGTGAGGTCAACCCCAACTGACGGGGTTGTGGAGTAAGACCCTCCCATGCGGAAGTATTCAATATGCTCAATCCGTAACTTTCCGCTATCAATAAACCAATAGCAACGGAAGCAATCACGGAGCATATCAAAGACCTGCTTCAAACTGATATTACCGCGTTGTGCGGCTTCGTCATACTCCGCACTTACAATATTCGATTTGGGCGTTATAAAGAGCCGATAATCGGTTGGCCTTATATTACCCCCGTCTCCGTAAAGAAAACGGCTATATGACGCGGAATCGGCGAAAGAAACGCCTGCATTGATTTTATTGAGCAATACAGAAATTACACTCCATAACGGGAACGCATCATTTAACGTAAATTCTTTGCGCCCGTCTTCCTCAAAAGTCCAATCAAGCGGTGTTCCAGTCCACCAAATCGTAACGCCTATCCAAGTGCTTGGGCAAACTGGCAACACATCCCCGATACCCAGCACCTCAGGGAACACGGGCTTGACAAAGTACATTCCGCTATCTGTCTGTCCCCATTCTGTCGGCGTAGAAGAAAGGTCATCACGCAGGACAATAACATCGCCCGGTTGGTAGCCAAGCACCTTGTGATAATTCAGCGAGTTTTCGATGAAATCATCCGCGGGAATATTATGTGTTGACACGCCACCGATTGAATCCACATCGCAAAGAATCCTGCAATAGACCCTCGTTTGTTCAAGTAATATCTCCAATGTCCCCGATTCTCCATTTACCGGGCTCATATTATAAACTCCAAATTTCCCGTCACTTATTGAGCGGAAACCACGCCATAAGATAGTATTATTTGAATCATAGATAGTTATTGCATAATCCCCAAGCACGGATGCTGGGGAAAGTCTATAACCTCCCTTTGTCACATCTGCAAACGTGGTGCTTGATGAACTCTCCGAAAAAAACACCTCAGAGATTACACCCTGCCACGAACCATTCCCGGAAAGGTTATACTCTTGTATGTACCCGGATACGGCATCAAATTGAAAATCCCCGCTCTCTATTTCATTCCAAGTCTTTACATCGCACTCCTGCTCCCAATACATCCCGGAAAGGATGTTGGTTACATACCCGTTCCCCGAGCGGTATAACTGAAAGATTGGTCTCTTGGCGGCGGTAAGTTTCACAACCGCTGGGGCAAGTTGCACAAGGTTGAACTCCTTTTCCAACCCTTCCAAAATGCCGTTGTATTCGTCATCCGGGGACGGGGTTACGACTACTGTCTTGGCATCCTCATCAATCTCACAGTCTGTCTTGTAAAAGTGCCCCTCAAAGATGGTTTCTGTTGACGCGTTGTATGCCATATCCACCCGCAAAGTGAATTTAGTGCTGATTGAGGATGAAACGATGGTCGTATAGTCAGCCCCGATAAAAGTCAGTTTACCGCTCCATTTCTTGCGGAAGAACTTCTGTTCGCTCTCCAGCTTGAAATCAATGGCAACGGCATTCCCGATGACCGGGAACGCCTGCACGCCTTGAAGATAGAACTTATATACGGGTAACATTATGACTTGATTTTACGGGTTAAATTCTTGTATCTTAAAATGACATATCCACCTTCGTATGTCCTCCGTTCCTCACCCTGCTCACGGATTGCGTCAACGCCTTTTTCAATCTTCGTGAGGTCTGCCCCTCCAAGCATCTGTACGGCAACCCCCGCCATCGCGGAGTTCGCCCTTTGGTACTTGTCCGCAAACGTGCCATCGTTAAGGGAATTGATGACATCCGGGATGACATCGCGGTATCGCCTTGAACTGCGCTTATTGATTACGGCGAAGTACTCACCGCCCTCGGCTCTCCGCTCCACTCCGTTGGATTTTCTTCCGAGCGAAATGTCGTGTCCGCTTGCGTGGCTTCCACCTTCCAACAACTCAACAGTTCCCTCCCCGTAGGTTTCGGCTTTCGTTACCTGCGCGGCCTTGATTTTACTTGCAAGGAAACTACCCCACATTGTAGCAATCGCGGCAATAGCCAAAGCCGGGCCGACATACGGAATAGGGGAGAACGCAGACCACAGATTCGCGCTTGCGGTGGTAAGACTTGCCGCCTGCGAAATGCTATCCAAGACTAACTGCGCTTTTTGTGCTTTCTCCTGCTCTTTTAGCGCGGCCTCACGTTGCTTCTTGGCAAGTGCGAGTTCCTTCTCCGCTCTGCGGACATTATTCGCGTATCCATTAGCCGCCGCTTCGCGCTCTGAATCCAATATCCTCTGTGCGGACTCAACTTGTTTGTCAGCCGCCTGCACGGATGCCTCAGCGGCCTTCTCCCACGAACTGATAATGGATGAAATGGATTCAGTAATGGTGTTCATTAACTCTTGGAACGCCGCCTTTCTGTCATCGTCCATATTAATCCCCAGCACATCCCAAAGGTCGCCATATTTCTTCTTTCCTTCACTCGCGCCATCATTTGCCGCCTCAACCGCATCCTTGCCAAACTCTTTTATAAGGGCAATCCTCTGCTTATCGTATTTAGCATTGATAAGGGCTTCATTCTGCCGCATCTCCTCGGTAAGACGGGAGTTCTCTGCGATTTCGATTTCCTTGGCTTTCCACAACTTCGCAAGGCGCAAGCGGTACATCTCATCCGTACCCTCTGCAGTCCCAGCAATTTCAAGGTCAATGGTCTTCATCTCCTTGTTGAGTTGGTCTATCCACGCCTGCTCCTCTTTCTTCCGAGCATCATCCCTGCGTTTCTTTTCCGCGTCAAGTGCCTTTTGGTCTGCGGATGCAAGTTTCTCCCGGAGAGCCATCTGCTTTTCAATCAGTTCGGCCTCAATCTTACCGCGCTCGGAGGAATTGGCTTTCAACCCATTTAATCGCCTTTGCAGGGTTTCAATTTCAAGTTCTGATACCTTTGTATTGAACTCCTCGCGGGTAGCAATCTCCCCGGCTTGGAATTTCCTCAACAATTCAAGGCGTTGCTCTTGGTATTTCTTGTCGTTTTGGAGCGACCACGCCTGCGCGGTTTCTCCACCTCCGCCGCCGTCCGTTTTCGATTCCCGCGCCTCTAATCCGTACAACCGCGTTTTCGTCCTCATCGTGGCGGTCTGAAACGCGCTCTCGGACTGCTCAAGGCTAAAAAGTACATTGTTATATGCCTCGAGTTGCTTGTTGCTCGTTAAACCATATTGCCGAACAATGGCCGCAAAGGCTTTCTCGTCATCGGACACGGTTGCGAGCCACGCCTGCGCCCGCTCCCTCGCCTTTGTATCGTTCTTTTGCTGCATCTGGTCGTTCTGTCCGTAAATCTTTGTCCGCGCTACGGCTATGTCATCCTCGGCCTTGATGATTTTCTTTGCATTCTCTATCCTGTCCCGGGTGATATTGTAATCAACGATATATGTTCGCAGGGCTTCTTTTGCCGCTTCCTCCTCGGCCTCCGTCTTATACTGCGTGCGATTAGTCGTTGCGAACAATTCGTCCAGCCTCGCTTTCTCTATATCTTGGAGCAACTCTTTCTCCTCGTCATAAAAGCCTTTCAGTTTATCGAGGTATTCCTGCCCGGCTTGTATGCGTTCCGCATTCGTCTTGCGTTGGTCGTTAAGGGCCTCCCGCAGCGATTCCAATTCGGGTTGCGCCTTTGCCCTTCTAATTCGGATAGACCATTCGCGCTCATACGATTCATCGAGGACTTCGTACAATTCGCGCCCGGCCCTCATCGCGTTCTGCGCCCCGGAAATGAAGTTGCTGAAATCAAATGTGGCGATGGCCTTCTGCATATAGTCCCACGTAGAGTTCAAGCCGGACAATTCCCGGTTGAGTTCATCGCCCACAACCTGCGTTTCAAACGCGGCATCCTTCCATAGTTTGAATGCTCCGACAACCGCCGCCACCGCCGCCGCCGTGCCAGCCATCACGGCCATAAGCCCATTAGTGCTCATACCGAGCGACCCAGCAAGTCCGCTCACCGCCTCTTTGGTCTGCGCCATTGAGCCACGCCATTGCTGACCCATCCCGATAATCTTCCCAAGCGGGCCGGGGATGGCTTTCAGCGCGTTCTCATAGTGTCCCACCTCCAAAGTGTACTTTCCAGTCGCTTTTTGAAGGTTTGACATCTGCTCATAGAGTTTCCGCGCCTGCACCTCCATCTCCCGCTTTTTCTTGATGGCCTTGTCATCGGCTTCGCCCATCGCGTTGATTTGGATTTTCAGCAAACGATACTGCGCGGAGAGTCTATTATAAGACCCCTCCGCATTACGGGAAATCTCGGCTTGTAGTTTAAGGATTTGATTGTATTCCTTATTCGCGGCCTTCGCCACATTGAGGTCGTTCGTGGCTTTGATTTCAGCATCCCGGACGGCTTTCATCTGTTCCGCAAGTTCCTCGGCTTGCCTTGCGGTCATTTCGATTGACTGCCTCTGTTCATCAGTCGCACCGCTCAACCCTTGCATCGCCTTCGCGGCGGCGGCGGCATCGCTCTGTATCGCCTGCCTCAGTTCCCCGTAGGTCGCAATGGCCTCCTCCAACTGACTGATAAGGTCTTGGATACTATTGTCCGGCTGAATTAAATCTGAATACTTTATCGGGGAAGTATTTGCCATTTTCCTTTATTTTTGCGAAAACTCCGATTCTACGGCGTTTCTCTATTAAAATGATAAATCCCTTACCCCTTGGGAAGAAAATCGATTCTACGGCCTCTTTCGGCCTCCCTCGGCCTTTCTCGCTCTCTCCTGCAAGAAATCCACCGCATTGTAGAACTCCAATACTGAACATTCCTTCGGGTGGATGCCAAGATTCTCCGACAAAGATAAGCACAAAGTTTCAAAGTTCCTATCAAATTCTACCTCAATCCCACCACTACCGATGAAATTCTTTGGCTTACTGAAACATACCAACCTTGTCGTTATGTCCTCCACATCCACCAACTCCCCACGCGAAAGACCCTCCAATATCGCCATCGTGCGTTTTTTTAAGAGGTCGAAATACTCCTTTTTTTCACTATTATTAAACAATTGTGGGAAATAAGTGGATAAATCCGTGTCTATTTTTTTTTTGACCGCCCCCAACTCGGAAGCGGCCTCGCCGTAGGTCATACCACTTAACTTCTCCAGCACCCTCGCCAACCCCTCGTCCGTGAGGTCATCAGTCTTTTTCCCGTCAATGCTCTCCACCAAACAAGCAAAGGCACGATGACCGGGGTTGAGTTCGGACTGAATCATATATACGCATTGACGCAAGTTTTGCATCTCCTGCCCAGCGAGGTCGTTCTTACTCTGCGACAGATACCTCCGTATCTTCTCGCACCGCCTATCAAACGCCGCCACATCACCGCCAATCCCGGAATCAATCAGAAGGTACTTTTGGAACTTTTGAAATCGCACGATGGGGAGTTCATCAATGGCATCGTACATCTTTACGCGATGCCCTGCAATCTGCCTCTCTACCATAGTCTAACTGCGATTGGGGTTGCAAGTATTGGGCACGCCAAGAGCGGAAGCCAAGTGGTAATCGCGAATACTACCGCAGTAACCCCAAAGCACGCCCAAAAGGTCGTACAGAAATGACAATTTAGCAACTTGTTGAAAAAGCCGTTGGAGTGAACTTGCATCCACTCCAACCATCCCCACTTCCTAACAAGCGCAAGCCCGAAGGCCACCGCGAGGGCTATAACCAATGTGAAAGCAACCAACCGAAGCATACGACTAAATCTCCATAAGCCAATCCAACAAGGTCGCAGATGACATCATGCCACTCCGCTTTCCCTTCCTTCCCGAAAAGGTCAATCAGTTCCTTCGTGACAAAGATTACAACCGCAAGCACATTCGCCGCCCACAAGGGCATCCAGTTTGCGAAGGTCAACAGACACACGGCCACCGCCAAGATATGCAGCAATCCGTCTGTCCGTACCCAATTACAAAGTTTCTTCAACCAATTCATATCATTTTGTTTTTAAGACCCCTGCTCTATACGGCAGAACTCATCGTACTTCAACACACCCTCAATCCTTACTCCGTAATAGGGTTGCATTAAATACTGCACATCCACTTCATCCAAGGAATACCCCCGGTAGATGTTTTCTGCCCTTTCGTACATCCTGTTTACAAGGATGCTCCCATTTGACAGATGCCACCCGTAACGCCCGGCAAGGAACTTCAAGAAATAATCCTTTGCCCAATAGCCGTTACGGATTCCCTTCTCTCCGTTGAGTACATCCATATTTCCCCAAAAGATAAGGGAGAACGGGGATGTAATTGTTCGCCCCCATACTCCTGCGTCAATCGTTTCGGGGTCATCCACTTCAAAGAATACGAAGTTGCCAATCTTGGAATCCGGGCCGACCTCAATGTAATCGTTCTCCCCGTGCCCGTTCCATCCACCGCAGTAACACGCAGGCACGACAATCCGCTTGCCATTGATTATCCGCGTAATCCTCTGCGCACGACCGAAAGCGGCATCCAGCCAATCAAACGTATTAACAAGACCGACCTGCATCTCTGCAATCACCTTGTCAACCATTATGGCATTTTCGTCAACTGGTGCATTGTCATACATATAACATAGATTTTATTTGTTCCATAACTCTGTCATATCCACCGAACTCCGTCATTATCCGCGTCCAATTATCCATCGAAAGACCGAAGGAATCCTGCCCATACTTGGCAATTATCCCTGCCGCATACGGGGTTAATCCGACAATCCTAACATACTCAGCTCCGAACTCTACCCCTAACTCCGAATAAAACTTGCCATTGATATAGAGGTTTGGCGCATCCGGATTTCTGTTATCGCCCCCGTAGGGGTTGCTGATACTCTGCTTCCACGCGGAATAGTTCGCCGCACTGACACTTGACAGAAACCATCCTCCCCCGGCTCTCAAATCCTCACTATACAATGGTCGCAAGTCATCCCAACTCGCACTCTTGCCCTCCGCTAATTGCTCTTTTTGAAGGTCAAGGATGTCCCGTTCATTGTGCAAGACTGCAATCCGAGAAATATCCCCGGATTGCAATCCCGCTAATACGTTCTCAACTCGCGTGAGTAATTCTTGGAGCGTCATTAGACTATTTCTCCTTCATATGCCCAATCTCCATCTGAGTTTGTTATACACGCAAGATAGGCATAGATAGTGGAATAATAACCAAGAATTATTGTTTTACCATTATCGTCAGTATTAACTAATAATGTTTTCGCCGTTTTTTCATCTTCTGCGATAAAATGAACACGCAGATATTTTCCAGCCATTAAATCGGTCAACTGCTGTTGCGTTATACCTAACAATGTGGCCGCCTCCATTGAAGTTTTATCAACGAAATCATCAGGAACTGAACTTGTACTTTTCAGCGTAAGCGCATCAAGTATTTCTTCGGGCGTAGGTTCTGCTGGAATAAGGTCGATAATCCCTTCAAGAATCGCGGGCAAAACGGAGGCCGCGTCAATCGCAGAGCCCTGCCCGGCAATCTTTTCGGCCACGATGGCTTTAATTTCGTCTTTTGTCATTTTGTTTTCTTTTTATCTGTTTCACGAAAGCCGGAGGCATAGGCGGCTCTGCCCTGCCTCTCGGCTTGTTCCTTCGTTGGGTACACTTTTCCCCGGCTTCCCCAACGCCATCCACCGGGGACTCGCGTGACTGGCATAGTTAGGCGATTGAGATTGAATAGTAGATTACTTCAGAATTTGCGCTATCAAGAATTGATACGGTTATTAATGTATCGTCTTCTTTATCGAAAGACAAGATAGGGACGAGGGAACCCATATATTTATAATTAGCAAAAACTACCGAAAGCAACGAAAGAGGGTTTGCGAGGTAATGATTCTTTAACTGCGCGTCAACTTCGGCTTTCTTTGCGGCATCAAGGTAATCTTTTCCTTCCCAGTCAATAATAATGTAGTCTTGTTGTGCAATGTTAGGCATAATTTTTCAATTTAAGGCGTTTTTTAGCCGTTTTGGCGGGGTTTCTCCAACGAGATATATAATTATACCACCGAAGGGATAAAACCCCGTAGAATCGGCTTTTTTACAAAAATAACTATACTGTCCTATATCTCGCCCCGTTGTTCGTACATTTCAAGCATACGCGGTCAAGTCCACGGGTATCCAGCGAGAGGGCTTTGTACGCCTCCGCAAGTTCCCATCCAAGACCGCTTGCACGACCCTGCGGATTGCCGTCAACCTCATACAGAATCCCCTCACGGGTTATGTTCGCTTGATTGCGATTGACGCGGGTTTCGGGATTCATCGCCATTGTACGGAGTACATTCGCCGCCACCTGCTTTTGAAGCACCTGCGCGAAGATTGCCCTTTGGCTAATGATGAAATCTGTCAAGTCGCATCCAATCGTAACCACGCAATTCAATCCGTAGTTCATCGTATTTGTATATGACAACGCACCGATGTCGAACATCTCCGGGTATTCACTGAAAGTCATCGGGGCTTTCACACAGAACGGCGAAACCATCATCCACTCGGTAATCTCTTTCCAACTCTCCAAGGCATAGCCGTAGCAAGTTTCGCACGGGCTCTTGCTCCAATCCTTGCTCACGTTAAGGGCATACGCCCCGCTCGGAAGGTCGTTCTGATTGTAACAAAGAAACCACGCGCCCCCGGTGTCTGTATCCTCCCCCATATAGGGAAGATTGAGGTCAACATCGTACCATTGGAACGTTCCTTGATTCTCCACGATGGAAAGGGTGAAAACTGAAACCGGGTCGCGCCTTGAGGAGTGGAAAAGGTAAATCGGAAGTTCCCACGTTACCGGGGTAACATCTAACAATCTTGTCCTCAACGGATTCCATATAATTTGCAAGCCGATTTTCTCAATCTTCATCGTAACGCCCATCGCGCGGACTGGCTGAATCTCAAACCCAACAATCTTCCCCTTCGGGTCAATCGTGGCCGCAAGCCGTGCCGCACCATCAAAAAACGCCCTGCGGTCAACAAGATTCCTCGTTTCCCGGTTGAGTTGCTTCTGTGTGATGAAGGTCTGTATGGTCGTATTTATCCCATCATTGGTTAACTTGGTGACATACCACGAAAGCGAATCAATCCAAGTATCCCCGTTAGTGGGAACTACTCCCATGCTTCCCTGCTTCGCAATCCATACACGCCCTTGATAAAAGACTGCCTGCCCCGTGAAGTATTGCTCATTATTTGCCCAATCGGTAGCACCCCAATCGGTAGGCATAATCTGCCGGATGTTTTCAAGTGTCACAAGCGGATGCGCCCCTTGATAGGTAAGACCGCTTTCGGAGGTCAGCAGACTATCATCAATGACATTCGGCCCGAAGCCCTGCTCCCAACCGACTAACCCAAAGAGTTCTTTTTGTATGTCTTGCAATCGTAACATATCGAAGCGAAATAAAAAGAGGGACGGGGCATATTGTCCCGCCCCTCAACGGACATTTTGAAAGTGTTTAGGAGGTGACTTCCTGCGTCAGCACGGGCGCGTCAGAACTATTCACGACCTCAACGGGCATAGCGAACGGGCTCTGTGCGTTGGCCGGGCTTGCAATCTCAATCTTGATAATCGGATTGGCAACGGTCGAAGGGTCGGAGTTGTAGGCCACCAAGAAAGCGACATCCACCGAGAAGCCGAAGTATTCCTTCTTGCCGCAGGTAAGGTCAGCGGTAGCATCGCCCGCGCTTGCGGACTGGTCGCCGACTGCGGTGTAGTAATGGAATCCTACGGGGAGGTTGATGTACGGCAGAGTGGTAACACCCCACTCGTGGAAGTTTGACTGCGTACCCAGCAGGGCTTCGCGGTCAACACGGGTGAGAACACCCACATTTCCATCTTCCACGACATAGGCGGTAGCGAAAATGTCTTCATCATTAAGAAGGTTGGCGGTGTAATGGAAAATCTTACCCTCATACTCCAGCCGTTTGTTGACATCGTTGTAAATGTCATGCTCGGCCATCTTGCGGATAAGGGAATCAATCCCGGTGTTACCGATGACATGAAGGAGGCCGGGATATGCGTTAGCCCTCTGCAGGGAGTTCATATCGGCAAGCCAATCCATACGACCATTCCAAGTCACCTCAACGGTGTTCGCGGTAACGGTGTAATAAAGTGCATCGGCAAAGACCTCGGTCTTGTTCGCTTCAAGAGCGGCGATGGCGTAGTTATCCATTGCGGTAGCAAGGGCACGCGTCACCTTCTCCATCTTGCGGGCAAAGTCGTGGTCGTAGGAAATTTCGTTGTTCAGATAGAGGGCAGGAACCATCGTGAAACCGACAGAAAGGGTAACCCACTGAATCGTGAACAGCGCGGAAGTGTTCTCATCGTCAGCGATTGCGCAGGAACGCACGTTGCTGACAGTTACATCTCCGTCATAGTCAATGACAGGAATCTGCACGGTGTTGCCGATAGAGGCAAATGCGCGGTCGCGGAGTTCCTGAGAAATGAGAGAATTAGGGGCATCGGTCTGCTCAATAAAGAAATCAAGCGCACCATACTCAAGCGGACGGGCCATATTCTTGTCGAAACGCTCTACCTCAATCCGCCAATTCTGCAAACGAGTTGCTACAAGTGACATAATTGTAAAAGGTTTTAATTGTTATACATTGGCGGGCTTCCCTTTGCCCTTGTTTGTTCTATCTCTGAACGAGTGGCAGTTTCTTGATTTCATCATACTTCTCCGTGCGAATCTTGTCAAATTCCTTTTGGAAACTGACTGACCCTACGGCCATACCACGCGAAAGGAGTGCGGCCTTGATTAACTGGTCGGCTTCTACCTGCGACTTCGCCCCGCTCAAATCCACCGAGCCATCCTTGTCGCCAAGGGGTTGCTCTTTAAAGCCCGTCCCGGTCTGATGGCGACCTTCCTCAATCACGCCCATATCCTTGAGCGATTTGAGAACGAGGTCGCTTGCCGTGTACGGGGCAAGATTCTTTTCGGGGTTACGCATAACCGCTCCGTCCTTCATAAAGGCCAGCACCTTCCCGCCCTTACCATCGTCAATATACTCCGGGGACATCCCTTTCACCGAAGCGATGGCCTGCGACAATACCACACTCTTAACCGCTTCCGGGAGGTCTTTCTTCCAACTCGGCACGATTCCCGCGAACTCCGCATCCATCTTCACGGCAAGCATTGCCGCCGCGTGGTCGCTTTCGCTCTTGTCGTACTTCGTTTTCAGTTCGGTGTACTCCCGTGTCACGTTTGCGAGGTCAGCCTTTGCCTTACCCAATTCCTTTTTGAGTTCGGTGTCCTGCCCTCCGTCTTCGATGGTCTTTTGCAGGCGGGCTTTCTCTTTTTCAAGTGAGGCCACCTTTGCCGCGTTCCCGTCTGCGGCCTCTGCCTTTTCCTTCATACCACCGATAACGCGCTTAGCATAGTCGTAGGTCTTTTCCGCTCCATCCTTTGCGATTCCGCTTGCGGACAAAATATCAGCATCAAGGTCGCGGTAGATTTCTCCAATCCGTTTCCCGATTACCTCGTTTTCATTATTCTGCGACATCTCAACGATGGCGGCTTTCTGTTCATCGGTAAGTGCGCTCAATGCACTGTTTCCGTTCAGTTGTTCTGTTGTAAGCATCTTTCCCTTTGATGTTTGGTTTTCCCCGAATTGCTAACGGCTTCGGGGATATGCCGTTTTATTCAGACGCGCCCTCCGCTTTCGACTCTGCCTTCTTGGTCGTTTTCTTGGGTTTTGCGGCCTTCTGAGCCGCTAACGCCTCGGCAACGGCCTTGGCTACCGCCGCATCAATTCGGGACTGAATTTCGGCCTCTTTCGCGGCTTTATTCGCCGCTACGGCTTGGGCTTTCTGCATGGCGTTCGCCTTAATCCATTCAGTCGGATTCCAAAGGACGGTAATCGTCCACCCGGACTTCATAAGATTATCGCGGACTACCCGCTCAAAAATCTTGCGGTTGAACTTCTGCACCCTCGGACGGCTTAGTTTCTGACCGGTCGTGCGACTGAAATTACGCACTTCCACAAGACAATGGTAATAACGTTCCTCCCCCTTCGGAACGATGTAATTTTCGGGGGTCAGTTGCTCAATCGCAACATCGCGTCCATCTTTTGTAATCATAATTGAGTATTTGAGTTAATAGATTGTGCCTCCTCCTGCGCATAACGCACGAACTCGGCCATAATAGCATCAATCTTTCGGTCATAATCAATGGCCTCCCCGAAGGTCAGCACGTTGGTATTCTCCCGCTCGAATCTCCTAACATACGCCGGGAAATTCATCTTGATACGGAGGTCAGCATCGCTAACAATCCCTCTCCCGTTCAATTCAACTGCTTCCGCGCGGGTGAGGTGGCGGTACGGTTCAAGGTCACCGAGAATAAGCATTCTGCGCATCTGCGTGGGGTTGTTCCTATACTCGGTTTCGATAATCTGCTGGAGCATCATATCAAGGTCTGCCTCCGGCGCACCCGCTTCCTTCGCCATTCTGTATCGCTCCCGTAACTCCTCCGGGGTAGAAAGGTAGAAGTCTGTTCCGTAGTTGATACTCGCGGAAACAAAGTATCTTCCGTAACGGAGTTTGCAAATAGTGGTATCTACCCACTCCTGCGCCGCTTCAAATCCTTTCTTTACCCGGTTGAGTACGGTCGTCACACTCTCAAAATTCGCGCGGACTTGTTGCTCGTTGAACGCATCCCTATCCGTGACGATTTCATCCTGCCCGACAACCGCCGTGATAATCTCATCCCGCAGGCGTTTCTGCTCCTCAACATTATAGTCAAGTGCGCTTCTGTCCACGTTGAGAATCTGTACGGGGTTACGAAGGTCGGGAATCTTGTCATCCTCGTTCGGGATTGGAATTTCAACAAACGACCCTGCACCGACTACCCGCTTATTTCCGCACTTTGGGCATCGCATCAATAACCCAGCCGGGTCAAGGCGATAATGTCCTTGTCTGTCCTTGATGAATCCCCCATCGCAGTGGTCGCCGTTATCTGCGTTTGAGTAATCGCAAGCCTGCTCATAACCCGATAATATGGGATACGCACCATACAAATCAAGTTGCCGCTTGCTGATATGGAAGAACTCAAACCAGTCAAGGGACTCCAACACCGATGACAAAGGACTTTCCTTCAAATCGGGGTCTCTCAAAGACAAGGGAATATTCCAAAAGAATCTCGCAGGAGTGTATCCTAAATCGTGCGGGATTTCCCGCTCCGGCGCACCATCTATCAAGCCCGTGTGCTTTGGGTCACGCCATACGCGGAAGAATCCGTCATCAAGTACCACGATTCTGTCTTTACGGCGAAAGGCGATATACTTCATTACCCCCGTGTCGCGGTCTGCCTTGAACGCCAAGACATCCTCAATCGGAAGCCAGTAGAAGTAAGGCTCCGGCCATTCGCCATCCTGCTCCTCGGGTAAGTCCACGACAAGAACGGAATTGATTTCGCTCTTGAAGAACTCCCATCCTTTTGTCGCCCATACATCCGGCTCGTTCAGTTTCTCCTGCCGATACCATTCCCAATCCTCTCTAAACGATGAATCGCTGAATTGGTAATTGTATGCAGGGTTTCGCCCATCAAATATCCTGCTCAACTTATCAAAGATTACATCGGTAATCTCGTTGGTCTTAATCGGGAATCTGAATAGGGTCTTAAACAGAACGGCTTTGTCGTGCGGGAGAACATTGTCAACCATAGCGAGGAACTGCGACACGGGAAGACCGAAATACGGCAAGCCATAGGAGGTGACGCGCTTGACCGAGTGAAACTGAATCCTTGCTTGGTGTAGTTTCGCCCGTTCAATAGTCGCTCCCCCTCGGCGTTCAGCAACCCTCTTTCTTAGTTCTTCGACGGTATAAGGCATTGTCCTCAAAAACAAATTTGCTACCCTCCGGCAAGTGCCATCCCCCGTTGCGTTTCATTTGCAGAATCCGCTCTGCGTGGCTGAACTCAAAGTCCTTAGTCAATTCGCCAGCCACGAGGGTAACCCTTGTCGTTTTGGCTTTCATAACTTAGGACGGATAAACATCAAGGTCGGTAAGCGGGTTGAAGTCCGCACCCGTCACGATGGCGAGGTCATCGGAATAGTTGTCGGGATAGTACCACGAAATCGCATTGCTATCCTTCGCATCGTAGTTTCCGTGAATCTTGCTACCGATAAAAAGCCCGCGAATAGGGATAGGCAGGTACTCATCGGAAGAGTTCTTCAACGCCTCAATATTGCCGTTTTCATCGAAAAGGAAAACACCGAGATTCCCGGCACGCGCTTCGCACATCAGTTCCTTCATAATCTTAATGGTGGACTGAGGAACGGCACGGAGAGAGCCAGTGAACTGAACGGGGTTTGCCCCAAGAACTTCGGCGATACCACCGAGGTCATCATTCCCACCGGAGGTCATACGGGCATCACCACCGGAATCGGCAGGAGCATTGATGTACGGGGAAACGACTACCTTAGTGCCATCAGCGGCGGCAAGGAGCGGAGTCCAAGTCGCAAGGGCTTTAATAGCCGCAAGGTTGGTGAATTTGTTGACTGTGCCATCGGCATCTTTCAGCCGCTGAAAAGCGACCTTCTGAATCTGCCCAAAAGTTTCCGGGCAAGTCACTCCGTAAATAGTTGAGAGAGCGGCTGCGGCAGGGCAAGAGCAAATAAGACTCATAAGTATTCTGTATTTTGAAAGTTTGACATTCGCGGCTTACCCCCTGCCGACGGTGCAAATATAGTTATTTTTTCAAAAAAACGCGAATAACGCACTTTTTTTATTTAAATGATAAATTATATATCTCAAAGGGAGAAACGCCGGGAAAACGCCTCTTTTGGCCGTTATCGGGCAATCAGTGTACTTTTACGCCCCGCGTTCCCATCCCATAAGGTCGCGTATCCCCGTTTGCTATCTCCTTTTCGTATATCCCCGTCAGCATATCCTCCAAGTCATCATGCTTATTCGCTCCGAAGTTACGAAGGAATCCCGCGAGGTGTTCTGCGGCTTTCGGCCATCGCCCTTCCCACCCGAAAGGGAAAATGATGCTCTGATTGACAAACGGGGCATTCGTTACCACACGGCTCTCCTTGTTCGCCCCTTGATAGAAGGGCACGGTCAAGGCGCGGACTTTCTTCTTGATATTCTTCTCAAACTGACTGCCCCCGTTGTTGCTTTCCACCCACGCCTTTTGAACGCCATTGAGATTGATAAGTCGGGGTACGGTCACCGCAGTAACATCCGTCCCGGCATCGGTATATTCTATGTCTGTTATAAGGGCAAAGAGCATCGGCTCAAACCTCTGCGTCTTTTCGTTGAATACATCGTTGTCGCCCTTATATATGTCGTAACTTGCCGCCGCCAAGAAGTCGCTCCCCTCATCAGCGACATCCACATAGCACCCGCTCCGCACATAAGTCCCCCAATCGGTCTTTTCTACCCAAGTCTTGAAGGGTTGGTACAACCGCCCCTCCGCACTTCCGGGGTTACCTTGTTGCAGGCACTCAAAGCCCACCGGGTCAAGTTTGCGAAGTGCATCTAACTTTGCGAGTGAATGCCTTGCAGGCCATAACGCCTCCCCCGGCTCTCGCGGGTCAATCTCTGTTGGCTCTCCCGTCTTGATTGCCTCATAGTTTACAAGCACCCACGAATCCCCGACACCATCCAAGTCGCTCCATCGCTCCGCACGAATTACCTTCTCGCTCTCTATGATATGCCCTATTATATCCTCGGGATGCCATCGGGTAAATACGATTAATTGCTGACTATCGTTATGCAGACGGGTACGCACGACCTTCGTGTACCAATCCCAAGCGCCTTGACGAATGACCGGGGAATTGGCCTCTGCCGCGTCCTTGTATAAGTCGTCCATAATGATTACATCGGCGGTCTTGGATGTCAATGAGCCACCGCGTCCCACTACTCGCAGACTACCTTGATGCCCTACTATCTCAAATACACCGCTATTGCGTAGGTAATTGGTCGCTACGGTCACCACATTTGAGCCGTTGAGGGTTGTTTCGGGGAATACGGCTCTATACTCCTCCGAATCAATTATCCTCTGCACATCCCGGTTGAAGTCTGTCGCAATGGTCGCGGCATAACTTGCAATAATTATCTTCAAATCCGGGTTTAGCCCAAGCATATCCGCAGGGAGGAATCGTGAACTGCCTTGGCTCTTGCCGTGTTGGGGAGGTGCTTGTATAATCAAGTTCTTAATCTGCCCTTTGGCGAACTTATCCAATACACGATAGTACGATTTATGGAACGGGGTTGCTTGGAAGTCACCTTTGAGATATGTCGCAAATCGCAGAAGGGAACGCCTCGCCCCCTCCTGCAATAACAACTGCGGATTGCGTTCGAACAACCGCGCAAGCCCTATATCTGTAACACTCATTTCCGAAGATTACAACAATCGTCCGGGTTGGCGTTGAAGTAATATCGCCAAAAATGCCAATGAGCGGGAACATCCTCGCAGACACTCTTTTGCTTGAAATCAATCTGCTTCATAAGTTCTACCTTCGCTTTGAGCGGTAAATGGTTATATCCACCGCTCTTGATATAGTATGGCGAGAAGTCCACCAACTCACCCAGCCACTTGCGAATCCACCCGTTGACACGCAGGAACTCAACAAGGATTTTGTCGCATTGGATTGAGTTGATTATTGACAAGTCCACGAACTGCGGAATAAACGGGGAAAGGCGCACGGACACATCGAAACCACCGAAGTAGAGTTTTTCCACAGCTGCGATTCTGCGATATGGAGATGGCGCACCCGGCTCAACCTTCCTGCTGATAGTATTATCAGTACTTGTTATACTCACTTGTATATGTGCGAGGTCTTTGTCAAGTATTGGCGCATAATCTCCGATTAAATCGCTTTTCGTTACAATAAGGTAATGTACCCCGCAATCGTTGAGAAGTTCGATTGTACGGCGCGTTACGCCCTCTTTCCGCTCAATAGGCATGAGGCAATCTGTCATTCCTCCCAACCGCACGACATCCCCCTTGCGGAGTTCTTTTCTTACCTTCTGCTCAATCTTTCTGAAATCAGCCACCGCAGGGGATTCTGGAGTCCACATCTTACGAAAGTCCAATAGACTGCGTGCGTAACAATAAGCGCAGTTGTGGGAGCATCCTTTGCCGTAGGTGTCAAGTCGCGTATTGTAGTGGAAAAGTATACCCTCATTGCCAGCGACCCTCTTGAAGAACGATTTGAACTCTGTCATATTATTTCCTCCATTGTGCGAAGTGCCTGCGATTCTGCAAATATTCATACCCGTCCGCTTCGTGGTCGTATGCCTCCCGCTCAAAACTCAACCCACGATACGCGCTCTTGGTGTGGAAGATAAGTCTGTAAATCCATTCAAGGATATAAATAACATAGAAAAACACAAAGCCAAGTTCCACCATTTGGGCGGTATGGATGGCTTCGTGAACGAGTGTCGAATAGGTAATCCTACCGCGCCATTGCTTCGGGACAAAGATTAGTCCGCATACATTGACTATATACCTCCACCGCCAAGGAGCCCATACGATTCTCTGCCTCATTGCTCTCCGTTTATTGCCTTGATTACCTGCTCCAGCAAGTCATCCGGGATATTTGCGAGATTTACCTCCTGCTTCGCTTCGGTTTGCACCTTTCCCTCTATGGACTGATGACTGCTATTCTTCCAATTCTCCGGGTCGCGGTTGTTGAGGATATACTGCACCGTTGACGCGTCCGGGCCAATATGCCTGGTCTTGGTTATTTGCTTCTTGATTTTCGGGTTTCCGTCCTTGTCCGGCTCATACTCAATAGTGGTTTCCTCCGAATCGTATCCTTCGACAAGTTGCTTCAATGACCGCTTTGCGGATTTCATTATGTCACGATGATACCAATCTTGATATTCCTTCTCCGCACACAGGATAGTCGCGGAAAATTCGGAATCGTCCGACATCCAATTACGCAGGGAGCGGTCAGTAATATTCACCTTCCGGCAAGCCTCCGCTCGGCTATCCCCCTGCCTTAGATAACCACATATTTGTTCTGTTATCTCCGGCGTTAGTTTGCTTAATGGCATAGTAGTTAATTTTGTTAGATTTTCCGTCTAATCGAATTTCTTTGCAAAGATATATAATTTATTATTCAGTACAAGAAACCCCGTCTATCGGTCTAATTTTCGCCATAAATTAAATCATCCGACATATCTTGGGCTTTTGTTATGGTGTCGTCCATATCCAAATATTCAAAAAGTCCAAGTCGTCCTCCGAAGTGGATATTGGGATATGCCTCTGCTATTTTCCGATAGGCGGCATATAACTCTCTGTTCTTATTATCTATTACCGGATAATACGGCTCATTCTTCCCGGAATACTGACAAGGATATTCCTTGCTGATTACGATTTCCTCATAGTACTTATTCGGAGCGAAGGCATTATGCTCAATAATTCTTGTATATGGAACATCCGCGCTTGTGTAATTAACCACAGAGCATCCCTGCGATTCATTGAGTTGCAGTACTTTCTCCTCAAAAAAGAGTGACCTATATTCAAGTTTCCCGATTGCGAAGTTGAAGAACTCATCTATACAACCAGTAAAAAGAATGTTCTTTGCTATATCCGCGTATTCAGTTCTATTTTGTAGGAAGTCGACATCTGTTCTTATATCAGCACCGAGCAATAAATGTTCAATAAGCGGGTTGTATCCATTATAGGGAACACCGACATACTTGCAGTTGAAATAACTATTATCAAAGGTGAATCGTATCGGGATTCGCTTCATTATCTCAACCGGTAGTTCCGAACAAGGCCGTCCCCATTGTTTTTCGGTGTATCCTTTTATGAGTTCTTCATAAATATCCTCACCGACAGAAGATAGTGCGTGCTCCTCGAGATTCTTTGGGCTATCTGTTTTATGTCTCATTGCCTGCTCCGCTATTCTTTCCCTTGCCTCCTCCGGCGTTGTAACATCGCTCCATAGAGAGGTAAATGTGTACATATTAAACGGCAAGCATAAGGCCCTCCCGGACTTTGTTATAGCGACCGGGCTATGAACGATTGGAGTAAGAGGGGAAAAATCATTTACAAAGTCCCAATTCTTCTTATTGTTGGTGTGGAATATATGTGCCCCATATTTGTGTACGGTTACCCCGTTGAATTGCTCACATCTAATATTACCACCGACTTTCTTCCTGCGTTCTATAACAAGAACAGACTTTCCCGCCTTAACTGCATTATGGGCGAAGATGGCTCCGAAAAGTCCACTACCGACTATTAACCAATCATACTTTTTCATAATATCTGATATTTATCACTAACAATTTTGGGTTGCGGATAATTCATTTTAATATGCGGACCTTTTTTTGTCAATCTTCATTCGACAACAACCGGGGTCTGCCAATATCGCATATCCTGCCTTTCTAATATATCCTTCGGCTATATATAAATCAGTATTACCACCTGCCTTTTTTGCCGATTGAATATACGGAAAACCAAACCATTTTATGGCTATTTGTATTCCTCTACCGGTGTGAGCGGTATCTATTGCTTGAACAATATCATCAGCCATTCTTGCTCGCCAAGGTAGAAACTTATTATCCGAGCGAAGATTATGGCATCCGAAAACTTGACGAGCGATTTTCCTTCTCGATTCTGCATTAAGAAATAGGGTTGCACCATCAATCCCAACATCAAGCAAATCCGCCTTTTCTCCATATTGAGCAATACGATTCATTCGTTTGCAAAGTATAGCACCATCCTCTATTCTAATTTTCTTCCCGGTGTTGTCATCAACATCATAGAAGATTGGGAAATCATCATCTAATTGCCAATGTCTTTTTTCACCGCGATTCTTTGATATATCGTGGATTGCATTCCTTGCTGGTGCGGCTCCGCTTGGTTTTCCATTTTCAACTCCGAAGGGGTCCATTAGGTCAGTCTTATCTACCCACTCTTTCCAATTGAATACAAGAATCCTATCCTTTCCCCATCGTTCAATATATTGCGGGATTGAAGTATCATTATCCCCGCAAACGATAAACCATTCCCCCGGATACTCTGTATTGGAAAGCATTTGAGCGGTAAAACACTCTGGCCGCCCTTTTGACATTATGTAAATGGTATTGACTAAACTTTTCTCCATTTATCGGATATTACTTTTGACCTAATCTTATTCCAATCTACCCTATGGTGGTATCTGCCGAATTTAATTACAAGTCTTGTCGCATTTGGGGCGATAAGAATAGGATATGCACTCTTTCTAACCGTCCCTTCGGTTTTGTAAATATCGCTCAATCCTCCCTCCTCTTGTTGGCTCGGTGGCATTTCAAGACACATGAACTTAAATGTGTACTCGGTTTTTTGTCCAAGTCTATGTGTTTCAATAGCATTGATAAGGTCGTCATTAAGCCTTCCACGCCAACGAGTGGCAAGTCCAGTACTTGATTGATTATGAGTGTTAAAAACCCGTGTGCCTGGCTTCAAAGCATTTTCCGGGACACTCTCCAATGTAGCGAGTGAGAAGCCGCAGTTAGGGATATTACATTGCTCGGCAAATTTGGCAATTCGGCACATCCACCATTGTAACTTTGCGCCGTCCT
>CALFGU010000114.1 GCA_937877685.1 uncultured Prevotella sp.
GCACTGCTTTGGCACTCCCCACCCTTGTTTCGCAAACATACCTCTTGCACGTAGCAACAGAAGGCGGTCAGCAGACCTTCAAACTTCAGTTGCAATAACCATTTCTAAAATTTGAACACGCAGAAAGGAGAAAGTTCCCCTATGGTCTTTCTCCTTTCTCATTTTTCCTTTCCCCCTTCCCCATTAACCGTTAACCCTTCACCGTTAACCTTTCACCCCTCACCGTTAACCTTTAACCCTTCACCGTTAACCTTTCACCGTTTTCTCAATATGTCATATACTGCTTCCCCCAACCGTTACGACGGATTCCCCGCCCATTTTAGGCGTTGCGGAAAGAGTGGCATTCTTCTCCCTAAGGTATCCCTTGGATTATGGAAGAATTTTGGTGAACGTCGCCCCTTAGATGAGGCGAAAGAACTGTTACACCATGCATTCGACAACGGCATTACGCACTTCGACTTGGCGAACAATTATGGTCCTCCCTATGGTAGTGCGGAAACCAACTTTGGTCGCGTGATGCACGATTCATTCCGCCCCTATCGTGACGAACTCTTTATTGCCACAAAGGCGGGTTATGACATGTGGGAGGGACCCTATGGGAATTGGGGCTCACGAAAGTACCTTTTCTCCAGTTTGGATCAAAGCCTAAAGCGCATGCAGTTGGATTACGTTGACCTCTTCTACAGCCATCGTTACGACCCCGTGACACCACTTGAGGAAACGCTCCAAGCGCTTGTCGATATCGTGCGTAGCGGAAGAGCACTTTACGTGGGCATCTCTCGCTGGCCGCTTAAGGCAACTCGCTTTGGATTTGAATACTTACGCCAGCGCGATGTGCCCTGCCTCTGTTATCAAGGCAGATTAAACTTGCTTGACCGCGCAGTAGTAGATGAAGAGATTCTTGAAGCTGTGCGCCAGGAAGGGTGTGGTTTCGTATCGTTTTCCCCCCTTGCTCAGGGACTACTTACTGACCGTTATTTAAATGGTATTCCCGCCGACAGCCGTATGCGTACAGACATTACGCTCAAGGAAGAAGTGCTCACGCCGGAGTTGCTCCAACGTCTGCAGGAGTTTCGCAAGCAAGCCGCAGAGTGTGGTGAATCGCTGGCGAACTTTGCCCTGCGCAGTGTGCTTCAAGAAGAAGGTGTCACTTCGGTTATCATAGGCGCGAGCAACAAAGCACAATTAGACGAAAACCTTAAGGTGATGAGTAGCGTAAATTAGCGCCAACCGATGCAAAAGAAGAAAGCGAAGAGTAAACTTTTGTCAAAATTCATTTCTACGAATCAACGGATTGCCGTAACTTTGCAGAAGGAACGCGACTGAAACCATAAATGCCCGCTTTAACGCTTGCGCAAAACAAAGGTTTAAAGAAGCGCCACAAAGTCTCTTATAGGAGCGCTTATTAGAAACAGAATTTTGCGTAACTATCAAAGAATTTTACGCATAGCAGAATCCGCTGGAATCAACTCATTATTAACATATAAAAAATGCCTTTGTGGAGCCTTGCTCCCAGAGGAAATGCATGTTATGAAACTTATTGAACAACTTGTAGCACGTGCGAAGGCAGATAAGCAACGCATCGTGTTGCCCGAAGGTACGGAAGAACGCACTCTTAAGGCAGCTAACCAACTCCTTACTGATGGAGTTGCAGATCTTATCCTTATTGGTAACCCCGAAGAAATTGCAGAAAAATCTGCAGAATGGGGATTGGGGAATATTAATAAGGCAACAATCATTGACCCTCTTAACCACCCCAAACAAGAAGAGTATGCACAACTTCTCGCTAAGCTCCGCGAAAAGAAGGGTATGACTATCGAGCAGGCTCGTGAATTGGTGAAGAATCCTCTTTACCTCGGTTGCCTTATCATTAAGGCTGGCGATGCTGATGGTCAGTTGGCTGGTGCGCAGAATACAACAGGCGACGTGCTTCGTCCTGCACTTCAGATTATCAAGACAACTCCTGGCATTACTTGCGTTTCTGGCGCAATGCTTTTGCTCACTATCGCTCCTGAGTGTGGTGACAATGGCGTTCTCGTAATGGGTGACGTTGCTGTTACTCCTGTGCCCGACGCTAACCAACTCGCACAAATCGCAGTTTGTACTGCTCAAACCGCTAAGGCAGTTGCTGGCATCACGCCTCGAGTTGCAATGCTCAGTTTCTCTTCTAAGGGTTCAGCTAAGCACGAAGATGTGGACAAGGTGGTTGAAGCGCTCAAGATTGCGCGAGAAATGGATCCGTTCCTTATGATTGACGGTGAACTTCAGGCAGACGCAGCGCTCGTTCCTGCAGTAGGTCAGAGCAAGGCTCCTGGAAGTCCTGTTGCGGGTGCGGCAAACGTGCTCATCGCTCCCCGTCTTGAAGTGGGTAATATCGGTTATAAGCTCGTTGAACGCTTAGGTCATGCTACAGCAATCGGTCCTATCCTTCAGGGTATCGCTCGTCCCGTTAACGACCTCTCACGCGGTTGCTCTATTGACGACATCTACAAGATGGTAGCGATTACTGCTAACCAGGCTATCGCTGCTAAGGCGCAGGGATAATCCTTCGTTAACAACATAACTTCTGATAACAACAAAAGGCGCACTCATAGGTGCGCCTTTTATTATATGTGTTTCGCTAATCCGTGATTTTCGTTTCACGTACTTGCACTTGTGAATAAGGAAGCAACTGTGAACCGTTGCAGATAATGAGTTGTCCGCTGTTACCCTTCATATAGAAGTAGAAGTTCTTAAGAAGCGACTGACGGCGAGGGTCTGTTGTAATCACATAAACCGAACGCACGAGAGGATAATCGCCAGTTGCAATATAATATTGGTAAGGGCGGAAGTAGTCAGCCTCTTCGCCTCCCTTCTTACTCACCATCATGACATTGACATCAAGGTCGTAGAATGTCTTAATGATGCTGTCCTGGCGCAACCAGTCAACTCCGACAATGGCAATCACATCCTTGTTTTCACGTGCCGCTTGGATGGCCTTAAGATTGCTTCCTTGCGCATAGAGATTGCCTCCGAGTTTCTTACTTCTACATAACGAGTCCGTCATATAGCGCACCGTGCTCGAATGTGAGTTATCGAACACTACCTTTATTTCTCCCTGCTTCTGACCACGCTCTAACTGTTCCCAACGTGTGATTTTGCCAGAAACAATATCGCGAAGTTCGTCAACAGTAATCAATGTGTCAGGATTATCTTTGCTTACGACAAGGGCAATAGCATCTGTCGCAATAATACTCTGCATTACCGGTCCCACCCTCTTCTTCAGAACTTGCTTCTGCGTTTCAGTCAACTTGCGAGTAGCCACACAGCAACGCACACTATCGTCAAGAAGCATTTGGATTGCCGAATCCTCGGTCACGTAATAGGGTTTGACGTCCGCCTCCACGTAACGCATATTAAACTGCTGGAGTGCCTCTGACAAGATAGGTTGAAAGGTTTCATCAATAGCTACTTCAACTTCATATTCTTGAAGCCAGTTGCTCTTTTTTGATTCTCCACAGGAAGAAAAAGCAAGGAGAGAGAGGATGAGAGGGATATAAAAAAGTTTTTTCATCTGCTGCTAAAAAGTTTAAGAGTAACCACGTACCCCTATATTGTTTTAAATTCTAGTTCATGATACGCACCCCTTGGTTGCTAAGACTTGTTTATGCAGATTGCCTACCGATTCTGTTCTTTGGGCAATATAGTGAGAATTGAGCAACGTACGGGAAGTTTAGGTAAGAGATTTACCATCCCCCCACAGAATCGTAAGAGGTAGAATCAGCATACCAAGGTTCGTTATCTACCACGTAAGGAGTGGCGATAGAATCCAAAACTGCACTATCTACACAACATGTATCTAGATCATCCAATATTGTAGTGTCACAACAATATTGGTAGTCACGCTCATTATTATAATGCTGGCGATTATCTATCTTAACGGTTGTTTTATAACGGTCTTCATCATTAGATTCTTTCTTTGAATCATTACATGATACTACTCCTAAGATCAAAAACGATACAAGAAAATACACTTTGGCGTTCATATTTTACCTCTATTTTACATGATTATTATTTACTTCAGCAAAAGTACACTTATTTTAGTAAATACAGCGCACAGAGGTACAAAAAAAGGGACCAACACTGCGGTCCCTAAAATATTTAGCAACTTTAGATAAAAGATTCTTAACTTTTGCTATTGAATGTCCTATAGACTGTTTGACGCTATTAATAAAGGAGTGATGGTACGTGTTATTACTGAATCATGAAACGCACAGGAACAGTAAACCACTTACGTACGGGGCGACCTTCCTTTCTTGCAGGAACGAAGCGCGGTAATGATTTTATGACACGTACTGCTTCACGGTCACATTCTGCAGAAAGTGATTTCTTTACCTCTATATCACCCACACGACCATCACGTTCTACAACGAAACGGAGAATTACCATGCCTTGCACATCTTGCTCAAGAGCAATTGCGGGATACTTCGTATTTTCGCGGATGTACTTAAGAAGAGCTGCCTGACCACCGGGGAATTCAGCATCCTGTTCTACAACGTCAAAGATTTCTTCTTCCTTGGGAGGAACTTCAGTACCACCAGCAGTTTGGTTTTCCTTCAAGTCGTCAATACTAATACCATCTTCAGAGTCACCGATGTAGTCTTGAGAAGCGATAGAAATGTTCTTTCTCGTTACTTCATCCTGAGTCTTCAATGCCTTAGTTTCTTCAACTTGGTCAACGATATCAGGCACTGTAAAGGCAATAGAAGCCTTTACGGCAACTTTTTCAAGTTCAACCTTGGGAGGTTCCTGATATTCCTGCTTGATTTCTTCCTTAGGTTCTTCCTTAGGAGTTTCTTCAAGTTCAGCCATTACCATTTCCTCTTGGAAATCGTCTGCTTGCTCGGGTGTAAGAGCTTCTGAGGCTACAGTATAAAGTAAACCTCCGCCTATGAGAACGAGCAAACCAATAAGGACTGACATGATTGAATAGAAGCGGCGCGCTGATGCTTTAGCACGTAATGCATAAGCGCCGTAGTTCTTGTATCGTCCTTCAAAGACGAGGTCGCACCATTCTTTTGATGCTAAGTCGATATTAGACATACTTATTTACTTTGCTTATGTTTACTTGTTTTCATTAAGAGGAACCGCATTCTGAATCATTTGAATGTCCTGTTCATGAATCTTGTCAATCACATATCTACCAATATAGCAGATTTGCATTTCATCGAGAGCGTTGATCAAGTTAAGGTAAGTAGCTTCGTCAGTTGCCTTGATGATTGCCGAAGGAGTAATATCAGAGTTCTTGATTTCAGTCAAGCGCTTCTTATGTTCCTCACGGTATTGCTCATCTTGCTTAACGTTTGAAGAGTGCTTATTAGCGAACTCACGCTTAAGTTCTTCAACCTTCTTCATTGCCGCGATATTCTTAGTCTGTAAAACCTTACGAATACCATCCTTACCATACTTGGTTTCATACACGGTAGCCCCATCAGGCTTACCTTCAAAATAATAGATCTTGTCGTCCTTGTCAAGGATAATCGTGATTGCTTTATCTGCAGCTACCTGACTCTTATCTTCCTTCTTGATGTCATCCTTGTCCGAAGGCATAGAGATTTGCATCGTCTGGGGTTTAAGAAGTGTAGTACAGAGCATAAAGAACGTCACGAGCAACATGATCATGTCTACCATCGGCGTAAAGTCGACGCGAGCATTCATTTTCTTTTGCTTGCCTTTGCCGCCGCCTCCGCCGCCCATATCTAAACTTGCCATAACATTCTAAGATTTATTCCTCTGATTTAAGTGAAGTAATGAGGTTGTAACGATTCTCATCAATTTCACGCAAGGAGTCCATTACTTTTTTAATTACTGCATAGGGAGTATTCTTGTCTGCCTTAATAGCGAGACCCATATCCTTCCCATTTGCTTTACGAGCTGCTGCTACCCACAACTTGAGTTCGTTAACACCAACTTCATTTTCGCCAGGAACGGGAATGCCGACTTGATTGCTACTTTGGTACTTTTCTTCAGTCAAGAAACTGTTACGCTCGTTAGCGTCCTTTGCCAACCAGGCAGGGAGAACGTTACAAGGAGTACCAAATGTTGGAACTTTGGAGAACTCGTCGAGTTGTTGGGGATTAAGTTTAAGATCTCCGTTATCAATCATCTGCTGTGCCATCTTTCGCTGAGTTTCAGGTGCGTCCATGCAGAGGAAGACTTTACCTGCCTTGTTAACGAAAATAGTAAGCAAATTTGTTTCGGGAATCTTAATTTCAGAAACTGAACCCGGGGCATTCACTTTTACTGGTTCGTCCTTAACGAACGTAGCAGTAAGCATAAAGAAGGTAAGCAGCAGGACCATAACGTCACTCATCGGCGTCATGTCGATGAATGTGTCTTGTTTTTTAATTTTAAAACGTCCCATTGATTGGTTTACCTAAATTATGGATTAGTGAGTTGCGTTAAATGTCTGAACTACAGTGAAACCTACTTCGTCAATGCAGAAAGTGAGGCGGTCAATCTTGTTAGTGTAGAAGTTGTAAGCGATAACTGCGAGCGCACCTGTTGCGATACCAGAAGCAGTATTTACGAGCGCTTCAGAGATACCTACAGAAAGAGCTGCTGAGTCAGCACCACCTTCACCGCTAGCCATAGCAGAGAATGACTTGATCATACCCATTACGGTACCGAGAAGACCTGTAAGAGTACCGAGAGTTACGATAGTACCGATGATGGGGAGGTTTTCCTGCATCATAGGCATTTCGAGAGCAGTTGCTTCTTCGAGTTCCTTCTGAATAGCGAGCACCTTCTGTTCCTTAGAGAGAGTTGCATCGTTTTCAACCTGACGGTAAGTAACGAGTGTTGAACGAACTACGTTAGCTACAGAACCCTGCTGCTTGTCGCAAAGAGCTTCAGCCTTAGCGATATCGCCTGCCATGAGAGCAGCCTTAATATCCTTTACAAAACGGCCAACATTACCCTTACCGTTTGCAGTGCGAATAGCGAAGAAACGTTCAATAGCGAGAGCAAGTACAGTGATCAACTGACCCCAGATAAGAGGTACGATGAAACCACCCTTATACACAGTACCAATGATACCATCGGGATGATAATCACCGTCCTGGAAGAAGTGGAAAGGAAGACCAGTAAACGCTTCGTGACCTACGAAGTTTGTCTTGTAACCAGCACCGAACACATAAAGTGCTTCAGCAATGATAAAACAGATGAGGATAACAATCCAACCGGACTTAATACCCTTGAAGCCCTCAGACTTCTTTGCACCCTTAGGTGCACTAGCATTTGTTGTTGCCATTTTGATTTGATTAATTAAAAAGATTTAAAAATAAATGTTTGTTGATTTTCAGTTTGTTAAATGCAAAACTACTGCAACAAAGCATAGTTTCATTATTTGTCCGTGAGCAAAGGTACACAAAAATCCTTTAATGAAACTAAATTCTACTATATTTTTGCAAAATTAATTTTGCTAAGCATGAAAGTCAATACGACTCTTGAATCGGATTTCCTCCTCAATATTGCCGCTCAAAGTGGTGCCTTAATCAGTTCACATTGCCTCTTTCCCTCCCGCTGAAAATTCATTTCATTTTAAGCACATTAGAGGGGAGCGAAATTGCATCTCAAATTGTGCGCCGTAACTCTCAAAGAATTTTGCTAAAGTTACTTATTGTTTACACTAAGATAGGTTTTGTAAACGTTTGTCGTTAATGCGCCCGACCAAGGTCTTATTTCATGCAATACGAGTGACGCAGATTCTGTGGGCATCCAATCCTCATTTTGGGGCAAACCGACACCCCTCAAAACGTATTTCCCCACATACAAAGCAAGTATTTTAAAACTGCAACTCCATTTTTTTCGCCTCGAAGCGCTTCCCTTTATATTTAAATGTGTATTTTTGCCTTTTGAATAGGAAACTTAAATAAAAATTAAACTATGCACAATGAAATTGACTGGGCAAACCTCACCTTTGGTTATATGCCTACCGACTACAACGTACGCTGTTACTACCGCAATGGTAAGTGGGGCGAAATCGAAGTAAGCAGTTCTGACACTATCAATATCCACATGGCGGCCACAGCACTTCACTATGGTCAGGAAGCATTTGAAGGTTTGAAGGCCTTCAGTTGCCCCGACGGCAAAGTGCGTGTATTCCGTTTGGAAGAAAACGCCGCTCGCCTTCAAAGCACTTGCCGTGGCATCATGATGCCTGAACTTCCCACCGAACTCTTTGAGGCTATGGTGAAAAAGGTAGTGCGACTCAACGAACGCTTCCTCCCTCCCTACGAAAGCGGAGCCGCTCTTTACATCCGTCCTCTCCTTATCGGTACAGGCGCTCAGGTTGGTGTTCGCCCTGCTGAGGAATATTTGTTCATGATTTTCGTTACACCCGTAGGTCCTTACTTCAAGGGCGGTTTCAATACCACAAACTACGTCATCGTTCGCGAATTCGACCGCGCAGCTCCCCACGGCACGGGCACATTTAAGGTTGGCGGTAACTATGCAGCCAGTCTCCGTGCAAACAAGCGCGCTCACGACCTCGGATATTCTTGCGAGTTCTATCTTGATGCGAAGGAAAAGAAATACATTGACGAATGTGGTGCAGCAAACTTCTTTGGAATTAAGAACAAGACTTACATCACTCCCAAATCAAGTTCAATTCTTCCCTCAATTACGAACAAGAGTCTCCAGCAGTTGGCGCTTGACCTCGGTCTTCAGGTAGAGTGTCGTCAGATTCCCGTAGAAGAACTCGCTGAAATGGAAGAAGCGGGCGCTTGTGGCACAGCTGCGGTTATCAGTCCTATCGGCCGTATCGACGATTTGGAAGAAAACAAGAGTTATGTGATTGCCAAGGACGGCAAACCCGGACCTATCAGCCAGCAACTCTACACCAAGTTGCGCAACATCCAATATGGTATCGAACCCGACACTCATGGTTGGATTACTATCGTAGATTAATCCGCAACTTAGGGTCGTAATGAAACATTTATGGCGAACTGGAGCATTGAATATCTCTCCAGTTCGTCATACCTCTTTAATCGAAAAATCCCCTTACTACTTTATGCGAAAATTCACGTACATCATTTTGGGCAGTTTCGCCCTACTCTTCGCTTTAGGAAGTTGTGGCAAGTCAGAAAAAGAATTGCTTGCGGAACAACTCAAGGAAAAAGAACGCGAGATTGAAGAACTTAATAAACTTGCCGAGGAAGACAAGCTCGAAATGGAAAGACAGTATGCTGAATTCGCCGAACAGTATGCTGAACTCAAGAAGTCCGTTCAAAACGACTCCATTATCGCATTGCTCGACAAGGAACAGAAGCGCGCAGAGAAGTTGCTCAAGGAACTCAAAAACGTTAAGGCAACAAGTTCTGCCGAAATTTTGCGCTTGAAAAACGAACTCGCCACCGTGCGTGCCGTTCTCAAGGACTATATTCGCCAAGTTGACTCCCTGCAACGCATTAACATTTCACTTGCAAGCGAACGCGACCAAGCCCTTGCTGAAGCCGAACGCACACGTAAGGAGAAAGTGTTAATTGATGAGCAACGCGAGCAGTTGAAGGAGAAAGTGGAGATTGCTTCTCAGCTTAACGCAACAAACGTTGTGGTTTCTCCCTTGAAGAAAAACGGTAAGGCGGCCAAGAAATCGAAAGACATCAAAACGTTCTCCATTGACTTTACCGTCACTCGCAATGTTACCGCCCAGACTGGTAATCGCATGGCTTACGTACGCCTAATGAAGCCCAACAATCAGATTGTGAATGCCATGGGGCAGTTTACTTATGAAAACCGCAGCATTGAATATTCTGCCGCAAAGGCAATTGAATACGACGGTTCGGAACTCCATCTCCAACTTTACGTGCCTGTTCAGGAATATCTCACTGCTGGAACTTACCAAGCGTACATCTTTATTGATGGTAATATGATTGGTCAGGGAAGTGTAACGCTTAAAAAGTAGGGCATGCTTCCTAAAGACCCCATGATTCTTTTCAGTTACATCAATATGAAACTGAGAGACCAATATCCTTCGCTTGACGAACTCTGTCAGGCGGAGGATATTGACACTAATTGGTTATTAGACCAACTGGGCGCCGTAGGGTTTGAATACTCTTCCGAACACAACAAATTCTGGTAATTCCGCAAGTTCCCCATTCAATCATCCCCCTTCGCTCAAGTCATTCCTCATTATCCATTTCGAAGATTCGGTCCCCGCTTTCCCATGTTTCGCTACCCATTTTCTTTAGTCTGCATTGCGCTCATCCTCATTCTCTGCTTTTGTCATCCCTCTGCCATCCCCGTGAAACTCCCTTCAGTGCTGGGGTTAGACAAGATTGCCCATTTCATTATGTACGTAGGCACATGCAGTGTGATTTGGACAGAATATCTACTTCGCCATTCCCGCATTCATTACGTGCGCACCCTCTTGTTTGCTGTAATCGCCCCTATCGCTCTTAGTGGCGCCATTGAGATTACACAAGGCGCTATGACAGACTTTCGCGGTGCCGACATTTACGATTTTTATGCCAACACGGCGGGAGTTCTCACCGCCCTTCTCGTACCTTATGGGTGGTGGCTGAGTCATAAGAAAATTGGTAAAACGAAAGAGGAAAAATAAAGTAACAAACAATCAGAATTAAGAGTAACAGAATTGGAATTAAGAGTAATAGAATTTAAATTGTTTGTGCTTCTTTTTTTCCTATAACAGATCTCAGAATAACAACAAGGGTTATCCTCTCGACTATCTCATTTTTGCCCTCGATGCTTACACTTCGAATCTCCCCCACAACGCTCTCTGCCGCTTGCCTCGAACAGGGCAAGCCCTTTGCATTTTCCCCCGTTCCGCTTCAGTCTCATCGTTCGCTGATTGCAAACCTTCAAGATGCGGTTTCTACGAATCCCGTGCTCAGAGATAGGAGTGAGACGGAGACAACTCAGGTGCTCGTGGTGGGCAATGTCACACCCATTCCCTTGGCTGACTTTCAGGAGGAAGACTGCGACGCTTTTTATGAATATTGCTTCAAACCTTCGGTAGCGCATCGCGTATTCTATGATGTCCTTCCCTCAGCCAATCTCATGTTGGTCTTTGGTTTGCCCGAAAGCACCTGTAAGGCGATTGAGGAAGCGTTAGGCGAGGTGCACTATGTGTCGGCATTAACTCCCGTGTTGAGACAGTTTGTGCAAAAATCCACTCAGTCGGTCGGCACACAATTATATATTTACGCCCATGAGAAGGCGGTTGACATGACTTTGCTGGACAATGGGCGCATGCTCATTATGAATTCCTACGAGGTGGCATCTGCTGCCGACGCCGCCTATTATGCGTTTAACATCATCAATCATCACGGACTGAAGGCCCAAGACACGCACGTTCATATTGCGGGCAGTGCAGACTTACGCAATCCCTTGATTGCGGAACTCTCAAAATTCGCACCTCAAACGTTGCCCATCCTGCCCTCAATGGATTTTATGCACCACGAAATTTCGTCTACGGAAGGCATGACCTATGACCTTATAACCTTCTTGTTAGGCAAAAAGAAATAACCCCTAAAGGGGGATGCACGGGTGCCACCCACAGAGGACCACACCTCATGCCCGCCGAATTAGAAACAACTTTCACCCCCTTCTTATTCCTAATCTCTACTCCCTTTCACCATGCGCATCATTACTGGACTCTATAAGGGGAAACACTTTGAAATTCCCCGCACATTTAAAGCGCGTCCCACGACGGACTTTGCGAAAGAAAACCTCTTCAATGTGCTTCGCGCCTACCTTGATTTCGAAGACCTCAAGGCGCTTGACCTTTTCGGTGGCACTGGCAGCATTACGCTCGAACTCCTTTCGCGAGGTTGTGGTCACGTAACGACGGTAGAGAAAGACCGTAAGCACTTCTCGTTTATCTTGGAGTGTATTAAGTCGCTCAAAACGCCTGCCGCTCATCCCCTTTGCGGAGATGCGCTCCGTTTTATTGAACGTAGCAAGGAACCTTTCGACTTCATTTTTGCCGATCCTTCTTATGCACTACCCGAACTCGGAGAACTTCCCGAGCGTGTGATGAACAGTGGACTCGTCACGGAAGATACGCTCTTCGTCTTGGAACATGGCAAGAATTTTGACTTCTCTGACCGCCCCGATTTCTTGGAACACCGCGCTTATGGCAGTGTGAATTTCTCTTTCTTCCGCAAAAGGAAGGTGACGGAAGGCGAAGACACGCAAGAATAAAAAAGTGGAGACAACCCAAACCTTATGAGTTGTCTCCACTTTTTATATTATCCACAAATTGTTCTTACTGCTTGATGTCTATTCTTCGAAATTATAAACCTCAGTCTTCACTGGTTCGTCCGTGGGTGTAGAGTTCTCGATTGTGTCTGTGGATTCCTCAATAATGTCTGTGCGTTCCTCAACAACGGGCCAACCTGAAGTGAGCGCATCCAGCACTTTGTCTTGATAAGCTCGCCCATGCGACGCACGGACTAACCCTTGGTTGAAAATCACAAAGCAAAGCGTGTGACCATGTGCCGTAGTGCAATACCCAGCAAGCGTACTGACGCCCGTAACAGAACCTGTCTTTGCACGCACATTACCTTCGGCGGGCGTGAGTTGCATGCGCTTCTTCAGCGTTCCGTCAATGCCAGCAATGGGAAGCACCTCGAAAAGCATGCGACGCATTTTGGAATTTGCATAAGCATAACGCAACAACTTAAGGAAGAGTTGGGGAGTGGCATAATTATATAATGAGAGTCCGCTTCCGTCAGCAATGCGATAATGTTTGGAATTGAGACCTTGCTCATCAATAAAATCGTTGATAAGTTTCACAGCATCGTCGGCCGTTGCCTTGGGTTTCTGCGAAAGTGCCGCAATCTGATAAAAGACCGCCTCTGCGCAAAGGTTATCACTCTCTTTCATCATGGGGCGCATCACTTCCTTTATGGGGCGTCTGTGTTCTGCCACGAGTTCTGCCGTTTCGGGAAGAGGGCGTGAGAGGGTGCGACCTTTAAATTGGATTTCAGCCTTGCGAAGCAAGTTGCGGAAGGGTTTTGAAAACGCTAATTTCCCATCCAAATACAGAGGGCGAATCAACTTATCATCATCGTCCCAACACCATCCCGCTCCGCGCGAAAGGGTATCCTTCATGGTCATGTCAAGCAAGAGATTGCCCTGAATGGAAGTGATGCCACGCTTGCTGATTTCCGAAATCATCGCCTCAAGGTCGGCACTATTCAGCAGGGGATCAAACCCCGCACGAACGATGACGTCACCTTTGAAGATTGTACCTTCTTGAGTGCCGTCAAGGTAAAGTTTGGTGGAAAAATGGTAGTCAGTGCCGAGCAGCGTGAGTGCGGCAACCGACGTCACAACTTTCTGACACGACGCTGGACGCATCAGTTGGAGTTCGTTATGAGAAAAAAGCAGGGTGTCGTCTGATATGTCATACACACACATTGCCATTTGCGAATGCCTGAGTAAGGAATCGCCAAGCAAGTGGTCAAGGCGACGCACGATTTCTATGCTCAAGCTGTCTGAGGCTTGAAGCGGAAGAACAAGAAGGGGTAATACATAAAAAAGGATGCGCTTCAGCATAATCGTTTCGTTTTGTTGTGTTGTGAAAATCCCCAAATGCGAAACTGGGGTTAGGAAACCACAAATTTAATGAATCTTTTGGAGGGGAACGAACCTTTACCTCAGATTTTAGGTTCTTAAAAGCAGAATCTGATGCGGGTTTCGGTGCGCCTTCATTTGCTCATGATTCCTACCAACTTATAGACCTCAAAAACAAAGTCTATTTCAGTGCGCCGTATATCTCAAATAAGAGGCCGAAAGTTACTAATTAGGCGCCGACTTTCTAACTTTATGCGCCGAGTTGCTAACTTTAGAAAGCGCGGAACCCATTGATTGCGTTTCAACAAGCTTACTACTAAAAAAATCGAGCATTCCGCGCCACACAAAAGTGGGATTCGGAATGCTCGATGTGTTTCTTTTTCTATGTAATGCCAATTACTTTGTAGCAACAGGGCGAGAGGGAGTTGCGGGAGCGAGTGTAATGCCAAGCTTAGCCGCAACCTTGTTTGTTACATCCTCATTGAGTGTGTCGTTAAGGAAAATGTAAGTACCCTGAGCAGCTTGCTTGTCGATGATGTACACATAACCTTCTTCCTTAGCAAGAGCCTTTACTGCTTCAGCAACTGCAGCGTAAACGGGTTGCATTTTCTCCTGCTGTGCTTGCTCAAAAGCGCGTGCATTGTCTTCACGAGCCTGCTGGAAACGTTCGTAGAGACCATTGATTTCCTGTTCGCGACGCTGGCGAATGTTTTCGGGAGTTGCTTCAGTAGTTTCTGCCTGATACTTCTGCGCCTTTGTTTGAATTTCTGTCTGCAAAGCAGCAAGTTCTGACTCATAAGTCTTACCCAATGCTTCAAGTTCTGCCTGAGCAGTCTTGAAAGAAGGCATAGCCTGCACAAGAGCGAAATAATCTACCTGAGCGTACTTCTGCGCAAAGAGCGCCATAGGAGCTACAAAGAGTAGCATCAACAAAATTTTCTTCATGTCTTTCTTTTTGTGTTATTTAGTTGTTAACATTATTATCTTGAGTAACCCAATTTCGCCAATACGTCGGCACTGATGTCGATAGAGGGCGAAGCAAAAATAATGCCGCTGCTCGAAGCTCGGTCAAGCACCATTTGGAAACCCTTTTGCTGGGCAATAGCCTTGACTGCGTTGTAGATTTCTTCCTGAATGGGTTCGATAAGCGAGATGCGCTTCTTATAGAGTTCGCCTTCAGGTCCAAAATACTTCTTACGCAATTCGCTTGCTTCGCGTTCCTTGGCAATGATTGCCTCTTCGCGCTCCTTCTTTTGCTGTTCAGAAAGGAAAACTAACTCGTTTTGGTAGTTCTTATAGAGCGTCTTTGCCGCATTATCAACTGCCTCAACTTCTGCTTGCCACTTCTTTGAAATCTGATTGAGTTGTTCGCTCGCACGTTCGTAAGCGGGAATATTGCCTAAGATATATTCCATATCCACAAGGGCATATTTCTGCGCCATTGCGCCGAAAGCAAGCGCAAAACTGAAAAGGAGGGTTGTTAAGATTCTCATAGTAGGAGGGGTTTTAAGATTTAAAGGTGGTGAGGTCTGAAACAGAATGTGGAGTTAAAAGGTCAATAGCTACCGAATGGCACTCTTTTACCTCAAACTCTCTTCGCCTCACGCCCTCATGAATTAGAATTCTTGACCAATGATGAAGTGGAATTGCGAACCACCCATCTTCATGCCGTTAGAACCGTACTTCTGGAAACCATAAGCCCAATCAATACCCATAAGTCCGACCATCGGGAGCAAGATACGCACACCGACACCCGCCGAACGCTTCATGTCGAAGGGATTAAATTTATTGACGTCTGCCCAAGCATTACCGCCTTCAACAAAAGCGAGAGCGAAGAGCGAAGTACTTGCCTCGAGCATCAAAGGATAGCGCAATTCGAGCGTCATACGGCTATAGGCGTAAGCATTCTTACCATCGGCGCCACCAAGCGAACCATTGTCGTAACCACGTAAGCCTATGGTTTCCGTAGCATAACCTGTGGAGTAACCAGACATACCATCGCCACCCACATAATACGTTTCGAAGGGCGACTTCAAGTTGCGGTTGTAAGAACCTAAGATACCAAATTCAAAGCGTGTCATCAAGACGGGACACTTTAACTTTGAGTTCAATGCCGTAAACGAACGGAACTTCATCTTCCACTTGTGGTACTCAATCCAACGGTATTTGTCTTGCGCCTCTTGCTGATAGGTGCTACTCTGATAGTTTGTTGCAAGATTTGCATAGTCCTTCTTTTCCCACAATGAGTAAGGAGGCGTAAACGTTCCGCTCAAAAGGAATTCAGAACCCATACGCGGGAAGAAACTATTGTCTGTAGAGGCACGACTCAACGTAAGCGAGAGGTTAATGTTGTTACAGTTACCATCGCTAATGAGGAAGTACTGCCAGTTCTTCAACATATAACGCGTATATGCCAATTCCGCCATAAAGCTAAAACTATCGTCGGGCCAGCGTAAGCGTTTACCGTAACCGATTGAGGCACCAAACATCTTTACGTACTTATCGGGGTCGTAATAGTTGGCATAGTTATAATAACTATTGTTGGAACCGTAGCCGTAAAGGTAGTTGTAGTAATTATTATAGTAGTTGGAACTATAGTAATTTGAATTCACGTCACTCTGCTTTGAATAATAAAGCGAGAATGAGAATTGGTTGGGGCGCTTTCCGCCAAACCATGGGTCAAGGAACGAAAGCGAATAACTCTGATAGTAAGTACCGTTCGTTTGTCCGCTCAACTGAAGCGTTTGTCCGTCTCCCTGAGGGAAGAATCCGCCTCGCTTGTTACCCTTTTTAAATAAATTCTGCACAGAAAAGTTAGTAAACTTCAAACCTATGCGTCCGACGATACCAGTTTGGCCCCAGCCGCCGGAAAGTTCGATTTGGTCACCACCCTTAGTCACCAAGGGCCAAGTGATGTCCACTGTGCCGTTCTCATAATCGGTATCGATGTTCTTAAACAACTCTGTTTGGAGAATTTCAGAGTCAAACTGATTCATCGCTGAGAGGTCGCGCAACGAACGTTTGATAGATTCCATGGAGAACAAGTCACCGGGTTTCGTACGAAGCTCACGGCGAATCACATTTTCGAATACGCGGTCATTACCAGTAATTCGGATGCGATTAAGTGTTGCTTGCGGTCCCTCAATTATGCGCATTTCAAGGTCAACAGAGTCTTCAACGATATTGATTTCAACAGGGTCGATGTTGTTAAACACATAACCATTGTTGTAATACAAATTACCGATGGCATCTTCATCAACCTGGAGGCGATTTTGGAGTTGCTCTTGGTCATAAACGTCACCCTTCTGCATCTTAAGCGTATAGTTCAAATGCTCTGAGTCATAAACCGTATTACCTACCCATGAAATGTTGCGCAAGTAATACTTTTGACCTTGGTAGAGATTCAAATAAATATCTACATGAGAATCGTCAACCTGAACAACACTATCTGTCAGCAATAAAGCATCACGATAACCCCATGCATTAAGCTTATCAATCAGTAAGCCTTTGTCTTCTTCATATTTTTCGGGAAGGAATCGCTTTGAGCGTAAGAAATTTCGCAACGACTTTTCACGCGTCTTCTTCATCGCACGCTTCGCCTTGCCTTCAAGTTTTTTGTCAACGCCCGTGAGGTAAATCTTATTGACCTTAATACGGTTTTGCTTGTTGATGTTAATGTCAACGAGCACCTTGTTATTCCCCGTGACGTCCTCGCGTTGCTTAATCTCAACTTCAGCATTCTTAAAACCCTTGTCTTCAAAGTAGCGCTTGATAATAATCTTTGCGCGGTTGATCATGTCAGGTGTAATCTGCGAACCAACTTGAAGTCCGAGGCGTTCTTCTATATCCTCACGCTCCGTCTTTTTCACGCCGGAATAAGAAATACTGGAGATGCGAGGTTGGGGAGTGAGCGCTACGTGCAAATAAATCTTGTTGTCAACAATACTATCGGCAAGCAACTTCACATTAGAAAAGAATCCTTGATTCCAATACCTATTGATAACTTCCGTAATCTCCACACCCGGAATTTCAATTTTCTGCCCTACGGTAAGTTCAGAAATGCTTCGCAAGAGTTCGTTATCGTAAGGAGGAACGTCATCAACGGTAAATCCTCCTAAGATATACGTCGAATGTTCACTTGAATAATTAATTTCGGGATTTACGATTACTCGTTTCTGCGCTATAGCGCCAAGCACTACAACGTTCAAAAGGAGGAATAGTATGTTTCTTAACAAATTCATTTTTTGTAATGTCAACATCATTTACTGCTTTGTGCATCAACGATATTTTGTAGCACGAGTGAGGCAGTTTCTTGTCCGCCTGTCCATCACTCTTTTTATTAAATGTCAATTAGTGGAAACTAAGTCTCAAATAGTTGTTCCTAAGTCTTACTTAATTTTTCTTATTTGAGATTTAATTTCAAGCAATAGCAACTTGCTGTTTATCAACTGATAGTTTGTGCTACAACTTGTTCACTTGTTTTGCCGAAGCGGCGTTCTTTTCGGTTGAAATAGTCAATGGCGAGTTGCAAATCGTCTGCTCCGAAGTCGGGCCAGTAGGTGTCACAGAAATAAAACTCTGTGTAGGCACACTGCCAGAGCAAGAAGTTGCTCAAACGACACTCACCCCCTGTACGAATCAGCAAATCGGGGTCGGGGATATTCATAGTGGTCAAATGATTGCTGATACATTCTTCCGTAATATCCTCGGGTGCCAACTCACCTGTCTTAACTTTCTCCGCAAGTCGCTTAACGGTGTCCGTAATTTCCCAACGCGATGAATAACTAAGGGCAATAAGCATGGTCATCCCTGTGTTGACCTGCGTACGTTCTTGAAGATTCAAGATTGCTTCACGCACATTTTCCGGCACTCGGCTAAGATCTCCAATGAGGCGCAACTTTACGTTGTTTTTCATAAAGAGTTCCTCTTCCATTGCCGTCAGAATAAGCGACATGAGAGCAGCAACTTCATCTGCTGGGCGGTTCCAATTTTCTGTTGAAAACGTATAAAGCGTCAAGTGCTTCACGCCAAGTTTTACACAAGTTTCCGTGATGCGCTTAACCGTCTCTACGCCCTCTTGGTGTCCCATAGAGCGATTAAGACCTCTGGCTTTTGCCCATCTTCCGTTCCCATCCATGATGATGGCTATATGTTGAGGAATTACCATTATTATAATATGTATTAGCGTTCAAAAAACTGTGTGCAAAACGTAGCGTTTAGTACTTATTACAGGTTGGGCACTTCGGACTTAAGTCATACGTTACGGTGAAAAGCAAGGTGGAATGGTGGTCTTTGTTCTTAAAACCTGAAGAAGTTATCCCCATCGGCGCTTCTAAACCATCGAAACCATCGTTCGTAGTAAAATTCATACGCCAATCCAATCCCAAATTCCAACGTCGCGCTACTTTATATTTAAGTCCCACACCCACGGGCACAGAAAAACCTACGCGCTTTTCAATATCCCCATAAGCCAGACCTAGTCCAATCTGCATGTAAGGCACTAACTGATGATAGCCCATGTAAGTGGGCAGATAGCCATAAGGCAAGAAATGGAGTTCGTAGAGTACGGAAAGGTCGTAGATTGCGCCTGAGAAAGCATATTCCAAGCGTTGATCTCCAACTACTCCGGGCGTTGCAGGGTAAAAATTCTTAACCCCACTCACGTCTCCCTCCAACTTCGTATAGTTTAAGTTGGTCTTAATCGCCATTCTCGGAGACAGGGGGAAGCGCGCAATTATGCCTCCACTCACTTTTCCGCCTCCAAAAAGGGAACTATTCCCATCGTTGAGCGAATATCCCATACCCAAACCGGCACCAAGTTCTAATCGGTACCACGCATCGTCATCTTCTTGAGCCCAAAGCCCTACGGAGATGCAGAGAGAGAAGAGTAAGGAAAGATAACGCACAACGTCTGATTTTTTAAATAAACATCAACATTGTAAATGTAGGCGCTGTGGATAGGCAGTGCCCAATCCACGCGCGCAACATTTTACTATATGACATTTCTTGCGCAATCTAAAGTAAATTTCCGTTAGGGAATCTACCTTAAAAAGCATTACACGATTTTCTTAGAACTCAAAACCCAAATAAGGAGGTAGTACAGCACGAAAGTACCACAAGACAAGAGGCCAAGGAGAGCAACGATAGCACGTACAACGTTAGGATTCTGTCCTAAGCACTTTGCAAGACCGCCACAAACACCTAACAACATCTTGTCGTCAGTAGATAATTGGAAGTTAAAAGAAAGTAAGAACCAAACGATGAGATACGGCCACAAAAGAATGTTACAAAGAATCAAATTAACGAGTACACAGATTGCACGTACTACATTGGGATTCTGACCATAGGCTTCTGCAATACCGCCACAAACACCTAACAACAACTTGTTGTCTTGTGACAATTTAATAGTCTTTACCATAATAAATAGATTAAATGTGTTTAAAATAATTGTGTTTAAAAATTTTCAAAGTATGAGTTCTGAGCGACAACAATGCTACTTGCGCTGCTTCTGAGTCTTAAAGACGCCTTCTTGTTTCGCCCATCCCAATCGATTAAATCTGCCTTTGAGCACTTCGCCTTTCTCTGAAATCACCCAAACAAAGTTATTCTCGGCTACTGTTGAGACAAAGGGAGCGCTCACTCCGTCTAATTGTGGAATCTCTTTTTGTTGCCAAGTTCTACCATTGTCACGACTGAGACACACTGTGCTTACGCCATCGGCATTTATGCCAAGCAAAAGCGTAGCGCCGTCATAGGCAAAAACTTTACGCACAGGCAATTCGGGGCAAGGATAATTGTTGGCATTGCTCTCGGGATAATAATTCCACACATACTGATAGGTGCCTGTCTTATCCACATTGAGTTTCCAAACTACGGGTTTGCCGTCACGCGAACCGACCATGATAATGTCTTCAAACAGATTGTCCGTAGCAGAAGGCAAACACGCCGCCGAACAATTCTCCGTGGGGAGGTAGTTAGGTTCATCAGCCTCCTGGAGTGTCCAAGTCTGACCGTCAGCACTCACAACAAAACCTTCATTCGTAACACCATAAAGAGCTGTAGTTCCGGCAACGAGCGTCAATAAGGGATTGGAGAGACCTGTTGCAATATTTTCCCAAGTCAAAGCATCAGCAGATTTCATCAAAGCGCCTTCGTTGAGCGCATAAAACACTCCGTCATAAACTACAGGCGAAGTCACCTTTGCATTTACGTCTTGCTTGCTCCAGGATGTGGGAGAAGTTGCCAAAGCTGTAAGAACCACAGACTGACCATTCTCTTCGCCAAAAGCATAAAGGATACCCTCATGCGCAAGAGCGTCATTCAGGGTTACACCTGCGAAAGCATCAAGACCATTAGTCATCTGTTGCCACTTAAACACGTCACCCTCTTCCTTATGTACGCGCACCTCCAACATATAAGAGCGCTTTGCGATACCGTCAGGCGCATAAACGGTCACCTTACGGGGTTGGCGGAAATCTGTACTGTCTGTCGCCACAAAGAATGTGTCAACGTCTTGACTCAAAGAATTAATTGCCAATGTGCCTGAAGAAGCCAGCGCCGCAAAAGTGATTTTCGCCGCATCACAACCGTAAGGCAAAGAATCGACATTAAAAATGCGACCGCCATAATGGTCAATGCTCATCGGATAGTTTGCTCCCGTAATCGAAGCAACATAAGTGCTGTCTTTTCCTTCTTGATTTTTCAGCGTCACCACACAAGGAATCTTACCCATCTGTACGTTAGTAACCACACACGTAGAGGGCGACAGCGTTATAACGGTATAATCTTCTCCGCTACCACACGACGCAAACGTCGCGAGCAACATGCTGACGAGGATAGCAAGAATAGCGTTATGTTTCATAAATTGGAGGTATAATCTTACGGCGACACAAGGAGTTAAGTCAATGCCTTTCGGCTCTGAAAGTCCATTCAAGACCTCTAAAATGGCGCCTTTTTTGTTTTATATATAATATTTCAGTTTGCAAAAATAATCACATTTTTTGGAATAACAGCCCCCAAATGCTTTTTTTAGATTATTTTAAGGATTCAAGCACCTCTTTTTCCCGAAAAAGTCATTTAGTTAAACCGCTAATAATCAGATGCACCACAAACCCTCAAACTGAAAATTTAATTTGAGACTTTAGAAAAAATCTTTAAGGGTTTGTTTTTCGAGAGTGAGGTTTAGTTTCAAGAAAGTGGGATTTTGTCTCAAGTCTCCAAATATTTGTCACGAAAATTCAAGGATTCAGACACCCTTTGAGAGGGAAAACCAACCTTCAGAAAGTGCGATTTCATCGAGGATTTTAGGAATTTTTCGGAAAGTTTTTTTCTTCAAAAAATCCATCGGTTCGGCAACTTTCAAACTCCGTCTTCACCTCACATTCAAAAAACTCTCTTCAGAATACACTCCATAATAAAAGTTTTTTAACTAACTTTGCCACGATAATGCGCCTGTTAGATTAAAATCTAAGAAATACGCAAAGACTTCCGTAACATCTAAATTCCATTTGATGATTAAGTTTTTCAAGAATATCGCCCCTGATGCCTTAGCGATTCTCGCCTTTTTGGTGATTAGTTTCGTTTACTTTTCAACACCTATCAGCGAGGGACTCGTCTTAGGCGGACATGACACCGTAGCCTCCATTGGTCTCGGACAAGAACAGTTACAACATTTAGCAGAAACCGGAGAGCGCACCCGATGGACGGGTTCGTTGTTCTCAGGTATGCCTACCTATCAAGTTTCCCCCTCTTACGACTCAGGGAACCTTCTTGACGCGATTTACAGTGTCTATGGGTTGGGCACGACTGGCGTGTTAAACTATGTGTTTCTCTACCTGTTAGGATTCTACATCTTGTTGCGCTGTTTTAACATCAAACCATGGGTATCGGCAGTAGGTGCCGTGGCGTGGGCATTCTCGTCGTACTTCTTCATTATCATTGCGGCGGGACACATTTGGAAAGTTATGACCTTGGCGCTCATTCCGCCAACCATAGGTGGGATGATTCTTTGCTACCGTGGGAAATTGCTCTGGGGCGGTGCCGTAACGGCGCTCTTTACCGCTCTGCAAATCATGAGCAATCACATACAAATGTCGTACTACTTCCTCTTCTTGATGGCGCTCTTGACGATTTGTTATGGCGTAGCCGCACTTTTTGGAAAGGAGAAAGGAGAAAGGAGAAAGGAGAAAGGAGATGCGACTGCGTCACCCCTTAAGTCTTCCCCGTTAACCGTTAACCCTTCACCTTTAACCCTTAACCCTTCCCCGTTAACCGTTAAGACTTGGTTGAAAGCCACGGGAGTTATTGCCTTTGCTGGAATCTTGGGTGTTTTAGCGAATCTTCCGAACCTTTACCACACATACACTTACTCCAAAGAGTCTATGCGCGGAAAATCAGAACTGACTCCAGCGCCCTCTTCTGGACAGAAAGCAACCGAAGGTCTTGACCGCGACTACATCACTCAGTGGAGTTACGGCATAGATGAAACCATGACGCTCCTCATTCCCGAATACAAAGGCGGGGGTTCGAGAAGCATTCTCGACCGTAAGGACGTAGAAAAATTAGATGGTTATAACGAATACCGCAATAACGCTTACCAATTCCAACAAATGACAGGCGGACAAGCATATCCTCCCGGCATTATGGAATATTGGGGCGACCAACCCTTTACTGTAGGTCCGGTGTACGTAGGTGCGGTCATCTGCTTCCTTTTCGTATTAGGCATCATCTACGTAGGCGGTCCCGTGAAATGGGCTTTGGTATTGGCAACGCTGCTCTCTTTCCTCTTCGCTTGGGGTAAGAACTTGATGCCCGTGACCGACTTTTTCATCGACTACTTACCGATGTACAACAAATTCCGTACGGTAAGTTCGGCGCTCGTAGTGGCTGAGTTCACCCTACCCCTCTTGGCAATCCTCGCCTTAGCAAAGGCATTGCGTGCTCCTGAGACCTTATTCGGTTCATTAAGGGGAATAGTCGGTATGGGAGTAGCATCGGTGTTTACAACTGGACTTTGCTTGCTCCTTGCTTTCTTCCCCGGACTTGCAGGTGATTGTCTGTCACAAAGCGATGCCTATACGCTCAACAACATGAACAGTTGGGGATTCGACCCTCACTTTACGAGCAGTTTGAAAGCATCCATCGTGAGCATGCATCACGACATACTTTCATCTTCTGCCCTTAATTCCGGATTGCTTTGCCTTGCGGTGAGCATCATGCTTGGATTGTGGGCGATTAAAAAGGTACCTGCGTGGGCAGTTGTAGGCTTTGTTGCGGTATGGGCTGCGGGAATGCTCGTCTTGGGATATATGGGGGCTGAACCGGCTTCGCGATACGGGGAATATGCCATGCATGTGCTGATGGCGGCATATTTTGCCCATCTGCTGGCTCGTACCGTATATCTGAGCCTGGATTGGATCACGAAAAGAAATTCAAAATTGTTTTGATATGGCAACACAAAATGAACAAGGCAAGAGATTACTCTCTCTTGATGCCCTTAGAGGCTTTGACATGCTTTTCATCATGGGATTTTCGGGATTGATAAAGCTGGTGTGCGCTCTGTTTCCCGGAGGAAGTGAATGCTATCTTGCTCAGACCATGAACCATGTGAAATGGGATGGTCTGTATCATCACGACACCATTTTCCCTCTGTTCCTCTTCATCGCAGGAATATCTTTCCCGTTCTCTTACGCAAAGCAGACAGCAAGTGGACTTTCACGAGGAAAGATGTATGTGAAGGTCATAAAAAGAATGTTTATCCTGATTGCCCTTGGAGTGGTTTATAACGGATTCTTCAAGATGGATTTCGCCACCCTGCGTATCTGCAGCGTGCTTGGAAGAATCGGTATGGCTTGGGGCCTTGCTGCGCTTCTTTATATGAATTTCAATACTAAGGTCAGAGCATATATATCTGCGGCCATACTCTTGGGTTATTGGCTTGTGGTATGTTACATTCCGGCCCCTGACGCAGCAGGAGCATCCGCTCTCAGCCTTGAGGGTAATATTGTCGGTTATATTG
>CALFGU010000115.1 GCA_937877685.1 uncultured Prevotella sp.
GTTATACCATTCTTCAGGAAGTCCTGCCCATTGGGTGTAATATCTAGCAGCTTCAAGATAAGCAGGCATATTCGAAACTTTATCTTCACGTGCACTTAATCCCATACCACCCCCAAAGCGCACTGCGTCTGCGGACACAACGCCTTTTTCGTTGCTCTGATTAGTTAAAACAACGCCTTGAAGGTTTCGTGCTTCAGCAAGAAATTCAAATGTCCCTAAATACACCCATGTGTTACCGCCAATCTGTTGGTTTACGCTAAAAACGCTCTCTCCTCCAGAATGATAGACTATGTAATGAGCATCTTTTACACTATTAGGTAGGGACACGTAAGACACATAAACGGCATAATTACCGCTTTTTGTGAATATTGGAGTCCAGCGTGCCGTGCTTGCTTCACGTTTTCCTTTAACGGTTTCAATACATTTTGCTGTTCCTAATAGGAAGGGATTCATTCCATCAAGCAAAGTACCTTCGTTAAAGGAAAATCCCCTTTTGTCTTCAATCGTTTTCCATTGCTGGGTTGAAACCATTTTCTCTACGTATGCGCCATTCGTAGAAGTCTCATCATTGTCAATAATGAACATTGAGGTTTGAGGGTCTCTTTCACGATTGGTCACAACAATCCCTCCCGCACGTTCTATCATAGGGAATAGGAAGGGATAGACAATGGATTGTGTGAGTAAGTCCTCTGTTGTAGAGAAAAGGTAAGGGCGTTGCCATCCCCATTGCGATATCTTGTTCTTGTAATAATATCCATGACTAGGATACACCATCAAGTGGCGGTTTTGCAACCCCTTGGTAATGGTGTATGGACGTGTAATTGACTTCACCCAAGGTGCATTTCCTGATGCATCTTTCTTGCCCCACATACGTTTGGTGTCAATGCTATCGGTGCGAAGGTAATTAGGGATGAGAGATTCAAAGGGGGTGTCACGCTTCGCTAATAAACGCAACTTATAATCGGAATAATCTTTAGGTAATAAACGAGAAATGTTCTTATAGATATTCTTTAACAAACCCTCATAAATTAATTGAGAATAAAATGGTTCGTTAGGATATAATAACACCTCTTTGTGCTCATCGTCTACCTTTAAAGAGTCTATTCCATATTTGCGCATTGGGCGATACCCACTACGCTTATATTTCTCAAAATAGGGTTTTAAAACGTCGGTCAATTCCTTCGCTTTTTCTTCGTTGTTAGATACAACGTCGTGCATCCCTTTTTCCGATAAAAGGGATGCACGAGAATCTAGTGTTATAATAGTTAATAAACAAATAATGGATATGATATACCTCATCATTATTAAATTTCTTCAATAGCAAATTTTTGAGGATACTTAGCATTTGAATACTTATAGTAATCCATTATTTCACGCATGTCTGCTTCTATATCTCCAGAGGGGAAGATTTCCTTCGTACACCTGATGATTTTGTTCTTATAATCTAAATCAAAAAGTTGTATGGGGATGCCTGCCTTTTTAGCAATGAAATAGAAACCACGTTTCCATTTGTCTACTCTTGAGCGAGTACCCTCGGGAGTTATTGCTAGTTCAAAATGAGTTATGCCTTTTATCCGTTCCGCTAACAGGTCAGTTAGACTATTCTTCTTGGAGCGATAAACAGGAATGCCACCGAGCTTTCGGAAGAGCAACCCTAAGGGCCAAAAGAACCATTCCTTTTTCATTAAGAAATTGGCCGTGCGACCCTTTGCTCTATAATAGAGTTGTCCGTAAATGAAATCCCAATTACTCGTGTGAGGAGCAACACAAAGAATACACTTGTCACGATGGGGCACCGTGACATTCTCCTGCCATCCTAAGTGTTTAAATAAAAGGCGATGATAAAAGTTTGCCATAATCAAACTATGCCTTAATAATATCTTCAGCAATAGCGTTGATAGAATCGGTAAACTCTGCTACCAGCTTTTTATAGAACTTCTTTTCGTTGCCCTTTTCTGTGTGTGAAAGACGAGAAACAAAATCTTGGCACAATTCTACCAATTTTCCTTCGAGAGCGAATAATGCTTCCTTATTTGCATCCTTACACATACTGAGAGCGACGCAATCTGCAAAAAGTTCGCCACAAGCGCCCTTTATTGCCTTCTTAAGAACCTTACGACTTGCCATAAAATATGAAGTTTTTAGTTCAGTGTCAAGTTATTACACCGAAACAATATTAAGAATAGTTTTAAATAGAATAGAAAGTGAGAAGAGTGTTCGTCTTTCTCACTTTCTTTTGTTTATTTTTAATAGAGTAGGAAAAATCTTTACTTGATAATCTCCATACCCTTAAGGATTGCTTGTTCGTTGACAGGGAGAAGTCCGTGGTGGCGTTCGGGAAGTGTCTTAGCGAGTGCTTTCATCACACTTTCCAAATTTACGATGGGGTGTTTCTTTAAGTAACCACCCAAAATCATCATGTTGAAACACTTCATGATTTTCATCTCAGCCGCCGTTTCCATCGCACTAATGCTATAGATGTTGATGTCTGTGCGTGTGGGAGGGTTGAGAATGCCAAAACTATCGTAAATAAGCGTACCACCGGGTTTTACCTTAGCCTCAAACTTATCTACTGATGGTTGGTTCAAAAGGATGGCAGTGTCATATTGTGAAAGGATGGGCGAAGAAATGGGTTCGTCGCTCACTATCACTGTTACATTTGCCGTACCCCCACGTTGTTCAGGGCCATAGGCGGGCATCCATGTTACTTCTTTATCTTCCATCAATCCAGCATAGGCCAAAATTTTTCCCATAGAGAGAACGCCTTGACCTCCAAAACCGGAAATAATTATTTCTTGTTTCATATCTTGGAATACTTCGGAGCTCCTTATTCTTTATCCTTAAGGTCGCCCAATTGATAATACTTAAACATGTTTTCCTCCATCCATTCGTTGGCCTTAACGGGTGTCAACTTCCAACCAGAAGAGCATGTAGAAACGATTTCTACAAGACTTGAACCCTTGCCTGCCAATGAATTTTCAAATGCCTTGCGGATGGCCTTCTTGGTCTTGCGAATGGCGGCTACATTCTGCACACTATTACGCGACACGAAACAAGTGCCTTCCAAGAGTGCGGCCATTTCGGAAATCTTCAAAGGATAACCATGCAACTGAGGGTCGCGGCCATAAGGGCAAGTTACTGTCTTTTGACCAATCAATGTCGTGGGCGCCATCTGTCCGCCTGTCATGCCATAAATTGCATTGTTGATGAAAATCATAGCGATGTTTTCACCACGATTCAAGGCATGAATGGCTTCACCTGTACCGATACAACCGATGTCACCATCTCCCTGATAAGAAAAAACCAACTTGTTGGGCCACAAGCGCTTAATAGCAGTAGCAAGAGCTGGAGCACGACCATGAGCCGCTTCTTGCCAGTCAATATCAAGGTATCTGTAAGCAAATACGGAGCAACCTACAGGGCAGACACCTATAGCATCTTCCTCCAATCCCATTTCCTGAATGACTTCAGCAATGAGTTTATGTACAACACCGTGTGAACATCCAGGACAATAGTGCATGTCTGTATCGTTCATCAATTTGGGTTTCTCATACACCAAATTCTCGGGTTTGATAATATCTTCTTTACGCATATTAATTCTTATTTCTTGTTTTTTTCATTCCAGGCATTCTAAACATCACCTCTACGATTTTGACACACACGGCAATAAGTCCGATGATATACCATTGATTGGTGTATTCGGGGAAACACCAAATTCCAATCATCGTTGCGGCAGCGAGCAACATAAATATAGCGTTGAGAATATTGCGGAGTAGCAACATCTTGCGCTCTTTCATACGTTGACGCTCTTCTCGCTCAGGGTGGTTTAAGCGCTCAAAGATGGACTGTTGTTCGTTGGGATTATTAACCATTGACTTTCTTCGTAAGTGCCACGAGTGCTTCTACAACTTCTTCGGGGTCAGGAACAATACCACCCAAACGTCCGAAATGCTCAACAGGAATACGTTCACCTACAGCCAAACGTACATCGTGAACCATCTGTCCGGCGTTGATTTCCATCGTCAACACACCCTTGAGGTTCTTTGAGTATTTACGGATTTCCTTTTCGGGGAAGGGCCAAAGAGTAATAGGACGGAATACACCCACCTTGATACCTCTTTCTGCTGCCAATTCAACAGCCTTTTGTGAAATACGTGCTGCCGAACCAAAGGCTACAATCATGTAGTCAGCATCTTCCATTCCGCTTACTTCATAGCGCACTTCGTTGGCCTTAATATCAGCATACTTCGCTTGGAGGCGGAGGTTATTCTGCTCCATCACTTCCGACTGAAGTTCTACCGACGTAATAATATTATGCTTCTCACGCTTGCCCTTACCAGTTGTAGCCCAAGGACAAGTTGCCTTGATTTCTTCTTCCGTACGACGGGGCTTGAAGGGAGGAAGCACTACCTTTTCCATCATCTGACCGATAATACCATCGGAGAGAATCATCACCGGAGTGCGATACTTAAATGCCAAGTCAAAAGCCACATCCACGAAATCAGCCATTTCTTGTACAGAGCAAGGTGCCAATACGATGACATTGTAGTCACCATTACCGCCACCACGAGTTGCCTGATTGTAGTCGCCTTGTGACGGTTGAATAGTACCTAAACCAGGTCCCCCACGTTGTACGTTCACAATAACACCAGGAACTTCAGCACCTGCCATATAGGTGATACCTTCCTGCATCAACGCTACACCAGGACTTGATGAAGAAGTCATCACGCGCTTACCTGATGCACCGCCACCATAAATCATATAAATAGAAGCCACTTCACTTTCTGCCTGGAGTACCACCATACCAGTTGTTTCCCAAGGCTTTTCAGCAGCCAATGTTTCCAAAATCTCTGATTGAGGCGTAATGGGATAACCAAAATAACCGTCACATCCACAACGAATTGCAGCATGTGCGATAGCCTCATTTCCTTTCATCAAAAGGACTTCCTTATCTTGCTTCATAACTTTTTATGCGTCAATCTTTGTTTTATACACCGTGATGCAAGCGTCGGGGCAAACAATAGCACACGAACTGCATCCTATACATTCCTCGGGTTGTACATCTACACAAAATGCATAACCCTTATGATTCACTTCCTTGCCGCTGAGCGACAAACATTTCTTGGGGCAAGCCACAACGCAAAGGTTACACCCCTTGCATCGCTCGGTGTTGATCACCACGGCTCCTACAATCTTTGCCATAATGGTTGATTTTAATAATTCATACCACATTAGAAGTGGTACTTTCCATATTCTAATTTAGTTATCGAAATTTAATTACGTGTCATGAGAAATACTATATGAAGCAACTCATCACCTAAAAAACTCACACACGCACAAACTCAATGATTATACATATCCTTATTGTAAAAATCCATGATATCCTTAATCATTGATAATTGCTCTTGTGCTGGTCCATCAGGGTTGAGTGTTTGAGCTTGCAGGTAGGCATCCGTTGCTTTCTTCCAGTCGCCCTTTCTCATCAGGACCTTACCTTTGAGGTAATAAAGGGCGTCATCAGTAGGCGACTCTTGGAGCAATATATCAACGTTCGTAAGCGCTTCATCCAACATTCCACTATCAATAAGCGCTTGAATGCTTTCTTTTGTTACCACTTTGTAAGTCTTAGTTTAATTATTGAAAGCAAAATTAAGTTTTTTATAACAAACTATCGCACCAATCACGGAATATTTTAAGTTTAAATACAAAAAAAGATTGACAACCTTGCGATTGTCAATCTCGAATAACTCGTACACCCTCAGGGATTCGAACCCAGGACCCACTGATTAAGAGTCAGTTGCTCTACCAACTGAGCTAAGAGTGCATGCATTGATGTTTCTCGTTTGCGATGCAAAATTACAACTAATTTATTTACTAAACAAGAGTCATTCTGTTTTTTTTACTTAAAATTTAAATCTTCTCAAGTTTATGCTTTGTTTGTAAAATAAAGATGACAACATAGATAATATTTAAGGGTTGTTGTTGTACCTCCTCTGATGTTTGTTTGTTGAATAGGGGTTATCGTTCAGTTGCCATTAAGTCGTAATCTTCGTCATCTAATTCGTCTTCATCGATGTATAGTCCGAGGAAAAGGGGAATATTGTCTTCAGCGGCAAAGTCATCAAGAGCGCGACGATCTTTCTTTGTGGGGCGCCCTGTTCCTCTTGCGCGATCAATGAAACCTGAGATTTTGCTCATTTCTAGCAGTTCGTATTGCTCAGGAGCGGTAATGTTTTCTAAAATATCAGGAAGGAGTTTTGCGCCAACTCGCTTCTCAATAGCTTGCTTCACGCGAAAGGTATAAGTGATGGGTGCTTTTTTTACTCCAACCTTATCACCCTCTTTAACCGTGCGTGAGGGTTTTACTTGTGCCCCATTGATGGTGATGCGCCCATTCTTACATGCATCAGCGGCTAGTGTGCGAGTTTTATAGATGCGTGCGGCCCACAACCATTTGTCTATGCGAGCTTCCATGATTTATTTTTTGTTAAAATTACACATTGCATGCTGGATGCCTTGAAGTGCGTAGTCCTTAATCATATCAGATGCAATGCTAATACGTTCGTCCATCTTTGCGAGGTCTTCAGCACCAAATTCTCCAAGAACAAAATCTACTTGTCCGCCCTTTGGGAAGTCGTTCCCAATCCCAAAACGTAAACGAGCATAGTTTTGAGTGCCCATTACGGAAGTGATGTGTCGCAAACCGTTGTGTCCTGCTTCCGAACCATTGGGCTTCATGCGGAGTTGGCCGAAGGGGAGGGCAAGGTCGTCAACTACAACTAGCACATGGTCAAGAGGAATCTTCTTTTCATTCATCCAATAGCGAACAGCATTTCCCGAGAGGTTCATATATGTGGATGGTTTCAAGAGGGTGAGCAGGCGATTTTTGACACGTATTGTTGTTACAAAACCATAGCGTTTGTCTTCCCAGTTTGCACCAGCCGCCTTTGCCATAGCGTCAACAACTCGGAATCCTATGTTATGTCGTGTGTTGGCATATTCATCGCCGATGTTGCCAAGTCCAACTATTAGATAATGCATATTTAAAAGAATTAAAAATGCCAATGTGCGAGGTGCACACTGGCATATATTATAAAGCGTAGAGTGAAAGACTACTTCTTCTTGCTTGCAGCAGCTGCAGCCATAGCACCCATAGCAGCACGAGTCATCTTAACTGTTACAACAACAACTTCCTTGGGTGTAACGAGTTCGAGACCTTCGAATGAAAGTTCGCCTGCCTTGATTGACTTACCGAGCTGGAGGTTTGTAACGTCAATAGTGAGCTTTTCGGGAATCTGAGTGTAGAGCGCCTTAACCTTGAGCTTACGTACCATTGCAACGAGCTTACCACCGGCACGTACACCTTCTGCGAGACCCTGGGGAGCGATAGGTACTGCCATAACGATGGGCTTTTCGGGAGTTACTTCGTAGAAGTCAACGTGAAGCACGTTGTCCTTTACAGCGTGGCACTGTACTTCCTTAACAACAGCAGTCTTGTTTTCACCATCGAGGTTGATGTTTACAAGGTAGATGTTGGGAGAGTAGTAAACCTTGTTGATTTCCTTTTCAGAAACTACAAAGTGAGTTGCTACGGGGAGACCATTTTCACCCTTCTTTTCACCATACAAGCAGCAAGGAACCATACCTTCTGCACGAGCAGCCTTTGATGCCTTCTTACCGATGGCATTACGGAGTGTACCGTTAATTGAAATTTCTTTCATGTTAATAAAATTTGTGTTACTCTAAATTAAGTAAAATGTTTGCTTAATTCGCCATCACACGCACTCTTTCGAGTCTCTGTTTAGACAAATCGGGTGCAAAATTACATATTTATTTTGAAATTGAAAAGCAAATAAACTATATTTTACCTGTTTGCCTTCTTATTTTAGTAAATCTTTACTGGTATATTAGCAAAGTTAGTTCCGGTTTTAGGTGTTCTTCTATGAATAATCACTCTAAAATACTTAATCTATGCCATCTAATTGGTTGAGTGCAAAAACGTATGCACCGACAGAAACTGCTTTGTTTGCGCCCATTCTGGAAATGCCAATTCCTATACGTTTTTGCACATCGTAATCAACATAGCGTTCTTGGCCATAGACCTTAATGCGCTTTACCTCCCCATGGGCAAACTCCTCAAAATTTTCGGGGTTGTCAAGGTCATAAACGTTCATTTGCATACGGTTCACATTTTCGCCTTTCATGGTGCGCAATGTTTTTTGCAGTGCTTGCATGAGTGCAGGCATAATCCATTTTTTTGCTTTCATAACCCCTCCACCTATTACAATGAGTCCGTCAATAAGTGTTGCAGAAGTTGCAATGGCTTCACCAAGTGTTTTTCCCATAGTTGCAAATGCCTTTCTTGCCGCTTCTGGATTTCCTGGGATGTTACCTTCTGCAATTTCTGCTATGTTGCGCGCGTTTGTTTGTGATACATTTTCGCCCGTGATTTCGCTATAAACTCGGCATACTGCTCGAGTGGAAGCGCCCTCTTCTATAATAATATTAGGCATGTCAGGGTGGGGGAGGCAGAAGGTTTCCACACAAGAATTGTCACCACGATTTAGGTGACCATTCACGACTATTCCAATTCCAAGTCCAGTGCCTACTGTATAACCAATGAGATTGTGAAATCGTTTTACTGCACCCAATTCTGCAAGGCGATTGTTTATTTCTGGTAAAAATCCACAAAGCGATTCTCCGTAAGCAAACAAATCACCATCATTATTAATAAATATAGGGACTCCGTAGCGGTGTTCTAACAAAGGACCAAGCGCGACTCCCTCTCGAAAGGATGGGAAATTTGGAAGAAAACCTCCGATAATTCCACGTGGATAGTCAGCAGGTCCAGGAAACGCAAAACTTATTGCAATAGGTTTGCGATGTTTATCACTGAAAAGCATGTCAAATCCCTTAAATAATTGCCCTAGGCAAGCATCTAAGTCATCAGCCATTGCAGGAAGGGAGTGAGGTCCCATGATATATTCGCCCCCTTGTATTGCTCCAAATACAAAATTGGTGCCCCCAGCATCTAGAGTCGCAACAATACGTTGGTCTGTTTGATATTGCATGTTTTAAATTTAAGAAAGATTACTGGTAATCTAATTCTAACTTAAGAGTCGGTATAAGAGTTATTTTTGCTCCAAACTACCAGTTGCTTTTTTGATAATCTTAATGGTTGTTGTGTCGCAATCAAAAACTGAGTACCATCCTTGTGGTTCGTGAGGAGGATCGCATAGGAAATCATCACCTTTACTCCAAATTTCTGCCGTTGCTCTACCGCTACCGCCCCAACCCCAAAAGTTACAACCGGCAAGGGGGCTTTGTGTGCGCGCGCTTTGAATGATACGTGTAAATACAGTAGTGTAAAGACTATCGCGACTAGTTGTGTTGCGATTTAAGTCACAACTATTACCTTCGCGGGGAAAACCAAATTCTTCAATCACCATAGGTTTTTTGATTTGTTCCCAAAGTTTGAGGTGAAGGTCAATATAATCATTTGTACGTTGGCATGCATTGACAATTTTCTCATCAGGATTTTCGCGTGATGCCCATCCCCAATTAACAGGCCAAATATGTAGTGTAAGGTAATCCACGTTGGGGTCTGAGTGTAATTTAACCAAAAGGTCCTTATCGCTTTCACATCCGTAAAAACCTTCAGTTCCTAACGATACCAAGTGGTTCTTGTCTATAGTCTTTATACGCTTAGCGGTTTCGGCAATAAAGGTTGCAAAGCGCTCTTTATTATCCTTGCTAAAGGGGCGTGGTTCATTACAAATTTGCCATGCAAAGATTGTTGGGTCGTCCTTATATGCCACTCCTGTAATGCTATTGATGCGTGACACGATTGATTCTGCATGGTTGTAGAAGAGATTCATTGCTGAATCACAACGCACAAAGTTGGCCGCATAATTCACGTAGTCGTTATAACCTTCTCCATTGGCATTCGGCGAATCTCCATAACCGCAGGCACGAAGGTAGAAACCATAACCTCCGCTCCAATCCCATGAGTTGGTTAGATAGATAACGGCGGTCATATTGCGCTTAGCAAGTTCAGCAAGAGTGTAATCCAACCCAACGAGTAATGTGTCATTAAGTACACCAGGCGTGGGTTGAAGATAAGGTTTAACGGAATTTGCATAGCGACTTCCTGCATCTGCACCAGCAAGAATGCGCAAGTTTTCTACACCAATTGATTTCAAGTAATCAAGTTCAAGGTGCAAGCGTTCACGGTCGCCATTTTCTGCTCCCAAAAGTGGAGCATACCACAAATTTGTTCCCACAAAATAATAGGGTTTTCCATCACGAAGGATGTTGATACTATCTGCAGAAATGAACTGGGGTTGAGGTTCTTCATTAACTGTTGTTGAACAAGCAAAGAAGGCCGGAATGGCAAGTGTTAGAATGAATGATGTAATGAAATTACGTTTCATATTATTAAGGTGTAGATGTAGTTGTGGTTAAAGTTTTACAACCGTGTCGCAAAGAAGTGTAACCTCTTGTCGATGGGTGATAAAAATGAGTGTATGGTTGGGGCGTGACTTGACTATGTTTTCAACAACTTGTTGCTCTGTAACGGCGTCAAGTGCTGATGTAGCTTCATCCAATAGTAAAATGGGCGCCTCTCGGAGCAAGGTGCGAGCAATGCAGATACGTTGTGCTTGCCCTTCGGAAAAACCGCCTCCTTGTTCAGAACAAGATGTGTCAAGACCTTGGGGTAATTGAGTTACAAAGGTTGCACATGCAATTTCCAATGCTTGAAGCATATCGGCTTCTGTGGCGTTCGGATTTCCTAACAATAGGTTTTCGCGAATGCTACCACTCAGTAAGGTGTTGCCTTGTGGTAGGTAGGCAAAATGCGAACGTGATGCCGGGGATATATTTATGCTACGTTGTGCATTGAATAGTTCCATGTTCCCAGAATTTGGAGTAATGAGTGAAAGCAACAAGCGTATGAGTGTTGTTTTTCCTGTTCCTGTTTGCCCCATTATTGCTACGCGACTTCCTGGAGTAAGCGTGAGCGAGTAATTGTCTAAAATTTTGCGAGAATTTTCTGTGTATGCAAAATTTACATTATTAACACGAATACCAACAGGACCTTCAAGTTGCTTATCTGTAGGTTGGGGTTCTGCGGGGAGTGAAGCTATTTCACGAAGTCTGTCACACGAAGTGCTTACGCTTACAAAGATAGGGATAAAACGTGTGAGTGTGCGGACTGGGTCTTGAATCTGTGATACAAGTTGTACAAAGGCAATAAGTGTTCCGTAAGTAATGGTTCCTTGTGCTAAACTATATGTGCCCCATGTGAAGGTCAGAAAATATCCCGTAGCAAAACCTAAATTGAGTAATGTGGAGGTAAAGGTGGAATATTTTGTCTTCAGAATGATTTCTTTGCGTAATCGCTTTTGCAATGTTATTAACTTTTCAACAACGTAGGGCACCTGTTGTAAGGTTTTAATCACGGGAGTGTGTTGCAAACTCTCTTGCATCAAACTTTGTATGCCACTTTCCGTTGTACGTACATTGTGTGTGATCTCTCGCATTTTGTTGATATACAATCTTCCCATTAATATAAATATGGGAAGAATGCCCACAATCATCAGTGCCAACGTGCTATCCATAATATAGAGAAATCCGAAGGCGGCGATAAACTTAATGATTGTTGTTACCAATGTTGGCAAACTTTCTGTAAGAAAACCAGTTACTTCAGAGGCATCGCGTTGAAGGCGGTTGGTAAGATCTCCAGTATGAAATTCACGTAGTTTTCTCCAATCGCTATGTAGCAATAATGTAAAGAAACTACTGTGCATTTTGTTAAGAGATTTTACCCCAAGTGTGGCTTTAATCCATCTCGAAGCAATGCCAAGGACTATTTGTAAGATGATGACACTTGCCAAGATGGTAAAAGCAGTTGTCAGCGTCATGCTTGTGTTTGCCTTTGTTGCGATGTCAACGGCTAATTTGGTTGACCATACAAACAATAAATCTGCCCCTACGATTAAGATACCGAGGAGTGTATTTAGTGTGGCTTGTAGTCGATACCCTTTTCCTATACGCCACAACCATTGTATGTTTGAATTTGATATGAGCATAATTGCATTTAAAATGAGTTGAATGTTCAAGGATATTAGGGGGATGCACCCTCTGTTGAATTTATCCTCTTCTTCCCCAAGCCATTTTTTCGCGCAAAGTGTCGTAGAAGTTTTTACGTTTAATTTTGGCAACACCAATTTTGAAGGGTGCCTTTGTCACCGTAATGAGGTCCGTGCAAGGCAAACTCTCACTACGCCCGTCAATGGCAATAAGATAGTTGTGTGAACGACTCTCCACTTTCATTTCGATACAAACATTATCCGTAACAACCACCGGACGGGTGTTCAAACTATGAGAAGCCACAGGACTTATACACAATGTGCCCGACATGGGTGCCAATATAGGTCCACCAACTGAGAGGGAGTAACCCGTCGAACCTGTTGGCGTCGTTATAATCAAACCATCCGCCATATAGTGATTTAATAAACCACCATCAATCTTGGCTTCAATACCGATGAGTGAGGAATTATCGTGCTTCAACACCGCCACTTCATTCAGCGCATAAGGATGTTGTGAGAATAATTGACCATTGCGTCTCACTTCTATTACCCCACGCGATTCGACAATGAATTCTCCTCGACAGATACATTCACATGCCTCCTCAATTTCATCGGGCAACACGTCGGCAAGAAAACCTAGATTCCCTGTATTGATACCTAAAATCGGTATTTGCTTGCCTTCCACATACGATGCTGCTTTCAGAAACGTGCCATCACCTCCAATTGAAATACAAAGGTCTGCTGAAAACTCGCATTCATCAAAGGCTTCCATGTCATTGGTGGCAAAACCTAATTCGCTAGTGATAAACGCCAAGAAATGTCGCTCCACGATAATCTTTACTCCATGCTTGCGCAGTTGTTCAATTATCGTCATCAGGTATCTGCTTTTCTCTGCCTGATATGTATTACCAATCAATGCTACCTTCATATTATGTTTTTACAATTTTACCTTCTTTAGGTACCAAGAAATTTGTACTTTTGCTCTCAAATTAATTTCGATTTAGCAAATTTAGTATATTTTTTCTTATCGATGACGAATTTATCAGTAAATATAAACAAGGTGGCCACTGTTCGCAATGCTCGCGGTGGTAATAATCCCGACCTCCTTCGTGTTGCTAAGGATCTTGAAGCGTTCGGCGCACAAGGCATAACGGTGCATCCTCGCCCCGATGAGCGCCATATTCGTTTTGCTGATGTGAGAATGCTCAAACCTCTGCTTACAACTGAGTTTAATATTGAGGGTTATCCCTCTGAGGATTTTCTCCTCCTTTGTTTAGAAGTAGAGCCTGCTCAAGTCACCTTAGTGCCTGACTCTCCTTCACAATTGACGTCTAACGCAGGTTGGAATACAAAGGAGCATTTTGATTTTTTGAAGCAGGTGGTAAGTCGTTTGCACGAAAAAAACATTCGTGTGAGCATTTTTATTGACCCCATTCCTGAAATGGCAGATTATGCCAAGCAAATTGGTGCTGATCGCGTAGAACTTTACACCGAACCCTATGCTTCTTGTTATGCTCAGAATCGCGAAGAAGCCATAGCGCCATACGTTTCGACGGCAGAGCATTGTCGTAATTTAGGACTTGGATTAAATGCTGGTCATGACTTAAGTCTCGAAAACCTTAACTATTTTGCCTCGCAAATACCTTGGTTGGACGAAGTGAGCATCGGTCATGCCCTTATTTGCGACGCGCTTTATTTGGGATTTGAACAAACAATAAAGGCATATAGAGAGGCTTTAAAAGTAACGGTTAACGATTGATAATTAACGATTCATATATTGTTAATATTTTTCTCTATACCGTTCAACTTTAACCTTTTTTCAAATTATGGTACATTTATTTTTAGCTAACGGTTTCGAAGAAATTGAAGCCATTACTACTCTTGATATACTTCGCCGTGCAGGCATTGAAGTACAAACAATCTCAATCTCAGGTTCACGCACCGTAACTGGAGCCCATGGTGTTTCAGTCAAAGCGGATGATATTTATCGCCGTTCAGACATCATGAATAGTGATTGCATCATTCTCCCTGGAGGTATGCCTGGTTCTGAAAACCTTCGCAATCACCCTGGCGTTTGTCAAGCGGTGAAGGCACAGGCGGCGCGCGGAGGTTATATAGCCGCAATTTGTGCAGCTCCTGGATTGGTGTTAGGTTCAAACGGTTTGCTCGAGGGTAAAAAGGCAACCACTTATCCTGGTTTTGAAAAACCGGAACATCTCGCTAATTACACGCACCGTGGCGTTGAAACTGACGAAATGCTCATAACCGCAAAATCGCCTGCCTTCACCTTGGAATTTGCGCTTAAAATTGTTGAAGCATTAAAGGGTATTGATGCTGTTAATCAGGTCAAAAACGGACTCTGTATCTAAACGGAGGAATCGTAGTTAATTAAAACTATTGACAAAATTATGTAATGTGCTGATAAATAGGTTTAAATGTTCCTATTTATAAGAAATTCAAACATGCTTAAATTAGGGTAAAAATTAAGTCTCAAAGAATTAAAAAACTTTGAGACTTAGTTTAAATTATTTGAGACTTAGTTTTTCCTAAGTTAGATATGTTTTGAGGGATTTGCCGTAATATGCTTATTGGTTAGTCATCAGATGAGATTTAGTTTCTTTTTTTGAGTTCCCAAAAGGCAACGGCAGATGCCGCGGCCACATTAAGCGAATCAACGTTGTTATACATGGGGATGCGCACCACGAAGTCGGCATGGTCAATGACTTCGTCTTCAAGTCCTTCCCCCTCTGTTCCCATGATTATGGCAAGTTTCTCAACATCTTTAAGAATGGGGTCGTCTATTGAAACAGAGTTGTCTTTTAAAGCCATAGCTGCTGTTTTGAATCCTAATTCATGAAGTGAGGTGATTGGGGAAGAAATCCAAGTCCAAGGCACCAGAAAAACAGAACCCATCGAAACGCGCACAGCTCGACGATTAAGAGGGTCGCAACTTGTAGGAGTGAGTAAAACGGCATCAATCCCCAGCGCGGCTGCCGAGCGGAAAATTGCTCCGATGTTGGTGGTATCTACAACGCTATCAATAACTACAATTCGCTTGGCATTCTTACATACCTCATCAACACTCCTCATCGTGGGGCGACGCATTGCGCAAAGCACTCCACGTGTGAGTTTATAACCCGTTAAAGTTGCGAGTAACTCGCGGTCGCCTATATAAACGGGAAGGTCAAGGCATCTTTCAATAATGTCGGCAGCATCACCCGTTATGTGGCGCTCTTCGCAAAGTAAGGCTATCGGAGTGCATCCCGCATCAAGGGCAACACGAATAACTTTCGGACTTTCTGCGATGAATACCCCTTTCTCGGGTTCGACCTTATTACGTAGTTGGGCTTCTGTTAGATTGCTAAAAACGGCAATGTCGGGGTGGGAGAGTGATGTTATTTTGATTACAGGCATGACAATATTAATTATGGGTTCATAGTAGAGTCTCGATGACTTTAACCGATGCAAAGATAGTTAAATCCTTTCCAGTGAAGAGTTTTATTCAGATATTTTCAATAGTTTGCAAGAAAACGTTAATTTTGCAACTAGTGAATTTTCATTAAAGTTGATTATATATGGTAAACACACACCGACCATTTGCACAAATCAATGCTTTTTCCATGCAGAATGGTTTCTTATTTGGACTTTGGGTAATCTTCGCTCATTGCGCTATGCTGGCGAGTTTCGAGCATGAAATCCTCTCGTTGGTGAGTGTGTTTATGTTTCTTTCTGCTCCCATAGTGTTGTTTCTTTTGACCAAGCAATTTCGGAAAACAGTTGCCCCTGAGGGCATGTTTACCATTACTCAAGGTTTCTTACATACCTTTCTGAATATGGTTTACGCTTCAACTTGGGTTGCTCTTGCTATATTTGTTTACTTTACATATTTAGATAAAGGGTATGTTTTTGATGCTTATGAAGCATACTTACAACGCCCAGAGGTAATCGAATTGTTGTCACAAAAGGAGATACAACAACAAATGGCAGTTTCTTTGCAAGGAATGACAATTGAAGAAACCCTTAACGGACTTCGAACGACTCCGCCCTCTATGTTTGCAGGAATGATATTTTATGCAAATCTTATGGTGGCTCCTATTGTTTCGCTTTTCATTGCATTTTTCTTAAAGCGTCTGAAATAAACGCTAACTCATAATTTGAATTTTAATATAAAAAACTTGACAGAATATGAACAAACATTTTGATATTTCGGTGGTTGTGCCCCTCTATAATGAGGATGAAAGTATTCCCGAACTCTATTCTTGGATTACAAAAGTAATGAATGCAAATAACTTTAGTTATGAAATTATTTTTGTAAATGATGGTTCTACGGACAAGAGTTGGGACGTTATTGAGGGGTTGTCTGCTAACGACCCTGAGCATGTTCGTGGCATAAAGTTCCGCCGTAATTATGGAAAGTCGCCCGCTCTTTTCTGTGGTTTTGAAAAGGCAGAGGGTGATGTTGTAATTACTATGGACGCCGATCTTCAAGATTCTCCAGATGAAATTCCCGAATTGTATCGCATGATTAAGGAAGACGGTTATGACCTTGTTAGTGGATATAAACAGAAGCGTTATGACCCACTTTCAAAAACTATTCCTACGAAACTTTTTAATGCAACAGCCCGCAAGGTTAGTGGCATCAAGAATCTTCACGATTTCAATTGCGGACTCAAGGCCTATCGTAAGGATGTCGTGAAAAACATTGAGGTTTATGGAGAAATGCACCGCTACATTCCTTATCTTGCTAAGAATGCAGGATTTGATAAAATCGGTGAAAAGGTCGTGCAACACCAAGCGCGTAAGTTTGGTTCTACAAAGTTTGGAGGTTTAAACCGATTCGTAAATGGTTATCTTGACCTCCTTTCTCTCTATTTCCTCAATAGTTTCGGTTTGAAACCCATGCATGTGTTTGGTTTCGTCGGCACGTTGATGTTCTTCTTGGGATTTTTGGCATGCTTAGTAGTTGGCGGTGTGAAGTTAGTTGCTATTTGTAACAATACTCCAGCTCCCTTAGTAACAGATTCACCTTATTTCTACATAGCGCTCACTATGATGATGCTGGGTACGCAACTTTTCTTGGCGGGTTTCTTGGGCGAACTTATCAGTCGCAATGCGCCGAACAGAAATAACTATCAGATTGAAAAGAGTTTATGAAAAACTTGTTGCTAATTCTGTCAAGCATATTTTGTATGCTCTCAATTCCTTCGTGCACTGAGGTAGAGTGTCCGCTTGATAGTGTAGTTGTTATGACGTGTGGTCTTTACGATGCTGACTCACACGAGAAACTCTCGATATCTCATACGCTGTCCGTCACTCCTGCAGGTAAAGACACCTTGTTGCTTAACTCTGCGAGCGATATCCAGTCCTTTGTTTTGCCCTTGAAGATGGGAGAGAATTGTGATACTATGTTATTGCATTTTTCTGATAGTTGGGACCAAACATGTACTGACACATTATACTTACATCACGAAAACTTGCCACATTTTGAATCCGTGGAATGTCCCGCTACTATTTTCCATAAGTTAAAGGAAGTGACATGGGCAAACGATCGTCAATCCAACTTGAATGTAAGCATAGATAGTGTAGTTATCGTACGAGAATTAGTTGATTATAATGATGTTGAAAACATACAGATTTATTTGCATAGTGCTTCTTAGTGTAGGGAGCACTCTTGCTACTTTTGCCTCATCGCCCATATTATCTGCAGATTCGGTTCGTGTGACAAATGAAAAATTATATAGTTCGCGCGAAGCCGCTAAGCAGGCAATGGATAATCCGAAACCCACAAAATTGTTTAGTGGTTTCAGTTTAGGTGTTGACATGGTTGGTCCGATTATGCGAGTAGCCTCTTCTTATGGTCAATATGAGGGATTTTGCAGAATCAATCTGTATGAAACGTATTTCCCTGTGTTTGAATTGGGTATGGGAGATTGTAATCATACTGATGAAAGCACAAATATTAATTTTTCAACAAAAGCACCATATTTCCGAATTGGATGTGATGTGAATTTTGCGAAAAATAAATTGTCTGGCAACCGTATTTTTGGAGGTTTCCGTTACGGATTTTCTTCTTTTGACTATGATATTTCCGCACCCGATATTGTTGACCCAAATTGGGGAACGATTATTCCTTATCAGATGCGGAATATTCATGGTAATAAGCATTGGGGCGAACTCCTTTTTGGCATAGAGTCACGCATTTGTCGCTTTATGCAAATAGGGTGGACGGTTCGCTATAAGTTTAGTCTCTCAGACGAACACGGTGAATTCTCAAAACCTTGGTATGTACCTGGTTTCGGAAGAAATAAGAATGGTTCGTTTGGAGCAAACTTTAATTTGATTTTCGATTTATAAAACCTAACCTCCTCTAACCTCATCTCCTCACAACTTCAAATGATGAAATACGTTAAGATTCTTTTCTTCCTATTCCTGCTTGTTGGTACAATTATTATTCTTCGTAATCACCAAGGTTCCGAAACTCCAAAGTATCGTGTGGCAGAAGGTCAAACTTTTGGCACACAGTATCGCATCGTTTATGAATCAGCAGAACCGCAGGATAGTGCTATTAAAAGTGTGCTTCACGATATAGACTTTTCTCTCTCCATGTTTAACAAGGAGAGTACCTTGGCGCGCATAAACGCAGGAGTGTCTAACAAGGTTGATAGTCTCTTTTGTGTGGTGTTTAAGTTGGCGCAAGAGGTCTCTGAAACTACTTCTGGCGCGTTTGATCCCACCATTGCGCCCGCCGTTAATGCTTGGGGATTTGGTCCTCAACGTAAGCAAGAACTTTCTGAAAGCGAACTGGACAGCATTGCTCAATTAGTAAATTATCGAAATGTGAAACTTGAGGGAGATTCTGTGCTCTTACGCACGGATTCCAGAATAACTCTCGACTTCGGAGCTATCGCTAAGGGATTTGGGGTAGATTGCATCGCACATCTTCTTGACGAAAAGGGCGTGAAGAATTACTATATAAACATTGGTGGAGAAGTGATTGTGAAAGGGATAAATGAAAAGGGACGTGCATGGAGTATTGGGGTTCAAAATCCTAATGCAATGGGTGAAGAGTCTCAAGAAGTCATCCAACTTCATAACGCTGCCATGGCAACGAGTGGAAATTATCGCAACTTCTACGTAAATGCCGAGGGTAAGCGAGTGGCACACACCATTGACCCTCGTACTGCTTCACCCGTGACTCACTCTTTGCTTTCCGCCACGGTTATAGCGCCTTCTTGCGCTATTGCTGATGCCTACGCCACCTCGTTTATGGTGTTGGGAGTTGAGGAAAGTAAGAAGATTCTTAAGGGACTTCCAGAACTCTCTGTATTATTTATATATGAGGAAGCGGATAGTATGAAGATTTATTCCACTATTAAGAACAACTAAGTAAATTACGGAGAAAGGAAGAGATGCTTGCCGTTTGTCGTGTACGTATTCCTCATTCCTTTCTCCGTTTTATTTCTACAGATATCATGCAATCAAGCGCCTTTTCAAGAATCCAAATGCTCCCTTTCTTTCAAGGGATTAGTCGAGATGAACTTTTGCGCATGCTTGAGTGTGCGAAGTTTGACTTTGTTTCGACCGACGAACATGAATGTGTTGTAAAACAGGGGCAGTCTGCGTCTAAATTAATCTATGCCCTCAGCGGGACGTTCCAAATAGAGCGATTTTTCATGGATGATTTGCGAGTGGTTGAGGAACTAACGGCTCCCTTCGTGTTTCATCCCGAATGTCTTTTTGGCGCTTCACCAACGTGGCGCTACACGTTGACTTGCGCCTCTGACGCTCAGTTGTTGGTGATTTCAAAACACGATTTCATCAATCACCTCATGGATTTCCCAACGTTTCGCATCTCGATGCTCAATTATCTTTGCCGACTTATTGATGACGCACCCTTACCAGGCGAGGGCAATATCAAATTAACAACTCGGCAATCCTTGATTCGCTATTTCCAACATATTGTTGCTACTCGAGAAGGCCAGAAAAGTTTTCACGTCGGTATGCAATTTCTCGCCGATTGTCTTTCCACCTCGCGACTAGCAGTCAGCAGGGTGCTCCGCGAACTTCAAGAGGAAGGACTTTTAAGAGTAGGGCGAAAAAACATCCTTGTTTACGATTTATCTAAACTCCTTAATGCAGAAGTGAAACCTAAGTAGCAAATACTAGGTTTCACTTATTTTTTTCTATGTCTCACTTAGTTTTTCTTAAGTCTCACTTAATTTTTCCTAAGTCTCACTTAGTTTTTGCTTAAACTAATATTGTTTTCATCACGTCAAATTTAAGGTTAAAAACGTGAGTTGTTAATGCCTTTTGTTGATTAAATATCTTTGCTTTTTTCTCAGTCTTGAATTTTCATTAAGGTGGTCAACCCGTTTTTCTGACCTACAACATACGTTCCTCCTATAATTATTCCGTCTCGGCGTAGGTCAATCATCGTTAAAGGTTGATTTAGAGAGAATTTTAGGCAAGTAAACGTGTCGCCAACTTGTAATTTGGAATTTTCACAACGCTCTGCTTGAAATCTGTTTTCACCTAAATAACGAATTTCACAAACGCGGTCGGGCAACCATCCAATTCGCAAGCGCTCGCCCTCATGTAGTTCATTACTGGAGATATGTTCGTTATTAAAAAACTCTGACTCACAATTAGTTTCGTTATGCAACAATTTGCAAAAGTCTTCCCAATAGCACCCCTCAGTATATTGTGCCATGACGTCAAGTGTGTGTAAGGAAACTGAGTCATAACCACGTGTGGAATAACCCCACACGCGCTCCAGTGTGGTTTCGGATATGTGTAAATTCAATGCAGTTTCGATTTCAGAAACTAATGCTTGAAAGTCAGCGTGAACAGCCAACTTTTTACCAAAACGCAACTCTACGCGTTGGCGCAATGCGCATATTTGAGGTGTATTTCTTTTAATTCCCATAGTGTTCAAAATTAATCATTATCTTTGACTCGAAAAATAAAATAATGATGGAAGAAAGTGAAATTTTTGGTGGTTCACCACGGATAAATGAAATGCAAACCGGTTTTCATGACTTTAAGTTGTTGAAAACGAATGCAAAGACGCGTCTATATCTTGCTCATAAATCAGGTAAGCGCTTTGTAATAAAGACAACAAAAGACGAGTCAGAGTTGCAAAAGAAAATCTTGCAACGTGAATATGAATTGTCTATTGATTGCGACCATCCGAATCTCGTACACATATATACATTAGAAGATGGTTTTCCCTTTGGAATGGGGCTTGTAATGGAATATATTGAGGGGCGTACGCTGGATGAATATATCAAAGAGCGCCCTTCAAAAAAAGAGCGTAATCGCATTTTCACCGAACTCCTTTCTGCCGTAGAGTATCTGCATAAACGCGGCATTGTTCATAATGACATCAAACCCGAAAACATCATCATTACTCGCACGGACAACACGCTGAAACTGATAGACTTCGGATTGGCTGATAATGATGCGCATTATGTTTTGCGAACATTGGGATGTTCTCCGCGTTATGCCTCTCCAGAATTGTTAAATCAATCTGGCGAAGTCGATGCCCGAAGTGATATTTATTCAATAGGGTTGTTGATGCGTGAGTTATTAGGCGGTTCCTTAGTTGCAAATCGCTGTACGAAGCAATTACCTAAGAAGCGATACGCCAATGTCGGGCAACTTCGAAAAGCATGGAACAATCGATACCAGCCTTTCCGAATTTTGCTTGCATTCCTATTGTTGACGGTCTGTCTGTTGCCGACTTATTTGCTTATCCAAACCAAAATTGCAGAGCAAGAACGACGCAATTACCAAGAGCAAGTAATTACGCAAATGGAGCGTAAAATCACTAACATCTGCGAAGCGGCAAAAGACTCCATGGAGCAAAGCAAATATTTTGAATTTGCTAATATGCACATGCTGTTAATGATGGAACAGTGTCGTGAGAGTTTAGATAGCATCACCAATAACTTAGATGATAGAGACTTAAAGGTGTTGGTAAATTCACGCTATCAACTTATTTTTGGTGACTATTGTAAGGAATTTGCTGAGATTCCAATCATAAATAAACCTATGTATACAATTGTGACACCTCGGGAGCATCACAGTTACTATGATTCCTTGATAGCAAATCAATTACCTTATCAACCTTATCCTATAAAAAAGTAGGAAGACATAAAAAGACAATCCAAATTTTATTGTCTTTAACATTATTTTCATAATTTTGCTAAGCAACAGTCTCAAAAGTTTGACAATCTTGCATGTTTTGTTGAATTTTTGTTAACTTTGCGTAACAATATCGATAAACACGCGAGTGTGTTTGTTTTTTTTCGCTGATGAACCTAGGAAATTCATAATTGATAGAAAAACAAACATAGTCAAATGTCTATATTTATGTATACCTACTCCTCAGACAACTTTGTTGGAATTGCGCAAGGTGTTCCCGAATGAATTGAATTCTGATAAGTGTACAAAGGAAATCTTCATATTAGATAAAAAGGGTACCGACGCTAATTGGGATGGTTACTTCAAGGTAGAAGAGTTGCTCACTATGGGGGATGGTAAGAAGGTTTCTGTCGTAAAGATGTGGCCTAAGCCAAGTTTAGAACGCATCGTAAATCAGGCAAAACTCTTTAACATTGAAGTCCAAAGTGTAGAAGTTTGGGATTTAGAAAATAAGAAAAAGGGATTTAATTTGGAATATCTGAATGGATATATACTTAAAGAGGATATTTCATTGAGTCAAGATTCAAACTTTTTATCTCGATTTCTCCCTTTAATCAAAAGTCTGTTTTCAAAATAATATTAACCTTAAATAAAGATATAATCTATGGCTGAATTTAAAATTGATGGTCGTATGACCGTAAGAACCTTAAAGGAAAAGTTTAAGAAGGAATTTGAAGGAACCCTTCGTGTATATAATGGCAGAGAAAAAGCTGATGATTCCGCAACTTTGGCGGCGATTCGCACTGGTGACGCGAAAGGTGGCGAATTAGTTTGTCGTGCGAGTCGTACCGTTGGTAGTTTTGAAAAAGAAATGATGGAAGTGTTTGGTATTAAGGTACAGGTGGCTTCCCCTGATGATTGGGTTTTAGCGCTTGATGGTATCACACTTGCAAACCTGAAGAATATCCCTAAGCAGACACGTAAGGCAGATATGGAAGAATTGGTGGCATACAAGAGAAAATCTGCAACAATTGGCAATGATACTAATGATGAATCTGTTTGTGAACAGGACTGTTGCAGAAATATTGCAATAACTATTAGTTCAGGAGGTTTAAAAGAAATCTCATTACTTCCAATTTTAAATGATGATTGTTACAATGTTGTTGCTGAAAATGATATGGATGCGGAGTCATCATATCAAGATGTAAATGAAATTCTCTATGATTGTGGACATGAAACCTTGAATTTTTATTTTCTCCCATTAAGTACTGGGGTTGGGTTGGCAGTTTTTGATGAGGATACTGATGAGGAATTGTATTCCGACTGTTTCTATATTGAAGCTAAATATCCAGTTCTCTCATTGAAATCTGCTGAAAGAAATTATGACGGTGATGATTTAGAGGAATTTAAGGAGCGCATAATTGGAACAAAATTAGATAAAGAAACTAGTGGTTCAATTATCGCAAATGCGATAGGAAAAATATGGCCAAAGCAGATTAAAAATGAAGTAGACGAGGGTACATTCATACCTCAAGTGTTGTCTGAGGCATTGTCATTATCAAAATCGGAGTACCCAAATGCTCTAATAAGAGGTATGGAATTTGAAGATGAGATGAATATAACATTCCATATTAAATTACCCAAAGACCAAGATTTTGACCCTGAAAAATTGGACTTTTTCAATGTGGATGAATCATATGATGATAAGTCTTATGTTATTCAGGAACTTCTTGCAACAGATGTAGCATGTATGAATGCTATCATTTATGATGGTGTAATGTATTTTGCAAGTTATGATAATGTTTTTGAATATGGAGGTTTTGCTGATGAACCTTCAGAACAGTTCTATGACTATGTTAATGTAGATATTGAAAACGAATAAGAACTGAATGTAATTTAACGTGAGTTCGATTTAAGGATTACCCAAGAATTTGACTTTTGTCTATAAATTCAATGTTCATCGATGGTGTCATTGGCAAAAGATTTTACACAATAAGTCCTCCCTTGTACATATTTCGGCAATTCTCTTTTTAAAGACATCTTTAAAAATAAAATAATGTATGATTTTGTGATGGTATAGTGAGGGGATAGTCCCTCATTATACTATCTTATTGCAAAAGTTTAAATTATATGAGTTTGTTCGATGATGAAGAAACTATTTCTCAGGAAGCAGATATACAAATATTAACTATTGTGAAGAAAGAGGAACTATTTGTTAAAGGTTTCTTGAAGCAAGGTGGTGTGAAAGCTGTGT
>CALFGU010000116.1 GCA_937877685.1 uncultured Prevotella sp.
GCAGTTCTCCACCGGGTTCATCGTTACCGGGTTCGTCTCCGCCGGGCAATTCACTACCGGGTTCATCGCTACCGGGTTCATCGCTACCGGGTTCGTCCGGAATCACGGGCGTATCCGGGATTTCCGGCTCCTCCGGGGTTACAGGTGTATCCGGAATCACTGGGGCATCTGTGCTGATATATCTGCCGTTATTCAGATACAAAACACTACCAACCCAGGTCAATTCCTCATATTCGAAATATTCACTTTCAACCGTTAAATTCTGTTTTTTCCAGTTTGAAGGAACAGAAGCACTACCTAAATCCAGCAGTTTATACATACCAGCATTGAGCTCAGTCCCTTCCAGCCCCAGACTCAGTGTAATAGCGCCCTGTATATTCAGACTACCGCTGAGCGTCAAAACCGCTTTAGACGAATTTTCGTTAGAAAGCTTGAACGTCAAAGTACTGCCTTGCTGCAGATTCAGCACATTTGCAGAGATAGAACTCTGCCCTGCCACTTCCAATGCTGTTCCTCTGTTGAAGCAAAAACCTGAACCTTTGCGCAAGGCGAAGACGAACAACAAGGAAAAACAAACCGCACGCCAGCGCAACATAGAGCGTGAGCGCAACAAGTAATCACCACTCATTTCTGACTCACCTTCACCCTCTGAGAACAATTTAAGACATAGCGCGCCTAAAGTTACTCTTTGTGCGCACAAAGTCTCTCATTGTTTTTCCTGTTTAAGGTTTTATCAGGGGCACGTCTAATCTTCTGATGGTTTGCTTTAGAAAAAACTTGCAGATGTGAGTCAAAACCGTGGAATCATCTTTGTTTAATTACGGTGTGTCAAGATGGACTGCTGTCTTTCCTGACACACCGTTTGATTCTCTACTTATGAAACACAAACTCCTACTTCTCATCAGCGCCCTGTTGCTTGCATGCAGCGCTGGAGCCCAATGTCCCGTTGAGAACACGGCATTCAAGAGTGGCGAACACTTGGATTATGACCTTTATTTCAATTGGAAGTTTATTTGGATAAAAGTGGGTTCTGCGCAAATGGATATTAAGCAGACGAAGTATAAAGGTCAGGATGCCTATCGTGCTTATCTCATCACGCGAGGCTCAAAGCAGGCCGACCGTTACTTTGTGATGCGCGACACGCTCACTTCCTATGTCACGACCGACATAGTTCCGCTGTTCTATCAAAAGGCGGCGTACGAGGGAAACACGTATCGCAACGAGATTGTGCATTACAATTATGAGAATGGCAAAGCGCATTTGAACTTGAGTTATCAAAAGAATGACAAACCCGCAACGAAGAAGACGGTCACCGTAAACGAATGCCCCTATGACATGATAAGCATGCTCCTTAAGGCGCGCTCGTTTGACGGAAGTAAGTTTAAAGTGGGCGACCGCATCTCTTTCATGATGGCCGAAGGCAAACATTGCGAACGCCAATACATCGTCTATCGCGGACGTGAGAAATTCACGAATGAATATACGGACGAAACCTTTGACTGCCTCGTCTTCTCCTTCGTGGAAAAGAAGGGCAAGAAGGAAAAAGACATCGTGACCTTTTACGTAACCAATGATAAAAACCACCTTCCCGTGCGCCTTGACCTGAACCTCAAATTCGGTTCGGCAAAGGCATTTTTGAAAACGGCAAAAGGCGTTAGACACCAATAATGAAACTCATCATCGACGACAAAATACCTTTCATCCGTGGCGAAGCCGAGAAGTTGGGCGAAGCGGTCTATCTTCCCGGTGCGAAAATCACGGCTGAGGATGTGCGTGAGGCAGATGTGCTCATTACGCGCACTCGTACGCTCTGCAATAAGTCATTGCTCGAGGGTTCTAAGGTGCAGTTTATTGCCACCGCCACTATTGGTTTCGACCATCTGGATGTTGACTACCTGCGTGAGGCGGGTATTGCTTGGACAAACTGCCCCGGCTGTAACGCAACTAGTGTGGCGCAATACGTTGAGACATCCCTGCTCCTCCTTGCGGAAGAGGGGAAGATTAATCTTTCGGATTGCACGGTGGGAGTCGTAGGTGTGGGCAACGTAGGCCGACGTGTGGTGGAGCGATTGGAACGTATGGGCTGCCGTGTGCTTCTAAATGACCCCCCACGAGCAGAAAAGGAGGCGGATTTTGCAAAGCATGCCGCTTCGCTCTCACAGTTGCAAGCGGAATGTAATGTGATTACCATCCATACGCCTCTTGTCATGGGCGGGGCGCATCCCACGCTTCACCTTGTGAATGCTGATTTTCTCAAAGACTTAAAGCGTCGCCCTATTTTGATAAATGCGGGGCGCGGAGAGGTGGTTGATGGTGCGGCTCTGAGTCAGGCGCTCGACGAAGGGTGGGTGAGTGACGCGGTAATTGATACCTGGGAAAACGAACCCTCTATCAATCGCGAATTGCTCCGTAAGGTGTATCTCGGTACGCCTCATATTGCCGGTTATTCGGCAGACGGCAAGGCGAATGGCACACGCATGGCGCTCCAAGCCGTAGCCCGTCATTTCAATAAGGAGGTTACCTTTGAGGTTTCCGCACCTGCGCTCCCCGAAGGCTATTCCTATTATCCCGAAATGGCGGTGACGCCCGATTCTCCCTTGCGTCTTTACAATCCCCTTCGAGATAGTGAAGCCCTAAAGGCACATCCCGAGGATTTTGAAAAACTTCGTGGCGACTATCCCTTGCGTCGTGAATGCTAAACTAATTTGTCTAACATGAGAGAGCGGTAGGCGTAACTCCGTTCCCTTTACTCGAATAAATCTCCATGGCGAAAGAAGAATTAACCCCGATGATGAAACAGTTTTACGACTTAAAGTCGAAACACCCTGACGCTGTGTTGCTGTTTCGTTGCGGAGACTTCTATGAAACCTACTGTGATGATGCCGTGATTGCCGCTCAGGTGCTCGGCATCACCTTGACGCGTCGTAACAATGGCAAAAGCGCAACGGCCACTCAGACAGAAATGGCCGGTTTTCCCCATCATGCGCTCGACACTTACTTGCCGCGCCTTGTCAGAGCAGGTTATCGTGTCGCCATTTGCGACCAATTGGAAGACCCTAAGTTTGCGAAGAAACTCGTAAAGCGTGGTATCACCGAACTCGTAACTCCAGGCGTAGCGATTGCCGACAATGTGTTGACAAGTCGCGAAAACAACTTCCTGGCTGCCGTGCATTTCGGAAAAACTGCCGTTGGGCTTTCCCTCTTAGACATCTCTACGGGCGAATTTCTGCTCACCGAGGGCACGCCTGAGACTATTGACAAACTCTTAGGCGGGTTTGCCCCAAAGGAAGTATTGGTGGAGCGCGGACGTAAGGACCGCTTTGTGGGACTTTACGGAGCGAAATACTTTATCTTCGAACTCGACGACTGGGCTTTCAATGACACAACGGGGCGTGAGAAACTCTTGAAACACTTCGACGTTAAGAATCTCAAGGGTTTCGGTGTGGAGCATCTTCAAGCCGCTACGGTGGCAGCAGGTGCCATTCTCATCTACTTAGAACAGACCCAGCACACACAGGTTTCCCACATTACGCGCCTCCAGCCTATTGAGGAAGAGCGCTACGTACGTTTAGACAAATTTACAACTCGCAACCTCGAACTTGTTCGCCCCATGAACGAGGGCGGAAGGTCGTTGCTCAACGTTATTGACCATACGCTCACACCGATGGGAGCACGTTTGCTCAGCAGATGGGTTATGTTCCCTCTTCGTTCCGTTCGAGAAATCGAAGAGCGACAGAACGGCGTAGAATGTTTTTTCCGACAACCCGATTTTCGTGACCTTTGTCAGCAGGAGTTAGAAAGAATTGGCGACTTGGAACGTATAGTTTCAAAAGTTGCCGTTGGGCGCGTCAATCCTCGAGAAATGCAGCAGCTTCGTATTGCTTTAGATAGTGTTGCACGTCTTAAAGAGGCTTGCGCTTGTACTTCCGACGACCACATTCGCCAGTTAGGCCTCCGCCTTGATTGTTGCGAAGAACTTAGGTCTCGAATACTTCACGATCTTCGCCTTGACCCACCCGCGTTAGTAGCTAAGGGAGGCGTAATTGGCGCTGGGGTGAATGAAGAACTCGATGATTTACGCGCCATTTCCACTTCGGGAAAAGACTATCTCTTGCAGATGCAACAACGTGAGAGTCAGCAGACGGGAATTCCCAGTTTGAAGATAGGTTTCAACAATGTGTTTGGTTACTATATCGAAGTGCGCAACACGTATAAGGATAATGTGCCCGCCGATTGGATTCGCAAGCAAACATTAGCCCAAGCCGAGCGCTACATTACCCAAGAGTTGAAGGAATATGAGGAAAAAATCCTCGGTGCTGAGGATCGCATCCTTGCACTTGAGACCCGCCTCTACAACGAACTCGCACAATACGCACTTGGTTTCATTGCCTTGCTCCAGCGTAACGCTCGTGCGCTCTCCACTCTCGATTGCCTTCATTCATTAGCCCATGTGGCGGCACTCCATCGCTATGTGCGCCCCGTAGTTGACGAAACCTTGTCCTTGGATATCGTTCAGGGTCGCCACCCCGTAATTGAAACGCTCATGCCTGTGGGTGAGGAATACATTGCTAACGATGTGCATCTCGACACTACCAATCAGCAGGTAATCATTATCACTGGGCCTAACATGGCAGGTAAATCGGCGCTCTTACGTCAGACTGCGCTCATCACCCTTCTCGCACAAATGGGATCGTTTGTACCTGCCGAAAGCGCACGTATCGGTGTGGTAGATAAAATCTTCACTCGCGTGGGCGCCAGTGATAACATATCTGTGGGCGAAAGTACCTTTATGGTCGAAATGAGTGAGGCGGCGAATATTATGAATAATATTACGGAGCGCTCATTAGTCTTGTTCGACGAACTTGGGCGCGGAACGAGCACTTACGATGGTATTTCTATCGCTTGGTCTATTGTAGAGTATCTTCACGAAAACCCTACCGCCCCTGCACGTACACTTTTCGCCACTCACTACCATGAACTCAACGAAATGGAAGAGTTGTATCCGCGCGTTAAGAACTTTAACGTGTCGGTAAAGGAGTCGGGCAACAAAGTTATTTTCTTGCGCAAACTCATGAGAGGAGGTTCGGAACATTCCTTTGGTATTCACGTAGCAAGAATGGCAGGAATGCCGCGTACAATAGTTGACCGCTCGGAAGTTGTACTTAAACAACTGGAACGTAATCATGCAAATGGAAGTCCTGCTGAGGCTGTGCAACAAATGTCTGACACCATTGCCTCGGGAAGTACCCAACTTTCATTTTTCCAACTTGACGACCCCGTTCTGATGCAAATCCGCGACGAACTGCTTCAGGTAGATATCAACAACCTTACCCCCATGGAGGCGCTTAATAAGTTGGACACGCTGAAGCGTATTGTAACAGGGAAGTAATAAATAGGTTTTTAGGTTTTTAGGTGATGAGGTTTTAAGTGTTTAAGACTTGCAGACCGGACGGAACCTCATAACCTTAAAACCTCATAACCTTAAAACCTTAAAGAGACTTATGCCCAAAGATAAAACAGTATATGTCTGTGAACATTGCGGACAGGAATCTCCTAAATGGCAAGGGAAATGTCCGGCTTGCGGACAGTGGAATACGTTTAAGGAACTCCACATTCACGCTTCCTCAACTCGTCAGGCAGAAGTGCAAGCGCGTCACGCCTTGACGGGACTTGACGGCCAGCGTACGCAACCTGTTGCGCTGCGTAACGTGTCGGCAGAAGAAGAACCTCGCATTGACACCCACGACGCTGAGTTAAATCGCGTTTTAGGTGGCGGACTCGTGCCCGGGTCGCTCATTCTGTTGGGCGGAGAACCCGGTATCGGGAAATCTACACTCTTATTGCAAACCGTGCTCGCCATGAAGGAGCGCCGCATTCTCTATGTGAGCGGCGAAGAAAGCGAACGCCAAATAAAACTCCGCGCTGACCGCATCACGCAAGAACCTTCCGACTGCCTCCTTGTGTGTGAAACCAACCTTGAAGCCATCTTCACGCATATTAAAAACACACAACCAGGCCTCGTTATCATTGACTCCATACAGACTATCGCCACCGAGACCGTAGAATCCTCACCCGGTAGCGTCACTCAGATTCGCGAGTGTGCAGCCGCCATTTTGAAGTACGCCAAAGAGAGCAACGTGCCCGTAATTCTCATTGGTCACATCACGAAAGAGGGAAGTATTGCCGGACCTAAGGTATTGGAGCATATCGTTGACACTGTCTTGCAATTTGAAGGCGACCGCCACTATTTCTATCGCATCCTGCGCAGCATCAAAAACCGTTTCGGCTCCACCTCTGAGATTGGCATCTACGAAATGAACGCCGACGGACTCCGCCCAGTAGATAATCCCTCAGGCTTACTCCTAACGCAGAGCGGAGAAGAACTTTCGGGCATCGCCATATCGGCAGCAATTGAGGGCGTTCGTCCCTTCCTCATCGAAACTCAAGCTTTAGTTTCAACTGCAGCTTACGGAACGCCCCAACGTTCTGCTACAGGTTTCGACCTTCGCCGCTTAAACATGCTTCTTGCCGTCTTAGAGAAGCGCGTTGGCTTTAAACTCGTGCAAAAGGACGTCTTTCTCAACATTGCAGGAGGCATCCGCGTGAGCGATCCTGCGATAGATTTATCAGTTATTGCTGCAGTGCTTTCTAGTAATGTAGATACGGCGATTGAGCGTAATGTATGTATGGCGGGAGAAGTAGGGCTGAGCGGAGAAATACGCCCTGTCAACCGCATTGCTCAACGCATAGCTGAGGCTGAAAAGTTAGGTTTCCGCCGCTTCCTCTTGCCCGAGGCTAACATGAAGTCCATCGATCCTAAGCAATACAACATCGAACTCGTTCCAGTAGCCCGCGTAGAACATGCCCTGCGCGAACTGTTTGGATAGGAAGTTCCGCGCATAAAGCAAGAAACGCCAGTGTACAAGTCCGTACGCTGGCGTTTTCTTTTTAATACGACTGTCTGACGTCGAGTTTTCGGACAGACACACTGAGATTTTAGACAGACACACTGAGTTTTTAGACATAAGAACATAAGAACAAAAGGGGATAGGTGTTTTCTTATTGCTCTTATCCCCCAAAAAGTTCTTTTGTTCTTCTGTTCTTCTGTCTAAACAAATCGACACCATCCGCCTTTTCTACTTCTCTCTGAAAACAGTAACGCCTAATGCGCAAAATTGTTTGGGTACTTAAGAAAAACAGTTTGGGTACTTAAGGGCGACAATTTGAGAGTTTGTGTGAGGGATGCCTGATTGCGTTGTGAGCTGGTGCTGGGTGGGGGTAGCCATAAGAACATAAGCACAAAGTTATTTTTGATTGTAAGGCAGTAGGGGTATGTCCATTCCCTTTTATGCTTATGTCCTTCTGTTCTTCTGTCTAAACCCGAATTTTTTCAGTCTAAATCCTCTAACGCTTTCCGACAGAAACCCCCATAGGTATAAAAAAGCGTTGAGTGAATACCAAAGATTGATATTCACTCAACGTGTGGGCCAACTTGGGCTTGAACCAAGGACCTCCGGATTATGAGTCCGTTGCTCTAACCAACTGAGCTATAAGCCCAAATAACTTATAAGTTGTTATTTGTGTGCAAAGTTAGAAAAAAAAGTGGAAACTGCAAACCGTTTCTTGCTTTTGTTTTTTCAGGCAAGGCGTTGTGGGGGTGACTCCTTGCGGAAAGTGGCGTTGTAGAGTGGCAGAGTGCGTTACTTAATACGCTCTGCCATGATGCTACGTTCCAAAGTGCTGAGTTCTTTGTCCAATCGCTTTGCCGTACCTGTGCCTCCGCAGAGTGTGTCCAACTCCCTCCAAAAGGCAGGACTGTGATTGAGTTCCTTAAGATGGCAGAGTTCGTGACAGATTACGTAATCGATGAGGTGGGAAGGCAAGAGCAGGAGCCACAGACTAAGGTTGACATTGCGCAATGAGGAACAACTGCCCCAGCGCGTCGAAACGTCCTTTATCGTGAGGCGATTAAACGCTATGCTGTGAGCATCCGCAATGGCGCGCAGGCGCTTGGTGAGAATCACTTGTGCGTTGTTGCGCATGGCGGCACTCATCACCTTGTTTGCCCATGTCATGCTTGCCGGTCCTTCAAACTGAAATCCGCGCGGCATATAAATCGTTGCGCTTTCGGGAGTACGCTTTATCGTGGCATGAGGTTCATTTCCCCGCTCAAAGCGTAATTGGAAAACGTCTGTGGAGATTTGGTAGTCGTAGCTGAGTTTGAATTGCATAGGGGAAAGGAGAAATGAGAAAGGAAAAAGGAGAAAGACCATGCGGCACAATCTGCGCTAGCCTTTTTCTCCTTTCTCCTTTTTCCTTTCTTATTTATTAAGCATTTGTTTTACCATTTCCGAAATGGCCTTTCCGTCAGCCTTGCCTGCCAACTTCTTAGAGGCAGCGCCCATCACCTTACCCATTTCCTTAGGACTCGTTGCGCCCACTTCAGCAATGATTTCCGTGAGTGCAACTCGGAGTTCGTCTTCCGTGAGTGGCTTGGGGAGATATTCTTCAACGACAAGCACCTGTCCCATTTCCTCTTCTGCAAGGTCGGGTCGGTTTTGTTCGGTGTAGAGTGCGGCAGTGTCGCGTCCCTGTTTTGCTAATTTAGCCAAAATCTTGAGTGCGTCAGCGTCAGAAAGTTCTTCGTTCGCACCGGGTGCGGTTTGCGCTTCGATAAACAACTTCTTGATGTTGCGGAGTGCCATAAGGCGCACCTTGTCCTTGGCTTTCATAGCCACAGGAATATCTTGTGAGATTTTTTCAAAGAGAGTCATAGCAGTTTGTGAGTGATTTAGCGTAACGATAGTGCGTGGAGCAACTATGGGTTACTATGCGTTGGGTTGTTGCGTAAATTCCTTGAGTTTGACTAACTGTTCGCGCGAGCGGCGTGCCGTAGGAATCGCCTCTATTTGGTCAATGAGCAGTTCGTTGTTCAGATCTTCGGGTTTGAATATGTAAACAGGGGTGCGCGGTTTCGAGCGAGGCTTGAAGGTCTTTCCGTAATACCTATTGCGAAGTTCGTCGCGGTTGATGCCTTCTTCCGAATCCTCCTCAATATCTTCCTGAACGAGACCGAAACCTGAGGCTATAATCGTCACCTTCACGTCTCCGTCGAGCGAGTCATCCTTTGCAAGTCCCCATTTATACTCCAAATCCTTGCGCTTAAAGCCATCGATGAATTCGTTCACCTCAGCCAGTTCATTCATTTGGAGCGAGTCGTGAGTTTCAGGGAAAGAGATGCACATAACCATGCGACGCGCGGTGTAGATGTCGGTTTGGTCGGGCAAGGGAGAGTTTAGGGCATTGTGGATTGCGGCTGTGATGCGATTATCTCCGCGTGCCATGCCCGTAGAAATAATGCAGACGCCCCCTTCTCGGAGCACCATGCTCACATCATTGAAGTCGAGGTTGATAACTCCGTGCATTTTGATAATATCTACCACACTGCGCACGGCATTTGTGAGTGTGCGGTCGGCAGATTGGAAAGCATCCACCACACTCTTGTTGTGGTAAACGCTAAGCATGCGTTCGTTGTTAATAACAATGAGTGAGTCCACCTCCTTCGTCAATTCCTCCAGTCCGTCAAGGGCCTTGTCGATTTGCTTTCGCATTTCAAAAAGGAAGGGGAGTGTAACAATGCCCACGGTGAGAATGCCGCGTGCTCTCACTTCGCGTGCCACAACGGGCGCTGCCCCAGTTCCTGTGCCGCCCCCCATACCTGCGGTGATGAATGCCATTCTTGTTTCCTTGTCAATGGCATCGTAAATGGCGGCTAAGGATTCTTCTTTCTCTGCCAACTGTCTGCCGATTTCGGGTTTACCACCCGCTCCCAACCCTGGTCCGAATTGGATGCGCGAAGGAATGGGGGAGTCATCAAGGGCTTTCTTATCCGTGTTACAAACCAAGAAACTCACGTCATACATCCCGTCATTATACATATTGGCTACGGCATTGCCGCCGCCACCTCCCACCCCGATTACTTTAATCAAGGTGTTGGTGGCAGGAGCCGTTATTTGGATGAGTTGATCGTCGAGCATGAGTTGAGTGTTTAAGATAGGTTCCTCCGTGAGAGGGAGGTTATCGTTCGTTGGTTAGGAATGGAGCGCACAAAGTTAGAAAGTCGCGCCACTATGTAAAACATAAGAGCGCTTTTGTCTCAAACTGTTTTTACTAAGTAAAGGAGATGGGACTGCTCATGTCAATTGCAGACGTCTCGGGCTCAATAACCATGGCGCCTTCAACTTTTGCCTTGATGTCGTTGAGTTGTTCCTTTGTGCGTTTGTAAGTGGGTGTGATTTCCACCAAAGAGATGATTTCTTCGTTGTCGAGGTCTTCGATGCCAAAGAGGTAAACCTTGGGGCGCTTCTTGCTTGTGCCCTTGCTATCGTTAGGTCCGTAGAAGAGTTCGCGACGGATGTCGTTTTCTTCCGCCTTTTCCTCGAGTTCGCGCAAGCGTTCCTGTTCCTCAAGATCCAGTTTTTCCTTGATGCCAGGCACATTGGTGATACCAAATCCGGTTGCGAGAATCGTAATCTTCACCTTCTTGCCAAGAGAAGAGTCAACAGAAAGACCAAATTTCGTTTCGACGTCTTCGCGGAACTGTCCCATGAATTCATGCACCTCATTCATTTCTTCCATCATCAAAGTGTCGCCTTCATGTTGGGCACAGAATGAAATAGAGAGCAATACCTTCTTCGAGTTAAAGATGTCGTTGCTATTAAGCAGCGGAGAGTGGAGCGCATCTTGGATTGCCGCCGTCACACGATTCTCACCCTCGCCATAACCCGTTGACATGATAGCCACACCTCCGTCTTTGAGCACCGTACAAACATCACGGAAGTCAAGGTTAATCACCCCGTGCATCGTGATAATCTCAGCGATGCTTCGCGCTGCCACAGAAAGCGTATTATCTGCGCGTTCGAAGGCAGAAAGTACGTTAAGGTCGGGATAGATTTCGCGAAGGCGCTCGTTGTTAATAACAAGAAGGGCATCTACATGCTTCGCAATTTCTTCTACACCGTCAAGAGCTTGGTCAATCTTACGTGCGCCTTCAAAAAGGAAAGGAATGGTGACGATACCTACGGTAAGAATGTCCATTGCCTTTGCTTCGCGTGCAATTACTGGTGCCGCTCCGGTTCCCGTACCGCCACCCATTCCGGCGGTAATGAATACCATTTTTGTGCCATCGTTAAGCATGTTTCGGATGCTCTCAATGCTTTCTTCGGCAGCGTTTTTTGCGCGTTCCGGACGGTTACCTGCTCCGAGGCCTTCGCTTCCTAATTGCAAGCGAACGGGAATTGGAGAGTCTTGAAGGGCTTTTGAGTCGGTGTTACAGATAACAAAGTTGACGTCGTGGATTCCTTCGCGATACATATAGTTCACGGCGTTACCACCACCGCCACCTACACCGATTACTTTTATGATAGAGGGGGTTGCTGTAGGCACTCCCAAGTCGATAAGCGTATCTTCGTTCATTGTTTCAGTTTTTTGCTGTAAATGGAATGACGCTGGGTCAGTATAATTACTCAGTAGCGGTTAATCATCATTAACTAATCCGCCAATAAATTTGCCCATTTTCTTAAAGATTCCAGTGATGGCATTGGGCTTCTTCTCCTTTTCTTCAGTTTCTTCCTCCTGCTCTTCAGCGTTCTCCTCTGTGTCTTCCTCAGGTTCGGGTGTGGGAGGATTATCAGTGATGGTAGTAGTTGTTACAGTGTCTGTTGCAGTATCAACTTGCACAGCAACTTCCTCTTCTACCTTCTCTTCGAAAAGTTCTAAGTTTTCGCTGCCCAATTCTCCGCCACAGCAGTTCTGGTCTGCCTGTTCGATGAGCGCAAGTGCCGCTGCGTAGTCACCCTCACGCACTTCGTTGACGTTCATGCTTTTGTGACCGCGGATTGAGAAGCGGGTGTTTTTGACAATGCGTAACTTATCCAAACCTACAAGTTTAGCGACAACGCTTTCCATATTCTTAAGCATAGATGCGCCTCCAGTAAGGATAATTCCGGCAATAATCTGGTTCTTTTCGTAACGTGAAAGTTTGATTTGGTTTTCGATGTTGAGCACGATTTCTTCTACGCGTGCCTCGATAAGTCCAGCAAATTCGCTGTAGGGGAACTCACGTCCGTCGCTTACGGCGATAGGGGGATTTTCGCCTCCATTAGTGATGGCAGCACCCCACTTAAGTTTGAGCGTTTCAGCTTCATCTTCTTCAATTTGAAGAGAAGTGATGTCGCGGGTAATGTTAGCGCCACCGAGGGGAATTACGGCCAAGTGGCGAAGCATGTTATTTTTGAAAATGGCTACAGAAGTTGTTTCTGCGCCCATATCTACGAACACACAGCCACTACGTTTTTCAGGTTCGGTAAGCATAACGTCAGCCAAGCGAAGCACGGTGATGGGCATTTCTGCCACTTCGATGCCTGCAGCACGGAAACAATTGCGGATTTGGTCAGACATGCTGCTGTTTGCCACAATGTTGAGGTAGCGTGCCTCAATGGTGTCGGAAAGCATGCCTACGGGTTCGTTGGTTAACTGAGGCCCTACTTTAAATTCCTGAGGGATGGTTCCGAGAATGTGACGTTCGGGAGTTGCTTTCTGAAGGTTTTCGACGCGTAATGCCTCCATGATGTCTTGAGAAATGACATGCTTCTCGCTGAATGTGCGTTGCAACGTATTGGTTACGGTATGCATACCCATACCTCCGATACCCACGTAGGCTTTTGAGATGCGCTTGTTGAGTTTCTTTTCAAAGTTTTCCTTGATATTCTTTGCGCACTGCGTCATCTTATCAATGTTGCTGATGCGCCCCTTGCGGATGAAGGTATGTGAGGGTTCCTGCATGTAAGCAAGCACCTCGATTGCGCCGTCTGGTTGTTTACGTCCGGCTATGGCTGTAACTTTCGACGAACCTAGGTCGATGGCTACAATGAAGTCTTTTATATCTGCCATGGCTTATGTGTGTGTTTATAGTGTTCGGTTAATGGGATTGTTCTTTGTGGCGGTTGCCGTTGAGGCATCCTGAAGTGGGGTCACTTCTTCTTGATATGCTTTTTGCCAATCACCTGATTGGTGAAGGCAATGTTCAGTTCGTAATATTTGTTCCACCCCACGACGGGCATAACTTTGTCATAGAAGAGTTTGAGGTTCTCAAATTTCGTTTCAATATCCTCAATTCTGCCCATACGAATGATTTGTTTGCCCACGCGTGGGTAAAGGTCTACCTTTTTGTTAGGATTTACGTGTACTTGTTCCAACTGCTGGTTCCAAAACTCATTGTTGCGCACAAATTGTGCCAATTTTATGAGTTCCTTGCTTGCATAAGCGGTGTCAATGTCTCCCGTAGCCACAAGGAAATTACCTACGTAGTCGCGAGTTGGTAAGCAAATGCCCGTTTGATCTAAGTAAAACGAACTTCCCGAATCGGGAATCACGCGCATGATGGGGATGTATTGGTCAATGAGAATGTTGACGTTGCCCCCAGGAGATTTATAGCAAACGATGTCACTGATATACGGATTTTCACGGAGTGTGGCGGCAATCACATTACTGCTAATGCTGTCCATTGTTTTCCCGATGGGATAAATTTGGTTTTCCTGAAGCGTAGCAATAATTTCATTTGGATTTACGAATCCACACGTGTCGTTGGCAATCTTGATGTTTATCTTCTGACATACGCTCCTATCTCCCTTACCCGTTAGGTCTTTAAAGGCATATACCAAGTAACCTATGAAAAGGACTACGACGATGAGTCGAAATATGGTTCTGTATATTTTAGGCACGATGATAATGGTCTAAATGCTTCTTGCGGGGCAATGCCCGTTTTGAAAGAGTGTGAATGTCTGAATGAGCGGTTGCTTGGAGCGTCTTTCTGCGGGGGAAATCAGGGGGAATTGTGAGCGCGTCTTAAGGGGTTAAAACAAAACCTCAAATTCGCGTTCTTAAGTACCCAAACAGGGGCGCCAAAGTCTCAAACTGAATGTCGTAAGTTAGGTTTACTTTTCTTCCAATATCTTTCGGAACTGCTCCATATAGTCTTCCACGTCGCCCGCTCCCAAAACGACGAGCACGTCCAAGTCTTCCTCGGCAACGATTGCGGGTAAGTCTTGCTTCATGCAAAGCGACTTTTTCATGTCTGCCCTAAGGTTGTCAAAGATGAGTTGGCTGGTGACGCCTTCGATAGGAAGTTCGCGAGCGGGGTAAATCTCCGTGAGCCACACTTCGTCAAGAAGCGAGAGCGCATCGGCAAAATCCTTGTAGAAGTCACGAGTGCGGGTAAACAAGTGGGGCTGGAAGATGCCCGAGATTTTACGTCCTGCAAATACTTCACGGATGGAAAGAATGCTTTGGCGAATCTCTTCGGGGTGGTGGGCATAGTCGCTGAGGAGAACGCAACTATCGGTCTTGATTTTGAAATCAAAGCGGCGGTCAACGCCTCCAAATGTTTGCATCGCCTCACGGATTTCGTCGGCGGTGAGTCCTGCCAACTGCGCTAAGGCGCATGCTCCGATGCCATTGTCTATGTTGATGCTCACAGGCACACCCAGTTCAATATCCTTCACATTCTCGATGGGCGAAATGAGGTCGAAGATGATGCGTCCGCCACCGATGCGAATGTTTTCAGCATGGAAGTCGCCCTCATGGCGAGAGTAGTCGTAGCGACGCACACCCTCTTGCAAGCGTTCCTCGAATTTCAAACCCTTATGCACCACCAAGGCAC
>CALFGU010000117.1 GCA_937877685.1 uncultured Prevotella sp.
TATTGTAAGACAAAAATTGCAAGATGGAAAAGAAATATGACAAAACAATCGTTTCAGTGAAGGACATGCTTCTCCAGTTTATTAGACAAAACAAACGTATGTTCTTTAACGAACGAGATTTACAAATGTATCTCGCTTTGAAGTTAGAAAAGACCGGGGATTTTGATGAGGTGTTTATGGAATATCATTTACCTAAAGGATTTAATGAAGTATTTGATTTAGGTTATAAAGCTTGGCAGACAGAAACGCCATCGATAGATATTGTGCTGAAGATAAAAGGTGAAGAAAAATACATCGCGATAGAACTCAAAAATAAATTAAAGGCAATCTCAGGTGAGTGTACTCGTTTTGGTCAAACAAGTCAAAAGAAGGAGCTAGTAAAAAATCAATCCGCTCAAAACATTGGGCGGTATCAATTTTGGAAGGATGTTAAGCGTTTGGAGTTGTTGAAAGAATCTTACAAAAAATGTAATAGGTGGAATTGCGTTATTTCTGACAAATGATGCAAACTATTTGAAAACAACCAAGGGAGCAGATTATGAAGACTTTGGTATGTCAGAAAATTTAAAAAAGGATGGCGTATTGGAATGGGGAGAGTTTAAAAAGGTTGATACAAAAACATTAGTAAACAATAAAAAGAGAAAGAAAAGTCCCTCAATTAAACTATCTAATAGTTATTCCCCTAGATGGGAAAATAATATATTTACTATTCAAGATACAGTACATTTTCATTGTTGCACAGTAATTGTTTAACCCCTCTCTCCAATATATAGTTAAAAAAGAAGCAAATAATTGAATTTAAATAAAATTTAATGGAAAGGATATTTGCACTATTCCGATCTTATATAAGAAAGCAATAAGCGTGTGTCTATTAATAGAATATTCTATCATAAAAGGAGGGTGCCGAAAATCCTATAAAGAGTAGGCATAATTAATAATATAATAATCTTATGGGAAGTAGTCCTGCAAATCATGTAAAAAGAGAAACCAAATGGGGTGCACAAGTGAATTATAAAGCTAATGGACATCGCACCGCTGGTATGGTTAAAGGTCTTGATGCTCCTACAATTAGTGAGGTTCAGAAAGCATTGTATAAACAATGTCCTTTTAACGAATATACAGAAATTGAGATAACAAATAAGTGGTCTTATACTGAATAGTCGTTTTGTATTTAATATAAGTCCCAACTTTCGATTGTTAGTTGGGACTTTTGAATTATATAACAATATGTCGCTAATCAATCTTGATGTTTATGTTGGTGATTCACTTGTAAAATGGGAACCATACAAGTATAATGATTGTGTGGTAAACCGTTTTGCATTTGATGAATGGTTGAAAATAGCTTCTGATATTTATTCTGAAGAAGAATTGGATTCTTTGCTAACTAATCATCCAAACGTTATACAGGGTTTTGTACTCTATGAAACCCGGACATTACAACCAATTGCCTTTTCTTATCTTCTACGAGAGGATAAACGTGGTCAAGTAGTTTCAATTCATGGGGGAGGATGGGGACAATCTATGTGTTTATCCCTTCTATATTATAGAGGTCTAATTTTGATGATCCACTATCTGTTGGGACAGGGTAAACGTGTTAGAACTTCTTGTTTACTTAATAATACACGTGCGTATCGATTCCTGGAAAGTGTTGGTTTTGTGAAATATAGAACTTCTGAAGAGTATGTTTATATGTGGATAAATAGAGACAGATTACATCGTAGTCGAATTTCCAACTATTTAAAAATTGATTTCATATAAGCTGATGATATTGATGCAGTGTTAAACCCTGTAAGATGTATTATAGATATTGGCGTCAAAACTTGTGATATTGAACTTTTGCGAAATTTCTATAAATAGACAACAAATGACAATGTAAAATCCTTTAACTATAAGCATTTAATTTATACCTTTGCTGACGCAACCGTCCAAAAAGTCATGACAATCTGCTTGTTGTTTTGATTATTTTGTTATCTTTGTGTTACAAAATCGATAAACACGCGAGTGTTTTTGCTCTTTTCGCTGATGAACCTAGGAAATTCATACGTGATAGAAATACAAGCGTTTTTTGTATGTGCAGGTCTGATGATCAAACGGAAGATTTATGAAATCATCATTATGGCAAAAATAGTTCTTATTTCCTGTGTTTCAAAGAAGAAAGAAACCAAAGGTGTGCCTATTGAAGCGAAAGACTTGTATGTTAGTAGTTTGTTTAAAAAGGCATTGAAATATGCAGAGATGTTAGAACCGGATAGGGTTCACATTTTATCTGCAGAACATCATTTATTAGCGTTAGATGATAAGGTTGAGAAATATAACAAGACGCTGAACAATATGTCTGCTGATGAATGTAAACAATGGGGGCAGGTTGTGTTGAATGTACTTAAGTCTGAAGGTTCTGATTTAGAGCGAGATGAATTTATTCTTTTGGCAGGCGACAAATATTGCAAGTATATTCTTGGCGAGCATGGTATAAAACAAGGATGTCAAGTTTATAAAGAAAAAGGGTTAAAGGGAATAGGTCATATACTTCATTTTTTTCACAAGCCGCTAGTGTCCACTAAAAAAGTGGACACTAGTGAGATTTTATGAAATGTTACGTTATGTACACATGTACTGATAACAAAGCAATTGCATTTCTATATATATACAATGAAGATAAGGCATCTAATATCGTATCTATCCATGGCGGAGGGTGGGGGAAATCTTTCCATTTATCCCTTCTTTATTACAGGGGGCTGATATTGATGATTCAATATCTTTGGCAACAAGGTTTTCGAGTTAGAACCTCCTGTATGGTTGAAAATAAGAGAGCGTACCGCTTTTTGCAAAGTGTAGGCTTTGTTATATATCGTTCAACTGACACTTATATCTATATGTGGATCAATGAGAAGCGCCTGAAGGGAAATCGAATGTATAAGCATTTATACACGGAATGCTAGGACCTAAGGAGGTATTAGGTACATTAATCATTGAAAATAATGATCCTTAGTTATCCGTTAAGAAATTTGAATAGCACTTCAATAGACTAGCATAATAAATCGCAACTTGTTTAGAATTCATTTGCATTGAATTGAATAAACAAGTTGCGATTGATTTATGTAACCATATTAGCAATGGTTATGGATTTACTCTAAAACCAATAAATTTTCCGAATGACAATATATAATATCACGCAGGATAATTCATATTTTCCTCATTGATTTGTAGCAGTACTTCTGTTAGGTATTTGTTTGCTTCCCATCGTGCCATGGGGAGGTCTTGAAGAAGGTAGTTGCCACAATCCTTAGCTGTTGCTCCAGGGATTTCGCCTTCGTAGTTAGCAATGAACTCAAAGGTTTCTTTCATTAATGGGAGGATTTCCACAGGGGTGAGGTCTCCTGTTGCGATAAAATAGTTGCCCGTGAGGCATCCCATTGGTCCCCAATATATGATGCGGTCTTTCCATGTGGGGTGATTGCGCAAGAAGGTAGCAGCGAGGTGTTCAATCGTGTGAAGTGCGCCTTGATGTAATGCAGGTTCGTTGTTAGGTTCCTTCATGCGTATGTCAAACGTTGTGATGACTTCATTGCCTACCTGGTCTTGGCGAGAAACAAAAATGCCTCGCTTGAGGCGTAGGTGGTTTATGGTGAAACTGGGGATTTTATTCATAAGGTTGTGAGGTTATAAGATTCTGAGGTTAAGAGGTTCTGAGGTTCTGAAGTTCAGAACGTCCTAACCTTATAACCTAAAATTCTAATTTGTGATTGCTTCAAGGAAATGCTTTGTTACTTGGAAACTTCGAGTGGCCATTTCTCCCCAAAAGTCTTCGTATTGCTGGATGTGTTCATCTACTCCTGGGGTGTCGCTAATGATGCGGAAACTTACAAAAGGCACGCCATAGATGTGGCATGTGTGGGCAATGGCGCAAGATTCCATATCAACGGCAAGTCCCTGAGGAAAGTTTGTCTTAATGTTATCTAATTCAGTACGTGAGGTGATGAATTGGTCTCCAGTACAAATAAGTCCGCTATGAATCTTTGTGTGTTGTGTGTCGTTAAGTGATAATGCTGCTTCTACAAGTTTGGAGGCGGCATTAAAGAAAGTGGGTAACCCTTGAATTTGTCCGTGCTCACATCCCATTCCGCACCATACATCGTGGTAAACAGTTTGCTCGCTAACGACTACATCCATTACCGATAGACATGCGTCAATACCTCCAGCAACGCCAGTGCTGATAATGTAAGAGGGGGCGTAATTCTTAATGAGTTCAACGGTTCCAATCGTAGCATTTACTTTCCCTATTCCGCATTGCAAGAGGATAATCTCATGATCTCCTTTTTTTCCATGAAGGTAAGAGAAGTTGTTGATTTGGCGGGTGTGTTTGTTATCAAGGAGTGAGGCAAGCAAGTCGTGCTCCGATTGCATTGCGGTGAGAATTCCTATTGTCATTCTATAATGATGGATTATTTGTTAAAATTAGGGTCTTTCCACCTTCCACGTGTGAAGTCTGGAATGCGAACGGGGATGCTTCCGCTTTGTGCTGATTGACGACTTAATTCTGCGAGGCATGACCATTCAGCGGCGTCGTAAACATCGATGTCTAAGGGGAGTCCGTTTTGGAGGCAATAAATGAGGCGACTATCCATGGTAAAGTTCATTTCGTTGGGAACTCCGAGTTCATGACCTTTTTGCCATAGTTGAGCTGTTGGACTGTTGAAATAATTTTCAGCTTTGCGCAGAGCATTGTCGCCCACGGTTGGTTCATCTTCCCCGTCTAATTGAATCGTTGGAAGCGGATATTTTTGAATGAACCCCTTAGTCCCACATACCGTTTGTAGACGACTGTAGGGGCGTGGGGTTGTTACATCAAGTTGAAGCAAAATGCTTACGCCATTAACCGTGCGAATCAATGTGGAGTTTACTTTATTTTTCGAATCTGAAGTAAGCGAAACGAGATACTCCATGCGGTCGGTGCGGTGAAGTCCGAGAAGTTGCCCGATGGGACCAATGCCGTGAGTGGGGTAGGGATTTCCGCCATGTTGTGCGCAAGATTGTTCCATCCAACTAGCACTGAGATTTTCAATTCGGTGGATGTATGCCCCTTCGCAATGTGTGATTTCTCCCAATAATCCTTGGCGCTTCATTTCGAGAGTAGCAAGTGCGAAATTATCGTAGCAACAATTCTCAGTCATGAAGCAATGGCGCTTTGTGCGCTCAGAGGTATTGACTAATTGCCAGCATTCTTCTACGGTCTCAGCGGCTGGAACTTCTACTGCGACGTGCTTTCCTGCTTCCATAGCAGTGACTGCCATTTTGCAGTGTGTGCTCCAGTCGGTACAGATATAAACCAAATCGATGTCGGGTTGCTCACAAATTTCCTTCCATCCCTCTGCACCAGAATAGGTTCGTGCTGTGGGACGACCGCTTTCTTGCAAGATTTTGTTCGCAAGATTTAATTTTTCTGCATCTATGTCTGCAATGCACACTATTGATGCTCCCTGGATGTAAGCATAACGCTCAAGCGTCTTCATGCCACGTTGTCCAAGACCAACTAATGCAATGCGTACGTGAGGTATAGGAGGGGCTACCATGGATTAAACTTTAAGGATGAGTAGGGTGGATTGTATAATTACTGGCACAGTCAGATTTGAGAAACACAAATCGTAAAAATAAAAAAGGTGCATTCCGCTTTGGAACACACCTTTGTTTATTTGAACCCTATGCTAAACACAAGGCGTGTTTAGAATTATGAATGGTTACTTCTTACGAGACTGACCGTAGCGACTCATGAACTTGTCAACGCGACCAGCTGTGTCAACGAGCTTAGACTTACCAGTGTAGAAGGGGTGAGAAGTAGAAGAAATTTCCAACTTAACAACGGGGTAAGTTTCGCCTTCGAATTCAACAGTGTCGTTTGTCTTGCAAGTAGAACGAGAGAGGAACATGTCACCGTTAGACATATCCTTAAATACTACGGGACGATAATTTTCAGGGTGAAGACCTTTTTTCATTTTCTTATTGGGTGAATTTTATGGTTTTTACTAATTGTTTGGTAACAACAATTGTGTAATGGTCGTAATTTTGGGTGCAAAGTTACACAAATTATTTGGTGTGGCAAGGGTTTGCTATACTTTTTCTTGTCAGACACTGCGTAATATTCCAAGAATTGTGTACTTTCGCAGTCATGAAACGTATATTTTTCTTTGTTCTTTCGTGTTTTTTACTCGTAGAACAGTCATTAAGTGCTCAGCAATTAGATAGTGATGAGTGCAACGTACCTATAGATAGCGTGAGAGTAGACGAATTGTGGGAGAACGACTCTATGAATATCATTATTATAGATGGTGTCGTTGTTCCGCCAACTATTGGTAGTGTATTTGTGAATCTGAAGGTTAGCGAATTGTCTTTGCTCTCAGAGAATAATCGTTTGGATTTGTTGGATTATGCCAACTGTGGTATGGCGGCTCGTGTAGAAAATCTTTATGGTGGAAAGACAGAATTGACGTTGAAGACGGAGGATTACATGCACTTATCAATGACATCCGTAAGTGAATTGGATATTCTATTCCTGTCTGGCATTACAGGCGATACCATAGTTGGGATGATTTCTACAATTACATCACCCATTGAGCAAAGCATATTTCATGCATATACTCTTACTGGAGAGCAAATAGCATTAACGTTTCCAATACCTGCTTCACGTGAATTTGTATGCTCAAACATCGTTGAAGAATCAATATTGAGTAAGATTGAGATGCTCCCTGTTAGAATTAAGTATATTTGTGAAGATAAGACCTTTGAATGTCAGTTGTCCACGAAGCGATTATCAAGAGAAGAGTCTGCAATTATAACTAAGAACCTTAAAACCATACGTTATAAATGGGATGGTGTAGGTTTTGTTAGAGAATAATATTGCCTTAGATCGATAAATTCACGCTCGTAGTTGTCTTTTCTCTAACCACATATCTATTTCTTTTCTAACAATTAGTATTTAGATGCTTCTTAAGTATCTCTAAATCTTCTTTATAAGTAATTTTAATATTGGACGTTTCTCCTTCTACGATTTTTATCGGACTTGCGGGGTGGTATTTAAATACTACCCCGCAGTCGTCTGTTGCTATGAAGTTAGGATCCGCAAGGGCTTTTTCGTAAGCTAACGCCAATGTTTCCCGCTTGAAACCTTGGGGGGTTTGTACCTGTCGCAGTAGATCGCGTCTAGGGGCTGCTACCATAACGCCGTCTTTAACTTCTATAATTGTGTCAACAGCAGGAATGGCAAGGTTTACAACGTCATATTCAGAAAGTGCGGAACAGACATTCTGGATAGTTTGTTGTGACACCATAGGGCGCACACCATCGTGAATAAGTAGTCTGTCGTTTTCGTTGGTATATGCACGCAATGCCGAAAGTGTGGAGTCGGTGCGCTCTTTGCCCCCAAGGAGGATTCGCGCTACTTTTTTCCATGGATTAGATGAAATGATTTGTTGCATTTTGTCCACATAATCGGGATGTGTAACAATAGCAATTTCATCAATGCACTCTGCACGTTCAAAATTGTCAATTGTATATTCAAGTATTGTGCGGTTATTTACTTCCAGAAATTGCTTGGGGAGTGCGCCTCCCATGCGACGTCCAGAACCTCCAGCAAGAATTATTGCGATGTTTTTCATTTGAAGAATGTTGGGGGAGATTAATATTTAAGGTCGTCCAAATAGGTATTTTCGAAAGATAGGACTAACGCGCAAAATGTTAGACGTTATTAAGCAAAATCCAATAACGAGCAATCCTACGATAACTGAAAACGTTATGTCGATTGCGAAGTTTCTACGGTTTTCGGAGAAGAAGGTGCCAATCATCTTTGCATTAGGCAAGAATAAGAAATGCAAAAGGTAAACGTCAAGTGTGCGAGTTCCAATGTATTGCAGACATTTACCTACTATGGTCTTCTTTGTAAACCAATCCTTATAGTGGCGGAAGAACATGACTACGATGAGAATCAAAGAGTACATCGCTAATGTTCTCGGAAGATTTGCCCATTGCAAACGAAGTGTGTGCCACTTTAGATAATCAACTGCACAGATAAATGCCAAAATGACAACTATGGTATAAAACCACTTTGTGTCAAAAAGGCGTTCCACATATTGCCAATATCGGCGTACAATAGTGCCGAAGAGGAAGAAGTGGAAATATGTCATCACCTGAATCAAACTTGTATAACTGAAGAAAGGATCCTTGTGATATGTGAACCATGACGGCATGTAGATTGTTGCATAAACCACTGTTGCACCCGTCCATAACAAGAGGATGGGGATGAGTGTTTTCTTAGGAAGTTTGCTTTCTAAATAAGCAAAAATGTAATAGATGATAAACATGAGCAAGAGTGCCCAAGTAAACCAATATCCTGACTTTGTGGGAGACACAAGTGCTGCTTCAAGCCCCTTCATAAAATCGGGGCGCATTAGGGATAGAAAAACAGCAAGGAAAACGATAGTAGGAATGAGTTGCACCTTACATTTTTTGAGTAAATTTTGACCAAGGGTGCGCAATGTCCATTCCATTTTACTACTATAGGCTAAGAATCCCGACACGAAGAAAAATAATGGCATTCGGAAGAGCACTAAGAAGGAAAGTGCGGCAGATTGTTTGATGTCTTGTCCGAAGCAATCGGTAGATACATGGTGAGCAACCACAAGAATCATGGTAAAACCTCTCATTGCGTCTAACCACTCCATTCTTGCAGGTTTATTTAATTGCAATTCTACACTCATTCGTCAAAATGGGTTCTAAATATTATTGTTTGAAAATCAAGATATTTTCGCTATAATTCAACGCTTAATCGGATGCTGAATTGTCGCCCTATTAAATAATTGGGCACAGCATAGCGAGTGTTGGTAATGTCTGTAATCCAGTAATATGAATTTACGTTATTGATGCCTAGCAGATTGAGTGCGTCAAGTCCTATCCATGCATTTTTTATCCACTTTAGGCGAGGGTAACTCATGAGATAGTCTTCGTTGTTGAAGAGGCAATAGGAGAGTCCCATATCTACACGCTTGTAAGCAGGCGCTCGGAAAACATGCTTTTCGCGTTGTGAGTGTGAAGGTCCAAATGGCAATCCGTCTGCCATTGCTGCTTTCAGGATAAGGCGCCATCTGTCGGAACCTGGAAAATAGTCTGTGAAATGGAGTGATAGATTGTAGCGTTGGTCGGTTGGTCGAGGAATCCATACTCCGTTTAACTTTTCTTCTGTCTTCATCAATGAGAAGGTAATCCACGAATCGGTTCCAGGAACAAATTCTCCAAAGAGTTTAAAATCTATCCCCGCTGCATACCCCTTTGACATATTACGTCCATAGTAAACCACTCTGACGTTATCAACCGTATAGGGTATTAAGTTTGATAGCGACTTGTAATATGCTTCGGTTGTAAATTTGAAGGGGCGGTTGAACATGCGGAAGGTATAATCCCCGCCGAGGACGAAATGCACACTCTTTTGCGACTTAATGTCTTTATTTAACAGTGCCGTAGCAGCGCCGTTAACGATAGACGTATCGCGCAGTTCTTTGTAGAAGGGTGCTTGATAATAAACACCCGTAGCAAAGCGAAGGGTCAGTTTATCATTATTGGGTAAGAGTCCGATTGACGCACGTGGCGAAACAAGAGTCTCGCCATTCCAATCCCAATGTGTGAGTCGTAGTCCGTAAGTAAGGTTAAAGAGTCCGAGTCCAGTTTTAAATCGCCAGGTGTCTTGAAGATAACCTTCAAATCGGTTGGATGACAATTCGTTTTTTGATTTTAAACTATAGATGAGTTGGAGTTTCTCAGGGTCGTAGGGTAGGGAATATCCCATAGAATCTCGCATTTCCCATTCTCTAGAATTTTCCTTGATTTGCGTTGTTTGCCAATTAATTCCTGCTTGCAGGGTGTGCCCCGTAATTTTTGTTCTGAAGGCAAGACCCATGTTGTTTACTTCTGCTTGTAGGTAATTACGCGCATGCTCCATATAAGTTCCAACGCCAAGTTGCTCTTGTGTCGTTGCTTCGTTTAACCAATATTCGCCCTGTATGTCGTAAGTTTCTTGCTCCTTTGTGAGAAAGCGTGAGTAGTTGGCTGCAAGAAATGTTTCTGGTGAGAAATGGTGTGTAATGGTAGAGGCAACGAAATAGGTGCGGAAGTAATCCTTTTCTTGTCCGTCAAAATAGACTTTAAATTGTTTTGCCGCTTCCATCGTACCAAAGTTAGTTTCACGGTCTTCGGGTTCGAAGCGGTAGGTGTTGTCGGAAATGTTTCCTAAAATGTCAAAAGTCCATTTTTGTGAAGGTTGCCAACTAATATACGTTTGATAGTCCATGAAGTGTGGACGATACTCTCCGTCAGTGTCGGTTGAGGATAGGAGGTAGCGCGTTGTCTTATAGCGAATTGACGCCATTGCACTAAGTTTCTTATTTCCCCATCCGATGTATGTGCCACCACCTAACATTGAGGCATTAACCTTTGCCTCAAACTTTTCAGGGCGACGGTAAGTGATGTCGAGCACGGACGACATCTTATCTCCGTAGCGTGCTTCAAACCCACCGCTTGAGAAGGAAATTTTCTCTACCATATCGTTGTTGATAATGGAGAGTCCTTCTTGTTGACCAGAACGAATTAACATGGGGCGATAAACCTCTATGCCATTAAGATACACCACGTTTTCGTCAAACGAACCACCTCTGACGTTGTACTGTGAGGAGAGTTCGTTGTGGGTGCTTACCCCTGCTTGAGTGGCAATCAATTCTTCAACGGCATTTCCCGTTGTTGAAGGTAAAAACTTTCCATCCACAGGGGTGACGCGTTGGGTTGTTCCTAATTGTATGCGTTGCCCTGTCACAACTGCTGTGCCTAAGAAATCCTCGAAATTAGGGAGCACAACGTCAAGTCTGACACTATCTTTTGGGGCACTGAGGATGCGCTTGCGCCCCTCATAACCAATCATGGTGAATACAACTTCTACGGTGTCTGCCGACAAACAGTAGAAACTGTATTCACCTTGTAAACTCGTTATGCAACCGGTGTTTTGCGATGGAACCCTAACGTTTGCTAACTCGATGGGTTCTCCGCTCGTGTTCTTTACAGTTCCAAATATTTTTACTCGACTTTGGCTCTTCATTGTGGCGCATGCCATGAGAATCATAAGCAGGATCGCCCAAAGTCTGACATTCAGGGATTGTAGCATAGAGGTGGGGTAGGTTCGTTTGATTTTTATAGTGGGAGATGTGTTTCCGACTTTAAAAAACGAAACGTTACTTATAATATTGTCTTACAGATGGCATAAATAATAATTGCTGCATAGGTTAGCGCTATCGCTTCGGCGAGTAGGTATGCGCGCTTTTCAGTGTAGAGAAGTTCCACTCCCTCTAATTTTACCTTGAGTGTCAAGAAGCGATATAGGCGGAACACCATCCATCCCACAAATGCTCCCCAAATCAACCCCACCATAATGTCGCCCACGTAATGAACGCCCAAATATAATCGTGTCCAAGAATTGACCATTGACCAAGAACAGATGGTAACCGTAAAAACTCTCTTCCGGAACAATAGGGAAAGGAACACTGCCACGGCGCAAGTGTTTGCTGCATGACTGCTGAAGAACCCATATCTTCCACCTCTGTAATCGCCAACAAGATCTATCACTCCCTGCAATTCAGGGGTATGAGAGGGGCGAAGTCGTGCAACAAGGGGTTTGAAAATACCACTCGCCATTTGGTCTGCCAGCGTAATAGCAATGGCAACGCACAGGATAACGAGCAACGCATTTTTCCAATCCTTCATCCTCATGAGTACATAAAGCAACAAGATTCCAAGCGGAATCCAAGTGCTCGTCTTCGTTGCTGTCACAGCAATCGTGTCAAGCATCACACTGTCGCTCCCGTTCAGGAGCAACGTGAGTTGCGTGTCTATGTTGGTTATGAATTCTAGCATGAGTTACAATTAAAAGCTTGTTATTGCGCTATTTATTCAAGTGAGACTAGACCCACTTTCTGTCGTTCACACCATCCTTCTCTTCCGTCTGTAAGAGTGATGTTCACCCATTGGTCATCATAGGCATCGTTGAGTTTAAGAATACTTCCTGCTGGAACCTCGCTCAGCACTTCTCCCGTGGTTGATGCCGTTTCATATACGGGCGCTGGTAACAGACTTACAACGTGTTCAACTTCAGTGAAGCGTTGCTTGTTGATAAATGCAAAAATATTAAATGCGATAGTGCCTAAAAGCGAAATAATTGCAATGAAGAATGTCACCTTTTTGTAAAGCGGTCGGCGCAAGAGGAGGTAAAGTGTAATGAAAATTACGAACATTGCAAATGCCCCAATTCCTAGCGTCCCCCATTCATTTGCATTTTTGCTTCGTAAGAGGGACTTGGTCATTGTTGTATAAAACATCTCTTCGCCCTCCGAAGTTGTTATCCCCGCTTTCTCTAAGCAAAGTTGCAAGTTATCTTGCGCCTCTGTGTGTCCAGGCTCCATTTTCAGCGCTTTCATATAATTGAGGATGGCGCGTGGCGTGTCATCCATGTAATAATAGCAATTCCCCAGATTGAAAAATGTCTCCGCATGAATGCCCTCCGCAAGTTGGTCTTCATACGCGCGACCAGCCTCCTGATATTCTTGGAGACTGTATAGACTGTCTGCCTTTGTTGTCTGCACGGCCAAAAGCGAAATGTGCGAAAAAGTAAACAGCAGTAGTGAAGTAAGGATTCTAGTCATCATTCGTTAAATATAAAGGTCAATAGTCAACATCAACGGCCAATAGACAACGCGTTGGGAGCGTCTATTGACCGTTGACCGTTATTTTTAATATAGGTTGCAAAGCGTCATTGTGGCATAAACAATGCTAACACAAATGACAGTAATCCCGATAGTCCTGTTGAGATAGAGGATCCCCCTTTCGCCAAAATTGTTTTTCATCTTTGTGATGATATACGTCAATCCTAACCACCACAGCATGGCGCCTGCAATAATTGAGAGGTACCCAAGGGTCTGCCCCAATATATTGTCGGGTATAACAAATGTCAACATATTGAAGAGGGCAATGAAAAGGAACACGATGAGCGGGTTGCTGATGGTGAGTCCAAATCCTGAGATGAAGTTGTAAAACAAAGTCCCTTTACGCTTTATCTGCGTGCGCATGCCTCGGCGAGGGTCTTGCAGGTAAGTGTGGATGCCAAAGGCCAGGAGCATGGCGCTACCAATAACCTTTAACCAAAAGAGCGTTTGTCCCTGCTCAATAAAATCAATAACAAACGACATCCCCAACCCCGTCATCAGCGCATAGAAAAAGTCGCTCAGCGCCGCTCCTGCTCCAGTTGCTATACCATAAATGCGCCCCTTCTTCATCGTGCGTTGAATGCAGAGAATCCCTACGGGACCCATGGGCGCAGATATAACAATACCTACAATCAGTCCTTTGAGCACTAATTGCAGGGTGGAACTAAATTCACGCCATATATCGGATATTTCGGGGAGGTGCATTTCAATCATGAATGCAAATTTAGCATTTTATTTGGGAAACTCTCAAGAAGTTACGCTGAAAAGTTATTTTTCATACGAAGGGACGTGAATCAAACATTGTTGGTTTCCGTCATTTTCCTTTGTTGATAACATAAATACCTCCCGCTGCCAATACAACAGCTATAGCATACTTGGCATAGAAAGGTTCGTCTAGGCATAGGCAAGAGGTAAGCGCACCCACAACAGGAATTAGCGAATTGTAAATGGCTATCTTTCCGATGGGATTGTGACGCAACAGGTTGTTATAGAGTGCAAATCCTAAGGCAGAAATAATAGTCAGTAATAATAATATAATTAATCCCCAAAGTGTAACAGTCGGAAGTGTGCCTCCTAAGTAAAGTCCGATAAGGATGAGCATTCCCCCTCCCAATCCGAGACTATAACCAGTACCAACAAAAATGTCAATGCGTTTACAGACTCCTCGTGTCATCAGACTTGCAAATGCAGAACAAAGTGCATTGAGCACAATCATTCCATCACCAAGAAATGAGAAATCTGAAGTTTGAGCACTACCCAGATTCAGCATTAAAATTCCCACAAAACCTAATAAGCACCCTGATATTTTGCGTTTTGTCAGTTTGTCACTAGGAAATATTGCGCAAGCTAATAGTACCAATACGAATACGCCTAACGAATTGAGAATTGCTGCACGTGCACCGTCACTATGTGAGAGTCCTATGTAGAAGAAGGCGTAATGAAAAGTTGTATTCAACAAAGTGAAAATAAAGAGGTAACTCCAACTATGCGAACCATGTGTGCGAAAACTGCGTTTTGTTGCACGTGCAATGGCGAGTAGAATAACTCCTGATAGAAAAAATCGAAGTCCAGCAAAGAGTATTTTGCTACCCGTCATATCGGGGAGAATCTGAAATTCTTCAAATCCCAATTTTATCAATGGATAGGCCCATCCCCATGAAATAGCGGCAGTAAGTGCAAACACCGATACCCATAAGGGGCGTGTAAAAATATTTTGTTGCATCTTATTGAGTTGCGTTTCTCTTGCGTAATGCGTTTCTTGATGATATAGTTGCTATTACTCCGTTACTTACTATATTTTATGCATACTATATTTTGTGTTGATTTTTATTCAAATGACTCAATTTGAAAATAAATCTAATATAGAAAAAATTAACTCACTAACAATTTAAACTAAGTCTTAAATAATTTAAAATCTTTGTGAGTTAGTTTTATGCATATCTTTAGCAAGCAAATATCATTTGTTACAGTTATCATTCCTCTTCCCATTGAAAGGTAAGCGTTCCGCCTTTGACGATGTCTTCATAGGAAATGTAGGGCATGGAGTGGGGCGCTCCATTCAGCAAAATGCGTGGGCGAGGATTGGCGTTGGCGGGGCGAATTGGACATTCGATGGTGAATGTTCCTCCTGGGACTTTAAGCGTTGCGCGTTCGAATAGGGGTTGCGAAATCCAGTAACGCCCACTGGCGGGTTCTACCTGGTAGAGACCAAGCGAGGCAAGCACGAACCACGCTGACATTTGCCCGACATCTTCGTTACCGCAAAGTCCGTCGGGGGTGTCATCATAGAGCGTGTTCAACACGTGATGCACCATTTCTGAGGTACGCTCGGGACGCCCTAACATGGCATAGAGGTAGAGAATGTGGTGTGAGGGTTCGTTGCCGTGGGCATATTGTCCAATCATTCCCGAAATGTCGGGGGATGCTTCCTTGCCTAATTCTGAGGGTTGGAGGAACAAGGAGTCGAGGCGTGCCAACATGCGCGCTTTACCTCCGAAAAGGCTGGCCAATCCTTCGATGTCGTGTGGAACTAACCATGTGTATTGCCAAGCATTCCCCTCACAATAATCATCGTTACGATGACTCGCGTGAAGGGGGTCGAAGGGAGTGCGGAAGTTCCCCATATCGTCCTTTCCGCGCATGAAACCGCTGATGCTGTCGAAGAGGTGGCGGTAAGACCGACTGGAAGCAAGATAACGATTGGCGCTTTCGGTTTTTCCCAATGATAAAGCCGCTTGATGTGCCGCACCGTCGGCAAGCGCATATTCAAGTTCGTAGGCCACTGATTCCTTGAACAGATTACAAGGTATGTAGCCATACTGACGGCGCAAATCTATACCAAATTTCGAGTGAGCAGTTGTTTTCTCTATGGCTTCAAATGCGCGATTGTAATCAACGTTGGGGATGCGCTTTACAATAGCATCTGCCACAACGGGAATGGCGGGATTGCCCACCATACAATTTGTTTCACATCCCCAAAGGTGCCACACGGGAAGGCGTCCCTGTTGGTCGCAGATGTTGAGCATGGAGTTGACAAAATGACTCATGCGTTCAGGGGCAATTATGGAAAGCAGGGGCATCTTTGCACGATAGGTGTCCCAAAGCGAGAAAATGGTGTAAGTGGGCGAGGTGCAGTTGTGAACCTCACCATCAGCACCACGGTAATCACCATTGATGTCGCTAAAAAGCGCAGGGGCGGTCATGACATGATAGAGCGCGGTGTAGAAAGTGCGACGCTGTGCTTGAGTGCCACCAGAGATTTGGATGCAACTAAGTTCTTCGTTCCACAAAGAGTCGGCTTTATGTGCCAGGGCGTCGAAGTCCCATGTGGTTGCTTCAGATTGGAGCGCTCTTGTTGCGCCCTCAATGCTAACGGCAGAAAGCGCCACCTTGAGCAACACTTGTTCCCCATTTTGTGTGGAAAAATGTAGGCGTGCATAGAGACTATTGCGTCCGTGATAAGTGAGCGAATCAATCGACTTGGAGCATTCGGCGGCGAAAAACACTTTTTGACGATTGGCCCACCCTCGAGAGTGGCGCCATCCTGTGAGGAGTCCGTTGGGGGCGAGCGAAATGTGAGCATCCGTGACTTTGTCCCAACATCCGCCGTTTTCTAAGTCGAAAACCAAGGATGCTGAGCTGCTTTGAGGAAAAGTGTAACGATGAAGCGCAGTGCGCTCTGTAGCAGTGAGTTCTGCAAGAATGTTGTATCTCTCAAGCAAAACGGAATAATAACCCGGTCTTACCCTTTCACTACCTCTATCAGCATACGACCAAAGACCGCTCTCCGTGTCACCTTCAACACCACGCGAATAGGTGACTTCACCAACGACAGGCATCACGGTGATGTCGAACAAATCGCCAATGCCTGTGCCACTCAAGTGGGTGTGAGAAAAACCAATTACGGTGGAGTCGGAAGCATGATACCCAGAGCACCAATCCCAATCCTGAGGAATGGACGTGGGACCAACTTGCACCATTCCGAAAGGGCGATGGGCACCAACAAAGACGTGACCATGACCTGATGAACCAATGAGAGGGTCAACTTCTGACGTGAAGGAATGCGTGGGCACTTGCTGACAACTAATAGTAAGGAGCAATATGCCACTAATGGTTGCGAGATTTTTCATGAGGTTTTGGTGTATAACTTGCAATAAGTTAAGGGATTTATTTTTCGCTCTTTAACTTAAAGTCTAAGCGCTTAAAGCGTAATAAGTCATGATGATTAACGCGAAGTGTTCGTAACTTCTTCGTGTCTAACATAACGCTTTCTATCAGTGGCGCTTCCTCTGGATTTTTATCCGTTGTAAGCGTGATGACTCCTGAAGGAGTCGTGATAGAAATGCGTTTGAATTGAGGGGTGGTAAGTGTGAAGGTAGGTTCAGCAGGAGTGTCAGGGTAAAGTCCCATCATGGAGAATAGTGCCCATGCAGAGAGTGTGCCTGCATCATCATTGCCAGGTAGTCCGTTGGGCCCATTGTGATAACAACTATCCAGAAGGTGATTCACAATTTTTTGTGTGCGCCATTCTTCCCCCTTAAATCTGCTGAAAAGATAAGGGTAGGCAATATCTGGTTCGTTAGCAGGGTCATAATGCCCTTCTTCAAAAATTGCTTTCAACTTATTGACGTAATGTTTACGTCCGCCCATGAGTTTCATAAGCCCCTCAACGTCGTGGGTAGCCGCAAAGGTATAGGCATAAGCCGAACCTTCGTGAAATCCAGGTACATTCTCAAAGTGTTTTCCAACGCTAGCGTCAAAATCGTTTAGAAAGGAACCATCCTTCGTGCGGGGGCGTAACACACCAGATTCCTTACAATAATAATTGCGATAATATTTTGAGCGCTTGTCAAATTCGTTACTAATGCTATCTTTTCCTAGTGCCTTTGCCAATTGTGATATGGCATAATCCGCTTGGCAGTATTCCAATGTATGAGACACGGAATTGTCTCCCGAAAGATCTGTAGGTAGGTAGTAGAGAGGGATGAATCCACGCTCCATGTAGGGGGTAATATCTGGGCGTAAGGGATTTTCAATCCCTGGAGTATTTGCTGATTTCAACATGCCCTCAAGCGCGGTTTCCACATCGAAATCATGCAAACCGCGCAACCAACTATCGGCAATGACTATGGAAGCTGGATCACCCGCCATCGTGTAAGTTTCGCGTCCATAGAGTTCCCATCGTGGCAACCACCCGCTTTCTTCATACATCCCCACAATGGAATGTAACATATCCGTTTGACGCTCGGGATAAACAAGGGTAAGGAGTTGGTGAAGGTTGCGGTAAGTGTCCCAAAGTGAGAATACGGAGTAGCGTGTACGATCTGTTTTCGCTACCTTTCTGCTACCCATCGTTCGGTATTCACCATTCACATCACTAAAGGTGCTGGGGTGAATGAGTGAGTGATAAAGAGCGGTGTAGAAAATAGTTCGCTTATCTTTCGTTCCTCCTTCAATTTGAATACGTCCAAGGTCGGAGTTCCACTTTTGGCGTGCTCGGGAATGGAGTGTAGCAAAGGAACTTTCTCCCTGTTCGCTATCAAGATTTATGCGCGCATTTTCACACGATACAAAAGAAACCCCCATTCGCACGATTATCGTATCATTTTCTTTCAAGTTCGCATAAGTAAAGCGATAACCTATGTGGTCACCACCCAATTCATTTACCGTTTCATCGTAAGTCTTAAACTCCTCAGTGCCACGCCATGCTTTTTCTACGCCCATCATTTCAGGTTCGCGCTTCCAGCATCCACTTGAGGAGGGTTTCTTAGATACACGCATTACGAAATAGAGAGGAAACACGGCATCTCGCGTATAACAAAAAGTGCCTAAGAGTTTCTGCCCTTCGATTTCCGTATCGCTAACGCGGCGTACCCATGCACCGCTTTCATTGGTGAGTCCTTCGCCAAGGTTGAGCAGAATGTGACCCTCACCTTTGGGAAAGGTGTAGCGCTCACAAGAAGAACGCAACGTTGTAGTGGCTTCGCATTTAATGTCGTAGCGCGTCAATCGGTTGGAATAATAACCTGGCGACGCCTTTTCCTCACTATAAGTAGAACCATATTGTCTGTGGTCAGGCGTAAATTTTCCCATTGTTGGCATTACCAAGAGTGAGGCGGCTTCGGGGCAACCTACTCCGCTGAGAGATACGTGCGCAAAGCCTGTAAAGTATGTGTTTGTGTACTCATATGGTGCCGACCACCAACGATTGTCCTTATCATAGCGGTTGAGGTCGGAACCCATTACGTTGAATGGCACTACCGACATCATTCCATTGGGCATAACTGCACCTGGGGACGTTGTGCCATAGTTTGTTGTACCGATAAATGGATTTACTTCCGAGGCAAAATCCTGGGCATGAAGCGAAAACGTCATTATCGCCATTAAGCACAAGGTGTAGCGAAAGTTGCGTATTGAGGGGTTTAGCATATGAATAGCAAAGAATTGTATATATGGCATTAAATATATGGTTGGTATGTGTGCTTATTTATTGAGTGTCTATAATTTGAGACTCTGTGACGTTTATTTCTTTGTTGCAACTGCTAATAATACTCCTAAGACGATTCCTAAGAGGGCTGCAAACAACACGCGTTGCTCAGTGGGGAGCAAGAAAGTGATGGTGTGTGCAGGATACCAAAAGAAGGGAATGGTTTTCTTAAAAACAAATCCCCATTGTTTGTTCCAATCTATTTGCGCAAAACGTTCAGCCATAGGGATTGGAGTTATCAACGATTTAAGACTTCCACCGTGAAAAGCAATATGTGCGTCGGTGATTTTGTGGAAAGTCATAAAAACGGGTGCAAATATCGTGTTCATTGCAATAGAAACGGCAAGTGCTACCCATAATTTGTTAAGAGTGAAATCAGCGTTTGTAAAACTCGTGATAGCATCTGTCATTCCCAAATATTCCATGAGTATGGGAGTGCCTTTTGAGAAGATTATCATTGCAGCATTAATACCCATTCCCAAGAATCCCCAAACAATCACGCGTGGCAAGAGTCCGAAAGATTTTGAAATATACTTTCCATTATTAAGACGGCAACCTAACATTTCTCCAAGAGTAGATAATACGCCGAATTTTATAAAACTCATTACCATGCCATGCTCGGCATTGAAGGTTTTGTAACATTCATAAAGTGAATCAAATAGGAAGAAAGGGCAGAATAGGGCAATAATTAGAAGTGCGAAATAGCAGTCTGTTCGTTTCATAGGTTATTTCTTTTTGGAGGTGGTGGGGAGACTGAAGTTGGACTATTACTATAAAAAAATCCCAAAGTTGGTTGTGAAAAGACTGAAACCAAATTTGGGGATACTATTCATTTCATATTTATTACTGAGCAAGAAGCGTTTAACACTCTATAAGTTCATTGACTTTCCATTGCTCAATAAGCGTAGTTGTGTCGCTGAGAGCCTGTGAATAAGTTACTTCATATTCTTTGGTGAGGGACTCTGCTAATGATTCAACCGTAAAATCTCCCTTCTCAGCTTCTTCCCATAGGAATGCCGCCGTGGGGTTGAGGTTAATCATTTTTGAAAAATTGACGTTTTCAATACCCTCTGCGATGAGTACCTTTTCTCCGCATACGTCATGTAGCGCAAATCCTTTCTTGAGTTTCATAATATGGTTTAAAATAATCTTCTGTGAATTGCTAAAATATATCTTCTAATTGGGGTTAGTGTTAACCATATCCGTGAATATGTTTTCCATTTCCACCCATTAACGGAATCAGGTTTTGTTCTTCCTTTTCTATAAAATAGAGTGACTATCCCTATGACATCGTTAATAGTGCACGTTTCAGTAGTTCCCACATTCCCATCTCCCATAAGTGTGAGTTGGTCTTGTGTGCGCTGAATAATTCGGTGGAGCACGTAGACTTTAGGTTGTATCTCTGCTAAAACAACATCGCCAACTCTTAAGTTTTCACGTTCTGGTGCTACGAGAGTTACAAGGTCTCTCCCGTTGCTAAGAAATATGCGCATGGAGTGACCTTTTACCCTTAATGTGGCAGTAGCTCCACGGTCAATCACTTCTTTGACTTTCGGGATGAGTATCTCGTTGGGTATTTCAATTGTTCTCATCTTCAGGGCGTAGTGATGCGTAACTCATTTGTGCTGCTTCTTTGTTCGGAAGGTTCTTGAGGTAGAACGCTGGAACTCGAGAAATAACCTTGGTGACAGTATCGCAAATCTTTTTATAAGAAGGTTTGTCCCAAATCATAGTTGAGCATGAGGAAAGCACACATGCAAAAGCGTGAACGGGGGAGAGACGGTTAATCTCGTTATAAGGTGCTTGCTCAAGTCGCAAGAAACCTCCGGTCAATTTGCGTAAAGCACGATAGCATGGAGTTTTTCCACTCCAAGGAGTGCCATATACGTAGATATTTCCATCAGGATGAATGCGAATAGCGGGATTGTCGTCATTGAGCAAATCAGCCTCCTTAAAGTTTTCTAACCATAACTTGCAATGTGTGCTTTTACCAGTGCCACTTTTGCCTAAGAATAAGTATGCCTTGTCGTTTATCATTGGCACAGAGGCATGAATCAGCAGGATGTTATGATATGCGCCACTAAATGCAAAGCAAATCATGACGGCATTGTTAAGTCCAAATTGTCTTGTTCCTTCTTCTTCGCCAATTAAAGTTGCTTTACACTTTGTGAAATCGGTATTTGCTTCAAGGACACAAGAAGGAATGCCTTCTGGAGATGAAATATGAATGGCATAACCTCCTTCATCTAATTTGTAAATCCCATGGTTTGCACCTCCACAATCAAATTGTCCGATTTCTTCACCTTGAGGAGTTATCTTACATAATGACTTACCCACTTGTAGGGTGAACATTAAGGGTTCGTTGGGAATCTCTTTGACATGAAAAACTGGAAAAGAGGGCAACATATTTCTGTTGTCCTCTTCATCTAAGAATTCAATTTGGAAATTCATGTCTGCGACACGAAAGTATAGATTGTCCATTCCGAGCTGTAGTTAAGATTCTTACTTGTCACAATAAATTACTCAACAGGTTGAAACTTGAAATCGCTATAGTTGATTTCAATCACGCGTTTCCCCTGTTCCTGCTTAGCGATTTTGCGCATTTTTAAGTAGCGCTTTTCAAGTTTTTTACGCTTCTTGTGGAACATAACCACGGCAGTAACGTTGGGTTGGTCGTAATATTGTTGGAGGTATGTTCTAAATTGCTCCCCAAAATCGCTACGATAATTAAGGAATCCATCTTTTCCAATTTGTGCATTGGGAATCTGCTGAATCGTAGAAATATACACTACACTGTCTTTCAAACTTGTAGCGTAAGCATAACCATAAACGTTTTTTTGCGCTTGTATTCCTATTACTGATAAAACAGAAAATAGCGCGAGCATGAGGAGTTTATTGAATTGTTGCATGGAAATTAGTGAAATTAAACGAACCTTTTGATGGATAAAATTCGTAGATGGGTGTAACACCTAAATGTTTCTATAGTGCAAAATTACATTTTTATCTTCTAGTTTCGTTTAATTTTCTAAATTAAGTTATGTTTCTTATTATAATATTGTGTCTGTTAGAGGGGGAGGAGGAGTTTGAACTTTCTATTTTTGACCAGATTTATTCTAGTATCAAATCAAAACCATTTGAATTGAAACTTAATTATGAAAAACTAAATCTCAATAAATTCAAATTAAGTCTCAAAGATTTGAAAACTTTGAGACTTAATTTTATGCTAAATTAATTAGCATTCTGAAATGAATTCGTTAAAATGGAATATGAATATTTAGATATAGCATCTTAGGAATTGCCTTGATTGAGGTAATTGTAGCGTTTTGATGGCTTTTTCCTTAAGTTGTCGCACACGTTCTTTAGAAAGACCAATATGCTGAGCAATTTCGTCTAAGGTTCGTTCCGGACCTGCAATGCCGAACGACATTCTTATGATATTTTGTTCGCGTTCAGGAAGTTGAGATATCGCAATGTTAAGTTGTGTTGAGAGCGATTGCGTTTCGAGTTCAGAATCTGTTGATTCTTTACTATCATTTGACGCTATGAGGTCGATAATTGCGGTATCATCATTTTCTGAAATTGGTGCATCCATGCTTATTGGGCGAATGGAAGTGTCAAGGATTACCATTACTTTTTCCTCATCAATATCCAAGGCTGTTGCGATTTCTTGAGCATTAGGTTCGCGCTGATTCTCTTGCATAAAATTGTTGCGGAATCTCTTAACTTTGCTCATTAATCCCTCTTGATTGCTGGGGAGTCTCACCAATCTGCTTTTCTCAGTGATGGCTTGTAGAATGCTTTGACGTATCCACCAAACGGCATACGAAATGAATTTGAAACCTCGCGTTGGGTCAAAACGTTGAGCCGCTTTTATTAATCCAACGTTTCCTTCATTGATGATGTCAATGAGGCCCAATCCTTTACTTTGATACTGTTTCGCAACGCTCACAACAAAGCGTAGGTTTGCACGAACCAAACGCGCAAGTGCAGCATTGTCACCGCGCTGAATTTTCATGGAGAGTTCAACTTCCTCTTCAGGAGAAATCATTTCTGCTCTACCTATGTCTTGAAGGTATCTTTCAAGCGCCTCACCCTCGCGATTGGTGATGCTGGGCGCAATTTTAAGTTGATACATCTTTAGTTTAGATTATTAAGGTCGCTCAAAGGTAGAAATTATTGTCAAACAGGCAAAATTTTTTTGCGTTTTTATTATAAATTAAGAATTTAAGTGTTGAAATCAGAGGTAAAAAGGGGTATGCTTGTTTGACTTTTGTTGCCAAAATAATTGATGACAGGAGATTTTGGAGTAGGGGATTTGTGAAGGCAATATTGTAACTATTTTGTGTTTTGAATTTTCGTGGATTAGAGTGTATGGGGTGTTATGAATTGTTGACGTTAAATGAAAAATAAATGTACCTTAATCAAAACTGGTCATCAAATTAATCTTTCTCAGTCACGCCCAGTTTCTCTTTCAATTCGCTCTCTCGCGACAATCTACATCTAAGGGTAAGGATGGTGTCATGAGCGGTATATTCGCGAGATAGAATTTCTGCTTCAAGGGAACGGATGGTGCGCATAGCTCGGTCAACTTCAGTGTAAGGGATGCTTGCTTGAAATTCGGATTTGACGAAGCGCTCTTCAATGGTAGATGCATCAAGTGCTTCCTTTGATGCTGTTTTGTAGGCTACCACAAGTCCCCCCGTACCTAGGTTTACTCCTCCATAGTAGCGCACAACAACTACGAGTGAGAAGGTTAATCCGAAGGAACGTAATTGTCGTAAGATAGGTTGCCCTGATGAACCGGCGGGTTCGCCATCATCGTTGGCACGAGTGCGTTCGCCTTGATAACCTAAGATATAGGCATAGCAGACGTGGCGAGCATCAAAATATTTTTTTCGATAACTGGCAACGATGTTTTTCACTTCTTCTTCTGTTTCGACATGGTGAGCAAAAGCAAGAAAGCGACTACGCTTTTCGGAATATAAGCCCTCTGTGCCGTTATCTGTTATGGTTAGATATTTATCGTCCATCGGATTTTATTACTAAAAAATATGGGTTGCAATGAGGGATAATATGGACCCTTTTTGCAACCCAATTTGAGAATGCTAGGTGATTTCTTTATGAATTAAAATGATAAAGGAAGGTTGCTACACCATCAAGCGCATGCTTCTTTTCTCCTTGAATCTCTATATAGAATTTAATCTCAACCTTTGCTATACCACGAAGATTGGTAATGCTTTCCAACTTTGTTACCAATCTTACTGATTGACCTGAAAGCACAGCTTGACCAAACTTCATTTTGTCCATACCGTAGTTTACAAGCATCTTGATGTTGTTAACTTCGATAATTTGATCCCATAAGTAGGGGAGAAGTGAAAGCGTAAGATACCCATGAACAATAGTTTGACCAAAGGGACTTTCAGTTTTACAACGTTCGGTGTCAATATGTATCCACTGATGATCAAGTGTTGCATCAGCAAAAAGATTGATGCGCTCTTGATTTACTTCCAACCATTCAGAAGTGCCTAATTCCTGACCTAAATGAGCAGCAAACTCATCATAACTATTAATAATCAATTTTTCCATGTTAGAAGAGTATTAGAGTGTTTGTTTACAATAAATTAGTTAATATGGAGGTATGCTGTAGTCACGTACTATTGACGTTTAAAAGGCTTATGTGCTACGTATGTAATTTTTCCTTCTTTATTTAAAAATACACAAGCGCTATGCTTTCTTGCAACTTTCTTCGGGGAAGTAATTTCTATATCAAAAAGTATCGCATACCCCGCTTCGTCGTTGTTAATACGTGCCTTATGAAAATCAATATTAGAAGGTGCAGTGAATGTTCTTGTCTTAATATTTTTGCAATATTTCTTATTTATGAAATTTGCAACTTCTTTCTTGGTTTGATTTTGATGGAAAAGAAAGAATGAAACGGTGTCCGCGCACATATCTGCAACTTTTGAGGCATTGCCATTTCCAAGTTCTTCATAAAAAGTGCTTAATTTATTTTGTAATCTAGCGGAGATGGTTGCGTCAAAGGGAAGTTCTTTCATCAATTGGAGCACTTTACTTGCCTCTGTGTAGTGGTGTGTCGCTTCCCCAAGTTTTAGATACTCATCATAATTTGTATCTAATTTGCCTTTTATGGCATCTATCCAAAGTAATGAATCTAATGCTTTGTCAGTAGCAGTTGAATAGGTTGCGGTAAGTGTGTGCTTACTCTTATAATTCTTAATGCTCTCAACGGTAGGTGCATTTGCGATTGCATTCCATTCACGTTGCTGGCGGAGGAGTGTCTGTTTCTTTTCTTCCGCTAATTTTGCATATTCTGAATCGGGCGAAAGGAGAATGATACTATCACACTGTGCAACTGTATAATCGTTACCTAAAGAGTTATAGATTTTCTTTGCTATATAAGCATCGGAGTTTGTGTAAATATAAAAACCGATGGCGGCGATAATTAGTAACACAATTGCTGTAGCAACAATTCCTAACGACTTGAACTTTTTCATGTTATAAGATTTTAAGAAAGGAAGTTAGAAGAAGGTAAGTGATTCTTCTAACTTCCTCTTTGATACGTTACATTATTTAAAAATCAGCAGACTTTGGCGTACGTGGGAAAGGTATTACGTCGCGGATGTTTTGCATACCTGTTACGAAGAGAATCAAGCGCTCGAAGCCGAGACCGAAACCACTATGAGGACAAGTACCGAAACGGCGAGTATCCAAATACCACCACATATCCTTCATGGGAATACCTAATTCGTTGATGCGGGCAGTGAGCTTTTCGTAACTTTCTTCACGCTCTGAACCACCGATGATTTCGCCAATCTGGGGGAAAAGCACGTCCATAGCACGAACAGTCTTGCCGTCTTCATTCTGCTTCATGTAGAATGCCTTGATTTCCTTGGGGTAGTCTGTAAGGATAACGGGCTTCTGGAAATGTTCTTCAACGAGGTAACGCTCATGCTCACTTGCAAGGTCAACTCCCCAATATACAGGGAATTCAAAATTCTTCTTGCCAGACTTTGCTGCTTCTTCAAGGATAGCAACGCCTTCAGTGTAAGTAAGACGAACGAAGTTATTATTAACTACGAAGTTAAGACGTTCAAGAAGCGTCTTGTCAACCATTTTGTTAAGGAACTCGAGGTCGTCCTTACAGTTGTTCAATGCCCAACGCACACAATATTTAATAAAGTCCTCAGCGAGGTCCATATTGTCATTAATGTCGTTGAAAGCAACTTCGGGTTCAATCATCCAGAACTCTGCTAGGTGGCGGGGCGTGTTAGAATTTTCGGCACGGAAGGTAGGACCGAAGGTATAGATTGCACCAAGTGCTGTAGCAGCAAGTTCGCCTTCTAACTGACCTGATACGGTAAGCGAAGTTGTCTTGCCGAAGAAGTCGTCAGAGTAGTCAATCTTGCCATCAGCATCCTTCTTTAGGTCGTAGAGATTCTTTGTAGTAACTTGGAACATCTGTCCTGCACCTTCACAGTCTGAGGCTGTGATAATAGGTGTGTGGAAGTAGAAGAATCCACGTTCGTGGAAATACTGATGGATGGCCATTGCCATGTTGTGACGAATACGGAATACAGCGCCAAAGGTATTGGTGCGCAAGCGCATATGAGCGTGCTGACGCATGAATTCAAAGGTTTGCCCCTTCTTCTGCATGGGGTACTCCGCATCACAAGTGCCGTAAACAACGATTTCTGTTGCTTGAATTTCTGCTGCTTGACCAGCGCCCTGACTTTCTACAAGCGTACCTGTTACAGCAAGGCAAGCGCCAGTAGTTACTTTTTTCAATAACTCTTCGTCAAACTTATCAACGTCAGCAACAATCTGCACGTTGTGAATGGTAGAACCGTCGTTAAGTGCAATAAAGTTTACCGACTTACTACCGCGTTTCGTTCTTACCCAACCCTTGACGGTTACTTCTGCGCCATAGTTGGTAGAACGAAGTATATCAATAACTTTTGTTCTCATAATAATTAAATATGACTATTCAAAAGCGCCCATGCGCAACATTGAAACTTCCTTTTCTGTGAGGTAACGCCAGTCACCACGGCGTACGTTCTTCTTTGTAAGACCTGCGAAATACACACGGTCGAGTTTCACCACATGATAACCCAATGATTCAAAGATACGGCGCACAATGCGGTTCTTACCCGAGTGAATCTCAATACCTACTTGCTTCTTATCTGTAGGAGAGGCATATTCCACAGCATCGGCTTTAATCATACCATCTTCGAGGGTGATACCTTCTGCGATTTGGCGGATATCAGCAAGTGATACGTTTTGGTCTGTATGAACGTGATAAATCTTCTTCTTCAAGAACTTTGGGTGCGTCAACTTTGAAGCTAATTCTCCATCGTTCGTAAGGAGAAGCACACCCGTTGTATTACGGTCAAGACGACCCACGGGGTAGATTCTTTCGGGACAAGCACCTTGTACGAGGTCCATCACCGTCTTACGATTCTGAGGATCTTCACTTGTTGTTACATAACCCTTTGGCTTGTTGAGAAGCACGTAAACCTTCTTTTCCAACTTAACTGCTTCACCATGGAAGCAAACGAGGTCGGTGCGCATGACGCGAGCGCCGAGTTCGGTTACGACTTCACCGTTTACTGTCACTACGCCCGCTTCGATATACTTGTCAGCGTCACGACGACTGCACACGCCAGCATTTGCCAAATACTTGTTCAAGCGGATGGGTGCATTGGGGTCAAAATGTTCTTCCTTATACTCAAGACGCTTCTTTGCGCTATACTTTGCATGGGGATCATAGTTACCCGTACGCTTGCGGGGTGCAAAACCACGACTCTGCCCCTCTTCGCTTCGATTGTAACCGCCACGTTGACCTTCACCATTCGCATTAAAGCGAGGACGAGGTGCGCCTTCGCCACCAGCATAACCGCTATTGAATGCAGGACGCTTGTTAAAACGACTCTGACCATCACGGTTCGGGCGCTGAAAACTGCCTTGAGGGCGTTCACCAAAAGCATTACCTGAGTTAAAACGCGGACGCTGAGAATTGTCACCTTCACGACGATAACCGCCATTCACACCTTCGCGTGAGTTAGAGCGGTTGGAATTGCGTCCATAATTACCATTTGAAAAGCGGTTGCCATCTCGGCCACCCTTTCCCTTGTTGAAAAAATCTGACATAATTTAAAATTGTCTTTTGTCAATGTCTATAGTCAATAACCAACTGTCAAGTTTTATCCGTTGATGTTTAGTTGATTTTAGATACCTGTGTAATTCCAGGGGGTAATCACGCGAAGTTCTGCCTTAATTTCTTCGCTCACATCAAGTCCTTCGATAAACGTGCGGATGCTTTCTTCTGTGATTGCTGCATTGGTGCGAGTTAATGCCTTGAGCGCTTCATAAGGGTTGGGATAAGCTTCACGACGAAGCACTGTCTGAATAGCTTCTGCACATACCGCCCAGCAGTTTTCAAGGTCGCGACGGAGGGCATCTTCATTAAGAAGCAACTTGCTGAAACCCTTGAGTGTAGAACTGAATGCGATAAGCGCGTGACCCATAGGCACACCGATATTGCGCAACACAGTTGAGTCTGTCAAGTCGCGTTGCAAGCGGCTGATTGGGAGTTTCACAGCCAAGTGATCGAGAATAGCATTCGCCACACCAAGGTTACCTTCTGAATTTTCAAAGTCGATGGGGTTCACCTTATGGGGCATTGCTGACGAACCTACTTCGCCCGCCTTAATCTTCTGCTTGAAATACTCCATAGAGATGTATTGCCAGAAGTCGCGATTCAAGTCAATAAGGATCGTGTGTATGCGCTTCATGGCATCAAAAGAGGCAGCAAGATTATCATAATTTGAAATCTGAGTAGTGTATGCTTCGCGCTTGATGCCGAGCTTTTCAGAAAGGAACTTTTCAGCAAATGCCTTCCAATCGTATGCAGGATAAGCCACACGGTGAGCGTTCAAATTACCAGTAGCACCACCAAACTTACCGCTACAAGGCACTGCCTTCAACTGCTTCAACTGCTCTTCAAGACGATAAGCGAACACCTTTACTTCCTTACCCAAACGTGTGGGAGATGCGGGCTGACCGTGAGTTTTAGCAAGCATTGCAATGTCCTTCCATTCTTCAGCAAACGCATTGAGTTGGTCAATCACCTGTTGCAACAAGGGAATGTAAACTTCCTCAGTAGCATCCTTAATCATCAAGGGGAAAGACGTGTTGTTAATGTCCTGAGAAGTCAGTCCGAAGTGCACAAATTCCTTATACTGCTCTAAACCACCGATGGCATCAAACTTTTCCTTAATGAAATATTCAATAGCCTTCACGTCATGGTTCGTTACGCTTTCAATATCCTTTACGCGCTGAGCATCTTCCAATGAGAAGTTTTGGTAGATTTCTCTAAACTTGGGGAAAAGTGCATGGTCTACACCCACCAACTGAGGCAAAGGAAGTTCGCAAAGGGCAATGTAATACTCAATTTCAACACGCACACGATACTTCATCAGAGCATACTCTGAAAAGTAATTTTGTAACTCGCTTGTTTTAGAAGCATAACGTCCGTCGATAGGACTAACAGCAATCAAAGACATAACGTTTCTTGTTTTTTATTCGAGAGATAGATAATATTTCAATAATTAAAGTGCAAAGTTAAAGATTTTTCCATAAATGCTAAAGCGCCAAACGTTATAAATTCATAACTCATTCATTATTTGCAATGATTTAGAGATGATTTTTTCTCTCGAAGCGTCATTGGTAAATCTGTTAATGCGGAATTAACCAGTAATGTTCCTTGTAAAATCTGATTATTGTTGATGTATTAAAGTAACTAACGATATGTTAAAATAGAGTATTTTGCCTAAATAATATTACACTACGGAAATATTACTCACTTACGAAAAATTCTTTGAGACTTAGTGAAAACTATTAGAGTTATAATTTTTACTGAAACTCTTATAGTTTTTGTAAACAATATGGAACTTAATAATCTATAGGATATGATTAAACATAACTGGACGACACTCGAGAAGAATGCCGTCCAGTTTTTAAGGATTTGAAGTGTATGTAAATCGGTTAAAATTCGCTGGTGAAATGGAAGCGAATGTTTTTAAAGTCGTTTTGCGCCATTTGGAGGACGTAACCTGAGTCAGCGAGGAAAACATCTCTGCCTTCACGGTCTTTTGCCATATATTGATATTTACGCTTCTTGAAGTTTTCCAATTCTGCAGGATCGTCGCTTTCTATCCAGCATGCCTTGTAGAGCGAAATAGGTTCCCAACGACACTTGGCGTTGTATTCATTTTCAAGTCGGTATTGGATGACTTCAAACTGAAGCTGACCGACGGTGCCAATGATTTTACGTCCATTGAATTGGTTGACGAATAATTGCGCTACGCCTTCGTCCATGAGTTGCTCAATGCCTTTTTGGAGTTGCTTGGTTTTCATGGGGTCGGCATTCTCAATGTATTTAAACATTTCGGGCGAGAATGATGGCAGGCCTTTGTAGTGGAGCGCTTCGCCCTCGGTGAGTGTGTCGCCGATTTTGAAGGTGCCGTTGTCAGGAAGACCGATAATGTCGCCAGCCCAAGCTTCGTCAACGGTAGTTTTGCGTTGCGCCATGAATTGTGTGGGTGAGGAGAAGCGGAGAGTCTTGCCGTGGCGCACATGGAGGTAAGGAGCATTACGCACAAACTTACCTGAGCACACTTTACAGAAAGCAACGCACGAGCGATGGTTGGGATCGATGTTAGCTGTGATTTTAAAGATAAAACCAGTGAACTTTTGCTCATCAGGTTGCACTTCGCGCTCTTCTGCTTTCACGGGGCGTGGGGAAGGTGCGATTTCTACGAACGTGTTGAGCAATTCTTCTACACCGAAATTGTTGAGTGCTGAACCAAAAAAGACAGGGGCGAGATGACCCTCAAGATAATCAGCAACATTGAAATCGGGATAAACGCCGTCAATAAGTTCGAGTTCACCGCGTAGTTTATCGGCAAGTTCAGCGCCGATGTGTTCATCCAATTGTGGAGTGTTAATATCTACTTCAACTTTTTCTGCCACCACCTGCTTAGATGCTTGGAAGAGGTTGAGATTTTGCTCGTAAATGTTATATACCCCCTTGAAGCGAATACCACTTTCGATGGGCCATGTAAGGGGACGCACCTTGATTTGGAGTTCTTCTTCAAGTTCATCCATGAGATCGAAGGGGTCCTTAGCTTCGCGGTCCATTTTGTTAACGAAGATGATTACGGGCGTGTTACGCATGCGGCAGACTTCCATGAGTTTGCGTGTTTGCGTTTCAACACCTTTTGCACCATCTACCACGATGATAACGCTATCAACCGCGGTGAGTGTGCGGTAAGTGTCTTCTGCAAAGTCTTGGTGACCAGGGGTGTCGAGAATGTTAATCTTATAGTCGCGATAGTCAAACTCCATCACAGAAGTTGTTACGGAGATACCGCGTTGCTTTTCGATTTCCATCCAGTCAGATGTAGCGGTCTTCTTAATTTTATTGCTTTTAACGGCTCCAGCCACTTGGATTTGCCCCCCGAAAAGAAGGAGTTTTTCGGTGAGTGACGTTTTACCCGCGTCTGGGTGGGCGATGATGGCGAATGTTCGGCGACGACTTATTTCGGGATTCATATATGAGTTTATGAGGTTTTGGGGTTATGGGGATAGGTAGATGAAACGTATAGAACTAAATCTTATGGTCATAAAAAGGTGAGTAGATAAACATTTCAAGATTAACCTTTTATGTGTTTGATGCTGAATGCCAATTTATAGTTTAATTAATTCAGTTCCTTAATGCATTCTTTCAAACTGTCTTCCCACCAAGGGATGGTAATGTTAAACGTATTCTTGATTTTTGATTTGTCAAGCACGGAGAAATGAGGGCGTTTTGCTGGAGTGGGGTAGTCCTCCGTGTGAATGGGCATTACATTGCATGAGTTGATTCCAGCAATGCGATGGATAGATTTGGTGAAATCATACCATGAGGTTGCGCCTTCGTTTGAATAGTGATAAACACCAGGTACGATTCCTTGTTTTATGATTTCCAAAATGCTTACCGCAAGGTCGCGAGCATAAGTGGGAGTTCCAATTTGATCGGCAACAACTCCCAGGGTATCGCGCTCTTTGCCTAAGCGAATCATTGTTTTTACGAAATTACTGCCAAATGAGGAATAGAGCCAAGCAGTACGTATCACCATTGCTCCTACACACGAACGAATAACCGCTTCTTCACCCGCTAATTTTGTGCGTCCGTAAACGCCTTGAGGGTTTGTGAGGTCATCTTCCGTATAGGGGCGATAGTTCTTTCCGTCAAAAACATAGTCAGTTGAAATCTGAATCATACTACCCCCCATGTTATCGATGGCTTCTGCAAGGTAAGACGGTGCTATATGATTAAGCAATTCGCATAACTCAGCATCTTCTTCAGCTTTGTCTACCGCTGTATATGCCGCGCAATTAACAATGATGGAAATGTTATTGAGTTCTACAAATTCATAGACAGCATTACGGTTTGTGATGTCTAATTCCTCTTTATCAGTGAATATAAAATGGAAATCTTCTTTATTCAAACCTTCTGCCAAGCGTTGAATTTCACTTCCAAGTTGACCTTTAGATCCTGTAATGAGTATGTTCATTATAGATGTTGTTAGAAACGGGTATGTAATGTTGATTAAATTAGAGCGATTGGCGCATTAATTCTTAAAATTCAAGAGGCGCTTCTTTGTCTTTAAAGTAATAATCAGAAAGTTGCCCGAGCAAAGTGGAGATGTGTTTCATTGCAACTTGTGTCTCTTCAGAAATGGTTTGTCCTTTTAGTCGTAGCATCATGTAGCCATAGAGGGCATTGAAGCACACTTGTAATTCTGATTCTTGTAAAGAGGTGCCCTTTTTGCGCAGCTCCACGACAAAGGGCAATACACGATAGTACATCTCCTTATAGAACGGGAATTTGGAGGAATTGAGCAACTGAAGGTGTAGATCTTCCAAATCAATAAGGATGTTTTTACAGATTTGTAAATGCCCTTTTTCCTTTACCCCTTCTTCAAGCATCATTGTGCAAAGGTCGGAATACCAGCGGATGAGTTCCGCTCTTTGCTCGTCGTTGACGTCAAAGCGAGTGAGATAACTATTTTCTAACTTCGTTATGTCACATTGATAGGCACGCAGAATGTCTTCTATCTGCCACAGGTAGAGAAGGAGTTCTGCGCGATTGCTTGTTTTGAGTTGGTTGGCTATGAACATTGCTACGTATTCCTATTTATCAATGGCGTCCCACCATTCAGGTTCTTCTTTCAAGTATTTTGCAAACCAAGCGAAGATAGCATTCTGCCATTCAAGGCGCTTTTGCCAGTTGGTTATAACATGGTCTTCACCATTTACCTGAATATATTCAACTTCTTTACCTAAGATGCGAAGCGCCGTGTAAAGTTGCTGACTTTCAAATGGAGGAACGTTTGTATCCACCGTTCCGTGAATGAGGAGCAGCGGTGTCTGAATCTTGTCTGCGTTGAAAAGGGGAGAGTGCTTAGTGTAAAGGTCAGGATTATTCCAAGGGTAATTTAGGTATTGTGCTACTTCACCATAAGTGTATCCCCAATAACCACCGCCCCAATATGAGGTGATGTTTGAAATGCCAGCGTGAGAGATTGCTGCCGCAAAGAGGTCGGTTTTTGTTTGCAAATATTGCGTCATAAAACCGCCGTAAGAAGCACCGATACAACCGATTTTCTCTGTGTTGATAAAGTCATGCGCTTTACAGAAATTCTGAGTGCCCTCAATGATGTCATCGCTAGACATATCTCCCCAAGTGCTTGTGTGACGTGCGGCAAATTCTTGACCAAATCCGAGAGCGCCACTAGGTTGCACAACATATACTACATATCCCAATGATGCAAACACTTGGTAGGGATAGTTGATTTCAAGTAATTTGTTAGAGGGAGTGCATCCACCATAATAATACACTATGAGTGGATATTTCTTGCTTGCGTCGAAGTTGGCAGGTAGGTAATAGAAACCATGAATGCTATCCCCGCGAGAACTTTTAAAATTCCAATCGTGGCAAGTGCCAATCGCAACGTCCTTATAGAGTTCGTCAAAGTTGATTTCGCCGATGCGTTGCGCATTAATCTTCTTTGCGTTAAGCGTCACTTTAAACATCTCTCTTGCACGTTCACCTCCATCTTGACCAAGCACCACCGCGGTGGGAGTCTTTTGAAGTGAGGCATAAGTAAATGACGAAACGTAAGAAAGGGGCATGTTAAACTTAACCACTTCTAAGGTTTTAGGATTTAATTGCCAAATGCTACGGTCACAACCTTCTGATGCAGTAATGTAAATATAACCATTAGTGGGGTGCCACGAATAACTATCTACTGATGGGATAAAACCAGGAAGCAATGCTGTAGTAGTGTTAGTGGCTATATCGTGAAGATAAAGTCGATGGTCAAATGTGTTGGGATGTTGACCTTCTTTTACTTCAAGTCCTATGTTATTAAATGCTGTTGTAGAGGCATTTATCAAGAGTTGATTGGCGTCTGGTGAGAATTTTGCACTTGCAAGCCACGCGGTGTCTGCAATAACGGTGTCAACTTTTGCTGTCTGGGCATTCATGACATAAACAGAATAGCGACGGAATGGCTTGCGAGAGGGATCCATTGTTGAAGTCATCAATAGCAATTTCTTTCCGTCGTTTGAAATGTCTGAAAGATTGACGCTTGTGTTTCCAAAAGTAAGACGTTGCATGCGACGTTCCTTGAAATCATAGCGCCAAAGCGAAGTGCGAGTGCGATATCCCGGCATACGGTCGTCAGGGTGTTGCAATTGTTTGAGCGAACCGCTGGGTTTCTTTCCTTCTTGCGATTTGGAAACAATCATGTAATCAAGCGTGGGCGAAAGTGTGAATCCGCCATCAGGCAATGCATCGGCAAGAACAGTTTCTTGCATTGTTGCTGGATCGAGCAAAACGAGTTCTTTACCATTTTCGTTTGTGCGCGTAAAGTAAAGTGCATCCTTGGTTTTTACCCAATTATAATCTACGTAAGAATCGTAAGAAGCAATCTTTTTTTGTGATTCAGTTTCACTAATAACAGTGCGGTAGAAACTCTTTCCGTCTTCCTTAGTGTACTGATAATAAGTTACCAAGTACTTACCTGATGGCGAGATTTTTGCGTTATAAGTTCTTTTACCCTGCATCATTTCTGCCATTAAATATGGACGCTTTGATGCAGGATTAACTTCAACGTCTTTAAGATTTTCCCCGATGACGCTGATATTTACACTATCTTTTGAATCTTTGTCGGAAAGGCATACAAGGCGCACATCGTAATGCCCTGGTGTCATTGTGAGGGAGGTAGAACCCGAATTTCCGTTTACAAATACCTTGTAGTTTTTTAGGTTCTTGATGTTAAGAGTTGCTTTTGAATATCGATCAGCACGCACACTGAATTGAAGCACACGCAATGTTTGGGCGCTATCAACACAAGTGATGGCGTCTCCATTATTTAGTGTTTCAACAATCGCCTGTTGAGAGAATGCACGTGTGGCATGGTCAGTTAAGACAGATGATGTGTACTTGTTGCCTTTGTTGTCAAGTTCGTCTGTTTGATATGGTTCGCTAACTGTAATAGTTGTGGGAAATGTTGTTCCAACACGCTCAACACGGATTGTGTCATTTGCTTGTGCGGATAAAGCAACGGAACAGAGTAGGGGAAGAAATAATAGTTTCATACGTGAATTGTGTCTATTTTTAAATATTCTGCAAAATTACATTAAAAAGGTGGAGTGAGCAACTCGTTTGATGATTTATAAGTTTATTAATTAAATGTATAATTGAAAATATTATGGTGTCTTAAAGGTTGAAATTCCTAACGCTCATTTATGTTAGTATTTTAAGAAAAACTAAGTCTCTTTTAATTAAAATTAAGTCTCACTTAGTTTTTCTTAAGTCTCACTTAATTTTAGCGCCTTAAGATGTGATTTCTTCTAACTGATTTTTAGTGTGTTGTGATTTGGGTGAATTTGGTGCGTGAAGTGAATGGTGAACGGATATACGTATTCAAAGCTGGTCGCTTCTGCTTTTATAGGTCAGAATCTTGATTTTTATTAAATCCATATTTATCGGTGAAAAAAGCATGTCAAGAATGTTTGAATATAAGAAAAATTTGTAATTTTGCAGAAATATAAATCACCAATAGATGTGGTTTTTTGAATAACCACAGTTATTTTGCTTAAATCAAAATTGTTATGGCTTCTAATTTTATTGCAGACCGCATTGTAATGGATGGTCTTACATTTGACGATGTACTTCTTGTTCCCGCCTATTCTGAAGTTTTGCCTTTTATGGTAAATTTGGGTACTAAGTTCTCTCGTAATATTGAACTGAAGATTCCTTTTGTGACCGCAGCTATGGATACAGTAACTGAGGCAAAAATGGCTATTGCAATTGCGCGTGAGGGTGGTATCGGTGTGATTCACAAGAATATGTCTATTGAAGACCAAGCTCGTCAAGTTGCTATCGTAAAGCGTGCTGAAAACGGTATGATTTATGATCCTGTGACAATTAAGCGCGGTTCAACTGTTGGTGATGCGCTCGCTTTAATGAGTGAATATCATATTGGTGGTATTCCTGTTGTTGACGATGAGATGCACCTTGTTGGTATTGTGACTAATCGTGACTTGCGCTTCGAACGTGATGCTAGTAAGTTGATTGATGAAGTTATGACATCTGAGAATTTGGTGACCACAACTCAGCAAACAGACCTTATTGCAGCTAGCCAGATTCTTCAAGAAAATAAGATTGAAAAACTTCCTGTGGTAGATAAGGAAAATCGTCTTATCGGTTTGATTACTTACAAGGATATCCAAAAGGCAAAGGATAAACCTATGGCTTGTAAGGATGAAAAGGGCCGTTTGCGCGTTGCTGCTGGTGTTGGTGTTACTGCTGATACGCTTGATCGTATGGAGGCATTGGTGAATGCAGGTGTCGATGCAATCATTATCGATACAGCACACGGTCACTCTAAGGGTGTAATTGATAGATTGAAGATTGCTAAGGAGCGCTTCAAGAATGTAGATATCGTTGTTGGTAATGTTGCTACAGGTGAAGCGGCTAAGGCACTTGTTGAAGCAGGTGCTGATGGTGTGAAAGTTGGTATCGGTCCTGGTTCAATTTGTACTACACGTGTTGTTGCAGGGGTTGGTGTTCCTCAACTTTCTGCCGTTTACGACGTGGCTAAGGCACTTGAAGGCACTGGTGTACCTCTTATAGCCGACGGTGGTTTGCGTTATTCTGGTGACATTGTTAAGGCAATTGCTGCTGGTGGTTATTGCGTAATGATTGGTTCATTGGTTGCAGGTTGTGAAGAGTCTCCCGGTGATACAATCATCTTCAATGGTAGAAAGTTCAAGTCATATCGTGGTATGGGATCTTTGGAAGCAATGGAAAATGGTTCAAAGGATCGTTACTTCCAAGGTGGTGTGACAGAAGCAAAGAAACTCGTTCCCGAAGGTATCGCAGGTCGTGTTCCTTATAAGGGCACTGTTCAAGAAGTAATTTACCAACTCGTGGGTGGATTACGTTCAGGTATGGGATATTGTGGTGCTGCAACAATCAAGGATTTGTGGAATGCACGTTTCACACGCATTACCAATGCAGGGGTACTTGAAAGTCATCCTCACGATATCACTATTACAAGTGAAGCTCCCAATTATTCACGTAGTGATAACTAATAATTAGTGATTTTTCTGAGCACAATGTGTAAGTGTGAAAATTCTAAGGTGTGGAAGAGAATTTCAAACTTTATAATTTTCATAGTTACACATTTGTTCTTAAATAAGAGCGTGTTTTAACATTTATATGAAAAAAATAACATTTTTATTAGGCTTCATAGCTTCCTCATTCTTGGCATCTGCACAGGTTTCAAGTCCTGTGCTCATGGAAGTGAATGGTAAAAAAATTACAAAGGCCGAATTTGAATATTCTTACAACAAGAATAATAGTGTTGACGGAGCGGTTGAACATAAGACAGTTGATGAATATGTTCAGATGTATGTTGACTATAAGTTAAAGGTTGTTGAAGCAGAATCGTTGCGACTTGATACATTGAGTTCTTTCGTAAAAGAATTCCGACAATATCGCGACATGCAACTTACGCCTTTGATGATTGATAATGAGTTTATTGATTCAATCGCGTATTTGCAATATTCCGATATTAAGAAAATGCTCAATGGAGCAGATCTTATTCGTCCAGCCCATATTCTTGTGTTGTTAAAACAAAACGCTACTGACGCAGAGCGTCGATTAGCGAAGCAGAAGGCAGATTCGATTTATAATGTGATTCAGGGTGGTGCTGATTTTGCGGAAGTGGCACATAAGTATAGTGATGATAAGGGTACTGCGCGTAATGGTGGTTTATTACCTTGGATTGGTCCTGGTAATACGATAAAAGAATTTGAAGAAGCTGCTTATGCACTTCAGCAAGGTCAAATGTGTGCACCAGTTCTCTCGCCTGTTGGTTATCATATAATTGTCATGAAAGAACGTAAGTCACTTGAAAATTACGAATCTATAAAGGACGTTATTATTGATGCTCTCAAGCAACAAGGTATAGAAGAAGCATCTGCTGAAGCAAAAATTAAGAAGATGATTGATGCTTCTAATGGTGCGCTCACTCGTGAAGATGTTATGCAACAAATATTGGCAAAAGGTGTTGTTGAGAACCCTGAATTGCAGTATTTGGTAAATGAATATTATGATGGTCTTCTTCTTTACGAAGTGTCTAAATCTCATGTGTGGGATAAAGCAGCAGAAGATGTTGTTGCTTTGAATGCTTTTTTCAAGGAAAATAAGAAGCAGTATGCGTGGGAAGAACCTCGTTTTGATGGATTTGTTATTCATGCAAATGACAAGAAGGTTCTTAAAAAAGCGAAGAAGATATTGAAGAAAAATGCTTCTGGGGATTGGAGAAAGGCAATTAAGGAAGAGTTGAACAAAGATAGTGTAGTGTGCTTAGTACAAGGTCCTTATTTGTGTAAGAAGGGTGAAAACAAGTTTATAGATGCTGTTAAGTTTAAGGGAGAAAAAGCAAAAACATTGCGTAAATATTCCATGTATGATGTATATGGAAAAGTGAAAAAGCAACCTACTACTTACCTTGATGTAAAATCTAATGTTGTAAATGATTATACACAAAAGGTGGAAGCATTATGGGTTGAAAATTTACGTAAGAAGTATCAAGATCGTGTAATTATTTATAACGATGTTCTTGAAACTTTAAAATAAACTAACATCTATGAAACGTATATTTTTAACCCTGTTTGCAAGTTTCTCGCTTTTGACTCAGGCACAGTTAAATGTGATAGATGAAGTCATTTGGATTGTTGGAGATGACCCTATACTTTTATCTGACGTTGAAGAAACACGTCTTCAGGCAGAGATGGAAGGGAAACCTTTTGAGAATCCTTATTGCACAATTCCTGAACAATTAGCCATTCAGAAGTTATTTCTTCATCAAGCAGCTTTAGACTCTATTGAAGTTAGTGAAGTGAACGTACTGAAAGAAGCAAACGAACGCATCGACTTTTTTGTTCAGAATCTCGGTTCAAGAGAAAACGTTGAAAAGCATTTCCATTTAACAATTCCTCAGTTAAGAGAAAAATTGAAGAAGACTTGCCGTCAAAGAGCGATGATTCAACAAATTGAGGGTAAATTATTTGGAAATATCAAAGTGACACCCGCTGAAGTTCGTGCACATTTTAGTAAACTCCCCGAGGATAGTTTGCCACTTATTCCTACTCAGGTAGAAGTGCAGATTATTACTACGCAACCTCGTGCCACTCGACAAGAAGTAGAACGTATTGAAGAGCAACTTCGTGAGTTTGCTCGTCGCGTGAATGAAGGAGAGACTGAATTCTCAACTTTGGCAAAAATTTATTCACAAGATCCTGGTTCGGCGAGATTAGGTGGAGAGTTGGGATATAGTGGAAAGAATCAGTTTGTACCTGAATTCTCAAACGTAGCTTTTGCTCTTAATGATCCGAAGAAAGTTTCAAAAATTGTACGTACTGAGTTTGGTTATCACATCATTCAGTTAATTGACAAGAAAGGGGATAAGGCAAATTTTCGCCACATACTTCTAAAACCAGAGATTGCAGATAGTGTGTTTACTAAGGAACTTACGCGTTTGGATTCTATTGCTGCTGACATTAAGAGAGGTTCCTTTACTTTTGAAGAAGGTGCAATGCAACTTTCTGATGATAAAGATACGCGCAACAATCATGGTATTATGGTAAACACAGATATGATGACTCGCAAGGTTACTTCTCGATTTGCCATGAAAGATTTGCCTGCAGAAATTGCCCGTAAGGTTGAACTTATGAATGAAGGTGACATTTCTGAAGCATTCATTTATAAGAACAATCAAGGGCAAGACATTTGCGCAATTATTAAATTAAAATCGCGAATTCCGACTCATCGTGCCAACATGACAGAAGACTTCCAAATTTTGAAGGATGTTGTTGTGTCTAAAAGGGGAGAGGAAATGCGTAAAAAATGGATTGAAGAGAAGCAAAAGTCAACGTTTGTTCGTATCAATCCAGAGTGGAGAAATTGTACTTTTGAATATCCCAACTGGGGGATGTAAACTTACCTAACGATTAATACCACATAATTTTGAATAGTTCAAAAAACAGAAAGTCAGTTGTTTGGGCAGGACTCCTCCTAATGATTGGAAGTCTTGTCCACACATCTGCTTTTTCATCTTCGCGTAATATTGAGAATCCAGATAAGGAGAAGAACGATAGGATTATCATTGAACGTGCCGATAATATGGAGTTTAATGATTACCTATATCCTGGTGCGCACCGCCTGAGTGGAAATGTTAAATTCAAGCATGGCACTTTTGATATGTATTGCGATAGTGCTATCTATTACACCAATACAAATTCGTTTGAGGCGGTAGGACAGGTTCGCATTCTGCAAGGCGATACTTTGTCACTTGTCGGAGACTCATTATATTACGATGGTGAAAATCTGATTGCATATATGCGTTATAATGTAGAATTAACGCATCACAATCGCAAACTGAATACGGATAGTCTTGACTATGACAGATTGTTGAATAAGGGGTATTTCTTTGAAGGAGGTACACTTGTTGATGATGTGAATACACTCACTTCAGATTTTGGGGAATATTTTACAGACACTAAGGATGCAAATTTCTTCTTTGGAGTTACTTTAAATGGTCCTAATTACACAATATATAGCGATACATTAAAGTACAATACCGACTCAAAGTGGGCATACGTAACAGGTCCTTCAGAAATTCACAATGGAGCGAATCGCATTGATACAGAACTTGGTTACTACAATACGAATTTAGAATTAGCTAAATTATATAAGCGTTCTACCTTGAGAGGAAGTAATCGCGTCATGACTGGCGATACAATCATTTATGACAAATTGTCCGGTGATATGTTTGCCTATAATAACATTGACTATCATGACCAAGCGAACAAGAATATTCTTCAGGGTAATTACGTTTGGTATAATGAACTGACTGGTTCTGCGCTTGTTTATGACCGTGCATTGGTGAAGGATTATTCCTCTGGTCCTGATACACTTTATATGCATGCTGATACGATTAAACTTACCACTTATAATTTGAATACAGATTCCGTAAGTCGCATTGTTGAAGGTTATTATCACGTACGTGCCTATAAAACTGATGTACAAAGTGTTTGTGATAGTCTTTCGTTTGATAGTCAATCACGACAACTTTCTCTCTTTAAAGACCCCATAGTTTGGAGTGACAATCGTCAGATTTTAGGTGAGCAAATAGATATTCATTTTAATGAACAAAGCGTTGATAGTGTTTATATTAATCGTCAAGCGCTTCTTGTTGAACAAGTGGATAGTATTCATTTTAACCAAGTGAGTGGTCACCAAATGCGCGCATATTTTAAAGACGGCAACATGCATGAAAACATTGTAGAGGGCAATGTTCGAGTGATTCAGTATCCGATGGAAAAAGATAGCGTTGTGCTTTACCAACTTTACATGGAGACCGCCAAACTTAAGATGTCGCTCGAGCAACGAAAGTTACAACGCATTTGGACACCCGCTTCCTCTGGTCAATTCTATGGTATTGGTATGGCGCCTCGTGAACATTCCGTTTTGGAGAACTTTACATGGTTTGATTATATTCGTCCGCTTCATAAGGATGATCTTTTTGAATGGCGTCCGAAGCATAAAGGAACTGAGTTAAAGTCCACAATTCGCAGGCAAGCACCTCTTCAGCACTTTTGATTGTAGTCCCAATTTAGTCGAAGATTCTCTTCTTTTTCTGAATAAAGTACACCCACCGTCTTAGGATATAGAAACTATTAATGAGGTATGTCATTAGGATTAATGATCCTCAAATAGGAAAAACTAAGTCTCTTTTATTTTCAATTATTTGAGACTTAATTTTAAATAAAAGAGACTTAGTTTTTCGATCTATATAAAGAACGTATGCCATGTGAAAATTAGGATTTTTCATCTTTCCTAAATATATTTTTGAGACATTAAAGTTGATTTATAAATGGGCAGTGAATTGTAAGTGCAATCAGTTCCTGCCTCTTTTTCTTTCAATCATGATATTGCGTATATTTTTCTCGTTCCTCTTTTTTTTATTCGCCCTTTCTTCTTGTTTAAGCGATGAGGATTATTCTTCTTCTCCCCATGTAGTGCTGACCTTCTCGGTTGATACTTTGGATTTTGATACGCTTATTGCTGGTGAACTCGCTCATACACGCACCCTTCAGGTGTACAATCCCAATAGTTCATCGTTGCGTATAGCGTCTGTTTCTCTTCTGACAGGAAGCAAAAGTGTGTTTAGAGTAAATGTGGATGGTACAAGTTTGGAACAAGGCGTTGCTACAGATTTTGAAGTTCGCTCTGGAGATAGTTTGCGCATTTTTGTGAATGCTTTTCCGCCAAACGAAGATTCTGATACGCCTGTTATACATGCTGATAAACTATTATTCCAATTAGAAAGTGGTGTTGTGCAAGAACTGCCATTAGAGGTTCATGGACTTGATGTCATAAAATTGCAAGGAGTTGAATTAACAGATAATACAACTCTGACGCCTCAACGCCCCTATCAAATAATTGATAGTCTTGTTGTTCGTCCTGACGTAACTTTGACTATTCTTCCTGGCGCTCGCTTGCTGTTTCATAAAGATGCTTCACTTATTGTTTATGGTACGTTGCAAGTAAAGGGAGAAGTAGGAGCAAATGTTCAGTTCCGTGGAGACAGATTGGGTAATATGTTTACAAACCAATCTTACGATTGCATTCCTGGACAATGGGGAGGAATTCATATTAAAGAACAGAGTTTCGGTAATGCGATTAACTATGCAGATATACATAGTGGTGATTTCGGCATTATTTGTGATAGCAGTAGTACTGATGTTGAGAAAGTTAGAATAGAAAATTCCATACTTCACAATATGAGTGGAAATAACTTAACTTTATATAACGTTAAGGCACATGTGGGTAATTCTCAAATAACGAATGCTGGTGGAGATTGTGTGTCTGTCGTAGGTGGTGATGTTCGCTTTATTCATTGCACGATTGGTCAGTTTTATGCTTTCACCGCTGGTAGAGGAGTTGCTTTCCGATTTGCAAATGTGAATGGTGATTTGTATTATCCTCTTCAACAATTGGAAGTACAGAATTCTATAATTACAGGTTATTCTGATGATGAAATTATGGGGAATAGAGGGAACGAAGAAATTCCTTTTAACTATTCTTTCCAAAATTGTCTGCTTAATACACCAAAGTACGAAGCGCCTGAAATTGTAAATTGCCTATGGGACACGTCGGATAATCCAGTATCTAAAGCAGATAACTTTTATCCTGCTTTCGATCTTGACCGTCTCACATACACTTTTTATCTTGACTCAGCTTCCGTAGCAGTTGGTGCTGCTAATCCAACTATAACACAACAAACTTATCCTTATGATCGCGAAGGATTACGCCAACATGATGTTCCTAACTTAGGGTGTTATAGCAAGGTTATTGAGAAGTAAACAGACTTTTATTAGCAAATCCTTATATCTGAATTTAATTATGCCACAAAATACACAACGTAGGTCAAAAAGTAAACCTAAATCCGATTTAGAAAATTTTGGACATCTTCAACCACAAGCACTCGAACTTGAGCAAGCAGTAGTAGGGGCTTTACTAATTGAATCAGATGCTTATGCACAAGTTTCTGACATTCTAAAAGCTGAAAGTTTCTATGATGTGCGTCACAAATACATTTTTGAGGCAATCACACATTTAAATCTTCAACAAAAGCCCTCAGATATTCTTACTGTTGTTGATGAACTTGAGCGTATGGGAGCCTTAGAAGAGGCCGGAGGAAGATATTATGTTACACAACTTTCAGGCATGGTCTCTTCGTCTGCACATATAGTTTATCATGCACGTATTATAGCACAAAAGTCATTAGCGCGCCAGTTGATAACCTATACGAGCAACATTCAAACAAAGGCTTTTGATCCAACACAGGATATTGATGTACTTATGCAGGAAGCTGAAGGAAGTTTGTTTTCACTCAGTCAGCAAAACCTTAAGAAGCAATACACTCAGATTGACCCAGTTCTTAATGATGCTTATGCCTTACTTAAGAAGGCATCATCGCGTAGTGATGGTCTTTCAGGGATTTCAACTGGTTTTAGAGACCTTGACAAAATGACTTCAGGATGGCAATCTTCTGACCTCGTCATTCTTGCTGCTCGTCCCGCCATGGGTAAGACTGCTTTTGCGTTGAGTATGGCTAAAAATATAGCGATTGATCAAGAGATTCCTTTAGCATTTTTTTCGCTTGAAATGGCAAATGTCCAGTTGATGAATCGTGTGATTTCTAATGTTACAGAGATTGAATCTGAAAAACTCAAGACTGGACAACTCAACCCTGACGAATGGCAAAGATTGGACAATGGTATGAAAAAACTTTATGGTAAACCCCTCTTTCTTGATGATACTCCATCTTTGTCTGTTTTTGAACTCCAAACAAAGGCAAGGCGACTCCATCAAGAACATGGTGTACAAATCATTATGATTGACTATCTGCAGTTGATGAATGCTTCAGGAATGGGTTATGGTAGTCGACAAGAAGAAGTTTCAACCATTTCTCGTGCCCTTAAGGGTTTAGCAAAGGAACTTAATATTCCCATTCTTGCACTTTCACAGTTGAATCGTGGTGTAGAAAATCGAACAGATGGAGACAAACGTCCACAGCTAAGTGACTTGCGCGAATCCGGAGCCATTGAGCAAGATGCAGATATGGTTTGCTTTATTCATCGTCCAGAGTATTACAAAATTTATGCAGACGCTCATGGTCGCGACCTCCGTGGTATGGCAGAAATTATAATAGCAAAACACCGTAATGGTGCTGTTGGTGACGTTCTTCTTTCATTTAAAGGCCAGTTTACACGTTTCCAAGACAGAGATGAAGATGCTAACATACCTTTTCCTGGTGAAGAAATAAGTTCTACAATGAATACTAACCTTATCTCTTCGTCCTCAACTTCAGATTTCCCTGATCCTCTTAGTTTCCCACAATCATCATCTTTAGCAGACGTACCATATTAAAATCGTGTATGTGTTGAAACGTATGTTTTTTTATTATTGCTTCTATATAACAAACGCTTGTTTCAGGGGAGAAAACTCTATTGATTGATAATTTGTCTCACGCAGACTGCGCAGACTTTCACAGAAGCGCACACACTTTGTTTGTGCTTGCCATCCGGATTGTAGCGCAAGCGTAGCGTGCGCCTCTGCGTAATTCTCTACATAAGACTATTCCTATCCGCATGGTCTCTGCGAATTGCTTTCCCCTCACAAGTTCGGACAGCGACCTTTGGTTCTGCGGAGTCTGCGTGAGAAACATAAAACTATCTTCTATACGCCAAAAACATCATCCTGCTGTTATATCCTATTTTTGTTTGCCTTAGGCAATGGGAACTGTCTGGTAAACTTCCTACCGTAAGGCATTGGTGCGGTACTCCCTCTATCTTAAGAAGGAAGACGAGCCGTATGATGCAATTTTGTGACATGTGACAATGTGACAATCAAAAAATGGAGGGTGTGAGCCGTGGCGTGTATCTCTATTTTTGTGACATGTGACAATAAAAAATGGGGGGTGTGAGCGTGCCGTGTATCTCTATATTTGGATGTATAGTATATATATACTATAAGATTTATATATATACTACTTTTTATAGCGTAACAAGGATGCCCTTTGATTTCTTGACTGGATGAATACACACACCGAAGATGAGTGCACATACCGACCATGGCGCACTTTTTTCGTTGTCACATTGTCACATGTCACAACAGGAGGCTGTTTTCAATTATTTTAGGAAATAATATTAGGCAATGATATAGAAGTTGCCCCATAATTATAGGAATAAGAATCATACCAACTCTCCCCGCCGTGGCGGTACTCCCTCTATCTTAATAAGGAAGACGAGCCGTATGATGCATTTTTTGTGACATGTGACAATGTGACACTAAAAAATGGAGGGTGTGAGCCGTGCCGTGTATCTCTATATTTAGATGTATAGTATTATACTATAAGATTTATATTAATACTACTTTTCATAGCGTAACAGTTTTACCCTTTGACTTCTTGAAAGGATGAATGCACACACCGACGATGAGTGCTGATACCGACCATGGCGCGCTTTTTTCGTTGTCACATTGTCACATGTCACAAAATTGCATACCGCGGTGAAGGCAGCCATAAGATAATGATGGAAAATTTCTATCACTGATTATCAATGAATTAAGAAAATTAATTCTCATTAATTCTCACTTCGCCCCGAGCGTGTTGTATCTTTGTAGGGAGAAAGGGGGCATGCAAAGATTTTAGGAAAAGAGTTGGGGGAGATTTCTAAAAAATTGTAACTTTGAGGGATGAAACCTTAATGAAATAACAAGCAACGATGAGTGCAGACAAAAATACGGCCGCTATAGGCTTTGAACAGAAGATTTGGGAGGCTGCCGACACGCTCCGTGGCAACCTAAACGCGGCGGAATATGAGGGCGTTGTGTTGGGATTAATCTTCCTGAAGTACATCTCCGACAAGTTTGAGAGCAAGTATCAAGAGCTCCTTGCCGACGAGTATGCCGACGCCGAGGACAAGGACGAATACATGGCGGACAACGTCTTCTTCGTGCCACCTACGGCGCGCTGGAAGGCCATCTCTGCCGTGGCACATACGCCCGAAATCGGACAGAAAATTGACGATGCCATGCGCGAGATTGAGGACAACAACCCCCGCCTCAAGGGCATCCTGCCCAAAAACTATGCCCGCAAGGAGCTCGACAAGCGCCGACTGGGCGATGTGGTGGACCTCTTCACGAATGTTGAGATGCTCTCGGCTGGCGAGGAGAAGGACCTCCTGGGCCGTGCCTACGAATACTGCCTCATGATGTTTGCATCCATGGAGGGCAAGAATGCGGGCGAGTTCTACACCCCCTCGTGCATCGTGCGCACCATCGTTGAAATCCTCCAGCCCTACAAGGGGCGCATCTACGACCCCGCCTGCGGTTCGGGAGGTATGTTCGTGCAGAGCGCCAAGTTCATCAAGAACCATCAGCGCGACCTTCACAACATCTCCATCTACGGTCAGGAGGCCAACCCAAATACGTGGAAGATGTGTCACATGAACCTCGCCATCCGCGGATTGGAAGGCAACCTCGGCACCTTTGCCGACACCTTCTTCGACGACCAACACCCCACGCTCAAGGCCGACTTCATCATGGCCAACCCACCCTTCAACCTCGACAAGTGGGGGCAGGACAAGCTCCAGGACGACGTGCGCTGGAAGTTCGGACTTCCGCCCTCGGGCAATGCCAACTTCGCGTGGGTGCAACACATGATTCACCACCTTTCGCCCACGGGCAAGATAGGCCTTGTGCTCGCCAACGGTTCGCTCTCGTCGCAGACGGGTGGCGAAGGCGACATCCGCCGTGCCATCATCGAAGCCGACCTCGTAGAGGGCATCATCGCCCTGCCCAGCCAGCTCTTCTATAGCACCGGCATCCCCGTGTGCCTATGGTTCCTCAGCCGTCAGAAGGCACAACCCGGCAAGACCCTCTTCATCGATGCCCGAGGTATGGGCACCATGGTAACCCGCCGCCTGCGCGAACTCTCTGCCGAGACCGACATACGCCGCCTTGCCGACACCTTCGAAGCCTTCCGCCAGGGCACACTCGAGGATGAAAAGGGCTATTGCGCCGTAGTCACCACCGCCGACATCAAGGCGCAGGACTACATCCTCACCCCCGGACGCTACGTAGGCATTGCCGAAGCCGAGGACGACGGCGAACCCTTCGAAGAGAAGACCGCACGCATCACCGCCGAACTCTCCCGCTCACACGAGTTAGAGGAGGAGATAAAGAAGCAATTGGGTGGTATTGGAATAGAAATCGAGTAAATACAACCCTATCAATTCAAATGTTCAACTATCGATATTGCAAATGTTTGTATTGCAGAATTGCAAATATTTATAATGGAATAATCCGTGTAAATGATTGAATATCTAATATATAAATTGCATTTTTGCAAATGTTGTTGTGTGGACATCGCAAATGTTTGTATCTTTGTGGTGCAAATAAATACAGAAATAATATGGCAGAAACAAATGGAATAAAACTTCGTCTTCCGAACATCGGTTTTGATATGCCTATCACTGATGCTATTATGGAATTAGAAAAGTTGCGCTACAAGAGGTTAGGCGGCTCTACATATCCGTGTATATTCTTTCAGTTGCAACATATTTTCCACATGTTGGAAAGTATTGGTTCTGCTCGTATTGAAGGTAACAATACTACAATCATGGATTATGTGGAAACGGCTAAACTGAATAATCCTCAATATAAACTATTCGGTGACGAAGAGGGCATAAAGCAAATTGAGAATGGAGAAGAAGCCATGCAATACATCGAAGAAAATATTGATAGTATTGAAATCAATAAACATTTTCTTCGTGAACTCCATGCCTTGACCGTTAAGGATTTGGACCCTGCAAAAGAGGGGGCAAGAAATCCTGGGCTCTTCCGTTCGTGCAATGTCAAGATTAGCAAGTCAACCCATATTCCACCTGACTATACGCAAGTGGAAGCCTTGATAGACGAGCTCATTGACTTCATCAATGAGGAATGTTCTCCAAAATACGACCTCTTGAAGGTAGCTATCGCACACCACCGTTTTGTTTGGATTCATCCCTTTGAGAATGGTAATGGGCGCGTAGTGCGCTTGTTTACTTATGCTATATTGTTAAAAAAGAAGATATTCTATCGAAACGAGCGTATCGTTAATCCTACGGCCGTATTCTGTTCAGACAGGCAGAAATACTACGATTATCTTTCTATGGCAGATGAGGGTACTGATCGTGGATTGATTGCGTGGGCGGAATATATGTTGGCTGGTTTGAAGACTGAAATAGAAAAAGTGGATAAGTTGTTGGATTATGATTATCTGTTCAAACACATTTTGATACCAACTATCGACGATGCTTTTGAAAACAGATACATCAATGATGTTGAATACGAAGTACTGAAAATATCCCTTCAGAAACAAGTTGTTCAAGCCTCTGATATTGGAAAAGTTTTAGGAAAGAATAGCCCTGAAGTATCCCGTATTATCCGTTCTTTAAGGGATAAGAAAATGCTTATGCCTATTCAAGAGAACGCACGCAAGTATTATCCATTATTCAATAACAGTAAGCTCATACGAAGCATTATCACAAAGTTGGACGAGAATGGTTTCCTGCCTAATAACTTGAATAATTAAAGGGTGAATATTTGAGGAATAGGAGGTCTTAGGATTGAATTACACTATGAAACAATTTAGCAAAAATCAACTAAAGAAATTGGGCAAGCGACTTCGTGATGCTCAAAATCCTATCTGTTATAGGTCTTCTTGGTATAATTCTTTGATGTATGGAAGAATGGAAAGAGTATAAGTTGGGGGAAGTTATGGATGTAAAGGGAGGTAAAAGATTACCAAAAGGTGTCAATCTGACAAACGTCCCTAATAGTCATCCTTACATAAGGGTTCGAGATTTAGGCAATGTAAAAACAATTGAACTAAACTCTTCATATGAATATGTAGATGATGAAACGCAAAAGTCAATTTCTCGTTACATAGTCAATGAAGGTGATATTATAATTTCTATTGTCGGAACTATTGGTTTGGTTAGCATTATTGGTAAAAGTTTAAACGATGCCAATCTAACAGAAAATTGTGTCAAATTAGTTAATATAAAAGGATTTGATAAAAATTTCTTGTATTATTTTTTGACATCATGCTTTGGTAAACAAGAAATTGAAAAGGGTATTGTTGGTGCTGTTCAAGCGAAGTTGCCAATAAAAAATATTCAGAATATAACTATAACAGCGCCTTCCCTCCCCACTCAACAAAAGATAGCGAACATCCTCTCCTCCCTCGACGATAAAATCGAAGTAAACCGTCGCATCAACGAGCAATTAGAGGAGCTGGCACAAGCCCTCTTCAAATCATGGTTTGTGGATTTTGAACCTTTCAAAGACTCCGAGTTTGTGGAGAGTGAATTGGGGATGATTCCGAAGGGGTGGAAGGTAGGGAAAGCAGAGGATTTTTATAAAATAACAATAGGTAAGACTCCACCAAGAAAGGAACAAGTATGGTTTACTGAATCAATAGATGATGTAAAATGGGTGTCTATATCAGATATGGGTAATTGTGGTTGCTTTATTGCAGATTCATCAGAATACTTGACTAATGAAGCAATACAAAAATTCAATATAGGCATAGTGCCAGAAGATACCATTTTATTAAGTTTCAAATTGACTATTGGGCGCGTAGCCATAGCTATGTGTGATTTAACGACAAATGAAGCCATAGCAAGATTTTGTTTGTCAGATAATGCGTTAAGGGAATACACCTATTTGATGTTGAAACAGTATAATTATGCTAATTTAGGTAGCACTTCATCAATTGCTACGGCTGTTAATTCTAAAATAATTAAGCAAATGAGAGTGTTAATGCCTCAAAGTAATGTGCTCGAAGAATTCAATAAGGTATTGAAACCTTTGTTTGAAAACATCAAAAAGAACCAACAAGAAATCACCCACCTCACCGCCCTGCGCGACACTCTGTTACCCAAGTTGATGTCGGGAGAGATAAAAGTTTAGTTGTAATTAGTATTATATTATACACCTCTTCTTTGTTATAGAGAAATTGGGAATAATCATTGATAATGAATTAAAAGTAATATTATGGCACAGCAAAAATCTGTACGTATGTTCTTGTTAGAAGCTATTAAGAGTTTATCAAAGGAAGATTTTGACGAGTTGGTTCGTATATTTCAGAGGTCATATCTACATAACGATGAAGTTGTTTTTGTAGATGGAGCAAATGATGGAGGATGCGATATAAAAATCTTCGAAAACAAGAAAGAAATAAAGAAATGTGTTCAGATAACAATTCAGAAACTAATTGACAGGAAGCTCAAAGAAGATCTAGGAAAGGCTTCTAGTATGATGTCTCAATATGGATATTCTAATAAATTTGATTTTTTCTGTTCTGTTTCGTTATCGGAAGAAAAAATTGAGGAATATAAAAAATATGCAATTGACACATATGATATAGACCTAGATATCTATGAAGCAAAGCGATTATCACAATTAGCTCCTTCAGATGTCATTGATTATATTTACTCATTACACTCAGATGTGGTGTTAAAACCTGAACAAATGGATATAGATAGGGCTACTAAAACACTGTATGACCTATTAGCAAATGGTAAGGCTTCTTCTGATATAAAGAATAGTTTTGTGGATTCCGTTATTATTTCCATATTATATGAAAAAGCTCCAATAGAAGTCCTTTTATTGAAAGAAGAACTCGAACGTAGATTAGGAAAGAGTATTCCTGATATCATTCATCTTATTAATAATTTAAAATCTGATCAACGTGTTATAAAAGATTCCCAAAATGAAAAACTTATACGTTTATCAGAAGGTGAGTTTTTTAATGTCCAGGAAATATTGGCTTTTTCTACAAAAATAGAAAAAGATTTTTGTACAGAATTTGAAGCAATTTTATCCAAATATCAAATAAATAGTACTCCTGTAATTTTAAACGAGCTAAAACAATTATACAAATATAACTATTCAAACGATATTGACTATCATTCAAAAAACGAAGAAATTGGTTATACTAAAATATTTGAAGGATTCAAGAAATATATTCTTAATATCATTGGTAATAAAGAAGAAATAGACTCTTTAATTGCTGACATTAGAGAACTATGCGAGAATAATAGCTATCTTAATAAAATTAGTGCAGGTGAATCTTTTTTGAGTCTATATAAATCAGATAGATTAGAATTATATCTTAATCAAAAAGAAAAAGATATATATTTGGACACGCCAACTTTTGTATATCTATTATGTATGTACTATGGCATAGAAAGAAATGATTGGGACAACCCTTTTTATCGTTCAATGAAAAGTTTAATCAAGTTCAAAGAAATATATCCCAATAAAGTTAAACTATTTATTTTTCAAGATTATTTAGGGGAGGTTGTTGGTGAAATTCAAAAGGCTCTCCAGTATTCGAAGTTTGAAAGATATCCCTTCTTTAATGAACTAGGAGGTACTAGCAATACCTTGTACAATTATTACGAGTATTTAAAAAAATCAGACCTCTTTGAAGATGAAGATGACATAAGTTCTTTCAATGATTTTATGGATGCTTTGGGAGCCGAAAATACGGATCCTGAAGACACTGCATTCTATACAAATACTTTTAATTTTTTAAAAGAGGTTATTGAAAATCTTGATATAGAAATAATAGAAAGATCTTATGATGATAACTATTCTCAAATAAAAGAATTATATGAAAAGATTCTATTAAAAGAGAGCAGAAATAAATCAGAGACGGCAATTCGTAATGATGTAAATCAAGTCATATCATTGTTGCAGAACGACGATGATACGGACCTTTATCTAACCACATGGGACACAACAATCCATCTACTAAGAAATGAAGTGTTAGATAAAATCCAAGGGAAATATTATTACTTTAATGTATATAATCCTGCTAAGCTATCCAACAAAATTGCACTGGAAAACTTCAACATAGATGGGTCGGCTTTAACCAATGAGATATTTGCTTATGCAGATAAAAAATATGATATAACTAATCGCGTAAAGAGTTTGTTGGAAATAATAACTCCTTATCTAAAAGAGAATAATAAAGGTTCTTGTTCTTTGCTTAGAAAATTATCCAAACTTAGAAAACAGCAACTTGAAGATAAAAATCCTATTGATGAGAATAGTGTTGAGAAAAAGAAACTGCCAATAGAGGAAATTGTTATGATGCTTATTCCGAACAAAGAAAGGATAGGGAGAGATTCTAGTATCTTAGATAAATTTTCCAGATTCATGAGTTTGGAAGAAAATTCAGATTACATTATAGAAATTATAGATCAAGCATCTAAGTTGAAGGATTACAGGTCTTTCGATTTTACAGAGTATTTTTCTAAAATTGAATCAATTGATTTGGCTGCACCTAGAAATGAGTAATTCTTATGTACACCCCTCCATTTACCATAACCGACGAGATATTGCAACTGATCTCTGAGATTTCAGAGCAGATAGGGGCATTGAATGTCATGCTGGGTGAGCGCATGCCGTCGCCCATGCTACGCAAGGAGAATCAGATAAAGACGATTCACTCCTCGCTGGCCATTGAGCACAACAGCCTCTCGCTACAGCAGGTGACCGATGTGATAGATGGCAAGCATGTGCTGGGCGCTCCCAATGAGATACAAGAGGTGAAGAATGCCCTGCAAGCCTATCAGCTGATGCAACAACTGGATGCCTTCGAAGAGGCTGACCTGCTCCGTGCACATGGGTTGATGATGGCCGACCTGGTAGATGGTGCTGGAAAGTATCGCCAGGCGGGTGTGGGCGTGTTTGACAACGATAGGTGCATACATGTGGCACCACCTGCATGGCGTGTTCCTCAACTGATGGCCGACTTGTTTGAATGGTTGAAGCAAACTAAGGCGCATCCTCTGATCAGCAGTTGCGTATTTCACTATGAATTTGAGTTTATCCATCCTTTTATGGACGGAAACGGACGCATGGGGCGCTACTGGCAAACCCTGTTGCTCAGTCATTGGAAGGGAATCTTTGCTTGGATTCCCGTTGAGACAATGGTGAAGAAGCATCAGGAGCAATACTACAACGCCATCGCACAATCTGATGCGCAAGGCGATAGCACAGTGTTTATCACCTTCATGCTGAAATGCATATTGGAAACAATCAATCAAGAGAAGATAGTAACGGATAAAGTAACGGATAAAGTAACGGATAAATCCGAAGACAAGATACTGGCACTTATCCAAAACAACCCTTCAATAACCACACCTGAAATGATGCGCCAGTTAGCGATGTCAGATAGTGGTGTGCGCAAGATATTGCGTAAACTACAGAAAGAGAAGCGTCTGTGTCGTGTAGGAGCGAATAAAAATGGGTATTGGGAAATCTTGCAAAAATAAAAGAAATGACTTTAAACTTCACCGAAAATAGTTATGAGTTGGCCATCATCGCCCTGTTTGAGGCGATGGGCTACCGTCATGAGTGTGGCTATGACATTGAGCGCGATTATCAGAATCCGCTTTATGAGGAGGTGCTTGAGGCTTCGCTCCGCCGCATCAATCCCGAGCTGACGGCACAGGGGATGGGCGAAGTGATGAAAGCGCTGAAGGACATTGACGGCGCCGACCTCGTGGCGAAGAATGAAACCTTCACCGCCTACCTGCAAAATGGCATACCCGTGGAGGATAAGGTGGGCTCTGACTACCGCACGGTCAACGCCCGACTCATTGACTATCAGCACCCCGAGCGCAACGACTTTCGCATCGTGAACCAATGGACGGTAGAGGAATTTGCCACAAAGCGGTGCGACCTCGTCGTGATGGTCAACGGATTGCCCCTCGTGGTGATGGAGCTCAAATCGTCCAGCAATGAGGGCGTGGGCGGGGACGATGCCTACAACCAAATCAAGGCGTATCAGAAGGTGATTCCCTGCCTCTTTGTCTATAACGCCTTTAACGTCATCTCCGACATGCTCACCACGCGCGTGGGCACACTTACCGCCAAGCAGGAGCGCTACATGGAGTGGAAAACGAAAGACGGCGAGCGCGAAACGGAGGCCGTGGCGGACTACAAGACCTTCTTCGAGGGCATCTTCACAAAGCACCGCCTGCTCGACCTCATTCAAAACTTCCTCTGCTTCGACAAAGCCGACGGTAAGGCCTGGAAAATCCTGGGGGCTTATCATCAATACTTCGCCGTAAACAAGGCGCTACGACGCACGAGGGAGGCCGTAGAGGGGAACGGTAAAATCGGGGTGTTTTGGCACACACAGGGGAGCGGAAAATCCTTCTCCATGCTCTTCTTCACCCACCTCGTGATTCGCCACTTTGCGGAGAGCACCATCCTCGTGGTTACCGACCGCAAGGACCTTGACCAACAACTCTTTGGTCAGTTTGGGCGGTGTAAGGACTTTCTGCGCACCGAGCCCGTGAACGCAACGAGTCGCACGGAGCTCATCGAGTTGCTCAAGAACCGCCAAAGCGGGGGCATCATCTTCACCACGATACAGAAGTTTGAGGAAGGCACAGAGCCCCTCTCAACGCGCCGTAATATCATCGTCATGACCGACGAAGCACACCGTAGTCAGTATGGCGACGAGCGCTGGGATGCAAAGACGGAGACCATGAAAAAGGGCCAGGCGCTTAAGATGCGCGAAGCACTGCCCAACGCCTCGTTTATAGGCTTTACGGGCACGCCCATTTCGAGTCGCGATAAGGACACGACAGAGGTCTTTGGCGACTACATCGACATCTATGACATGACACAAGCCGTGGAGGACGGTGCCACACGACCCGTGTACTACGAAAGCCGCGTGATTAAGTTAGACCTTGACCAAGAGGTGGTGAATCAGCTCGATGCCGAGTTTGACGCCCTTATTGACGCGGGAGCCACGGAGGAACAAGTGGTGCGCGCTAAGCGCGATGTGAGCCGCCTGGAGCAAGTGTTGAGCAGTGATGAAACGATTGACTCGCTCGTGCGTGACATCGTCGCCCACTATGAGGAAAACCGCGCCGACCACCTGACGGGTAAGGCCATGATTGTGGCACTCACACGCGGGGTGGGCATCAAGATTTATCAGAAAATGCTCGAACTGCGCCCCGACTGGACGGAGAAGGTGAAGGTGGTGATGACCGCCAGTAACAAGGACCCCGAAGAGTGGCACGAAATCATCGGCAATGAGGCCGACAAGAAGGAGCTGGCGCGCAAGTTTAAGGACAATGACGACCCGATGAAGATAGCCATCGTGAGGGACATGTGGCTGACGGGATTTGACGTGCCCTCGCTGGCCACGATGTATGTATTTAAGGCCATGAGCGGGCATAACCTGATGCAGGCCATTGCACGCGTGAACCGCGTATTCCCAGGCAAGGAGGGCGGGCTGATTATTGACTATATCGGCATTGCCCAAGCCCTGAAGCAGGCGATGAACGACTATACGAAGCGCGACCAAAAGAAGTTTGGAAACCCCGACATTGCGAAGACCGCCCTCGTGAAGTTCCGCGAAGAGATGGCCATCTGTCGCGATCAGTTGCACGGGTGTGATTACGCGCCTTTCTTCACCGACGACAACAGCCTGAAGGCACAGACACTGACCGGGGCGCTCAACTTCATGCTCGCACCCAAGCGCGAGGAGCAGCGCAAGCACCTCGTAGAGCACTCGGCACTGCTTCACAACGCACAGACGCTCTGCCGAAGCCTGCTCGAAAGGGAGGAGAAGGTGGAAGTGGCCTTCTTTGACGCCCTGCGCGTGATGCTTCAACGCTTTACACAGACCTCGGGGGGCAAGATTTCGCGCAAGGAAATCAACCAACGCATCAGCGACTTGCTCCAACAGAGCATCAAGAGCGACGGCGTTATCAACCTCTTTGCCGACACGAAGCAGGAGTTTTCGCTCTTCGACGAGCAATTTATGGAGGAAATCAAGAAGATGAAGGAGAAGAACATCGCACTTGAACTCCTCAAAAGCCTCTTGAAAGACAAGGTGGCAACACTCAAGCGCATGAATGTCGTGCAGAGCGAGCGCTTCTCGGCCATGCTCACCGAAAGTTTGAACCGCTACATCAAGGGGATGCTCACCAATGAAGAAGTCATCAAGGAACTCCTTGAGATGGCACACCAACTAAAAGCTTGCGAGCAGGAGGGCGACAAACTCGGGCTGAGCGTGGAGGAAAAGGCCTTCTACGACGCCCTGACACGCCCTGAAATGGTGCGCAAGGTGTATAGCGACGAGGAGTTTGTAGCCCTCACCAAGGAACTGACCGAGATGCTCCGCAAGAACCGCTCCATCGACTGGCAACACAAGGAGAGTGCGCGAGCAGGAATGCGCGTCATGGTGAAGCGACTACTCAAGAAGTATAAGTATCCGCCCGAAGGTCAGGAAGAAGCCCTGCAGATGGTCATGAACCAGTGTGAAAACTGGGCGGAAAACGAAAACTATGACGACCTCGTAGCGCCCACCGATGAAGCGTCACTCGGCGCAATGACTTATAGCATGCCCGAACCTCACTATGCCATGGCGGCAGAACGGGGCGAAGGATACCGATAAATGGAAAAAATTAAGTGAAAATACTAACTACACATTATTATTACACACTGTATTAAAAGGAATTTTTACCTCATCATTGCTTGCTTTATGACCTGCTGGGCAAGTGCTTACGCTGAACAACCGCCCATTATGGGTTGGAGTTCGTGGAACACGTATGGTTTCCAAATCAATGATTCGCTCGTTCGCACTCAGGCGGATGCGATGGTCAACCTGGGGTTCTACGAAAAGGGTTATAAGTACATCAACATTGACGAATCTCAATCAACACGCCCAAGAGCACAAAAGTCGCTATCGTTGACATGACTGGCAAGCAAGTGTGGAGTGGAACGATTCAAGGCAAAAAGTCAATCGCCTTACCCGCTGGCACTTATTTGGGCAATAACAAAAAGGTGTTGATGAATTAGTTATAAAGAATGAGAGGAGAGAGGCAACCTTCTCCTCTCTTTTTTTTGTTGACGAAGAAAATAATTATAAATCAGTATGTTAAAGGGTATGAAACTGTGTTTTACCGCCCCATCAGCCACCACCATTTAACTCCCCTTGCTTTTATATAAGGTTGTCCGCATTTCAGTATTTCAGTTACTGTTTCACTTTGCAAATTGTAGGGGGGCTAAAACAGGGCGTCACTACCACAAGCGGTTAGAACACATGCAGATGTAGAAGATAAAAACCAGTGCGCTAATTCAGTGCACTGCTTCTAACTACCAACTCGGAGCATCGACTGCAAATAAAAAAAAGAGGGTGCGCCAAAGATTGATACACCCTCTTAGGAGATTGTTATTGACTAAATGTCAAGGGATTATGCGAACCACTTTACATAAGCGAAGTCCTGACGGTAGGGGAGATGTTCGTTTGCGGGGAACATACGGAATGCTACCTTGAATGAACCTGCAACGTCGAGGCTTGTTGTGAGCTCGAATGTGTGGAGGTTGCCTTCGCGCTTTGTCATAGTCATAGGAATAGTTGTCTGGATAACGTCGTTACCTTCAACATTTTCGATTACTACGAGTTCTACGCCAACTGCGTTGTCGAGACCCTGTTCGTCGATAACGTGCTTGATAGTGAAGTCCTGACCAGAGATTACGTTGTTGAGGTTTTCCATACCTTCAGAAGCAACTACGTTGATGCTATCCCAACGTTCTGCAACGCATTCCTTCCATGCTGCGATTTCCTTCGCGAGCTTGTTGTTGTCAGCAGCGAGGAGCTTGAAGCGAGCAGCTTCCTTGTTGTAGAAGCGATCGTAGTAGTCGTCGAGTTGGCGCTTCATTGTGTACTGGGGAGCGATCTGAGCGATTGAGTTCTTCACTGTCTTCACCCAACCTTCGCTGTAACCCTTCGCACCACGAGCGTAGTAGAGAGGAATGATTTCCTGTTCGAGGAGTGAGTAGATAGTAGCAGCGTCGAGGCGGTCCTGATGTTCCTGGTTCTGGTAAGTACGCTTGTCTGTGAGCGCCCAACCTGCACCAGGACGGTAACCTTCGTACCACCAACCGTCGAGTACTGAGAGGTTTACAACACCGTTCATGAGTGCCTTTTCACCTGATGTACCAGATGCTTCGAGGGGACGTGTGGGAGTGTTCATCCAGATATCTACACCTGAAACGAGGCGGCGAGCGAGTTCCATATCGTAGTTATCGAGGAAGATGATCTTACCGATGAACTCGGGACGCTGAGAGATTTCGTAGATGCGCTTGATCAAGCCCTGGCCTGCACCGTCAGCGGGGTGAGCCTTACCTGCGAAGAGGAACTGTACGGGGTAGTCGGGGTTGTTCACGATCTTTGCAAGGCGATCGAGGTCAGAGAAGAGGAGGTGTGCACGCTTGTAAGTAGCGAATCGACGTGCGAAACCGATGAGGAGCGCGTTGGGGTTGATCTTGTCGAGGAGCGAAACCACACGGCTGGGGTCACCCTGATTCTTCAACCAAGTGTCGCGGAAGCGGTTGCGGATGTAGTTGATGAGCTTCATCTTGAGGGCGCAACGTGTTTCCCAAACTTCCTTATCAGAAACTTCGTAAATCTTTTCCCAGATCTTCATGTTGCTCTGGTCGTTCATGAAGTTCTTATCGAAGTGCTTGCAGTAGAGCTGCTTCCATTCGTTAGCAGCCCATGTGGGGAAGTGAACACCGTTAGTAACGTAGCTCACGTGGCTTTCGTTCTGCTGGAGGTTGTATGCCTGGAAGTAACCTTCGTGGTCGCGGATTTCGTATTCACGACGGGGTTCGTCGGGCATGTAGCCGGGCCATGTGCCCTTGAACATCATCTGAGAAACCTTACCGTGGAGCCAGCTCACACCGTTGATTTCCTGACATGTCTTACAGCAGAATACTGACATTGAGAACTTTTCGTTCTTGTCTTCGGGGTTCATACGACCGAGGCCCATGAAGTCGTCCCAAGAGATGCCGAGCTTTCCAGAGAATGAATCCATGTACTTGCGGAAGAGGCCTTCTTCGAAGTAGTCGTGACCAGCAGGTACGGGAGTGTGTACAGTGTAGAGTGAAGAAGCCTTAACGAGTTCGAGTGCTTCACCGAATGTAAGACCAGTTGCTACGTAGTCAACGAGGCGTTGTGCGTTACAGAGTGCTGCGTGACCTTCGTTACAATGGTAAACGTCCTTAGTGATACCGAGCTTCTGGAGCATCAACATACCGCCGACACCGAGGAGGTATTCCTGCTTGATACGGTTTTCCCAGTCACCACCGTAGAGCGCTGAAGTGATGCCAGCGTCGTACTGTGAGTTGAGACCGTTGTCAGTGTCGAGGAGGTAGAGCTTCACACGACCAACATTTACGCGCCATACGCTTGCGTAAACGGTGTAGCCGGGGTAGGGAACAGCAACAACAACCTGGTTGCCATCCTTATCGAGTTCCTTTTCAATGGGGAGACGGTCAAAGTTTTGAGCGTCGTAGTTAGCGATCTGCTGACCTTCCATTGAGAGTGTCTGAGTGAAGTAGCCGTGACGATAGAGGAAACCAACTGCACACATGTCAACGTTAGAGTCAGAAGCTTCCTTGATGTAGTCACCTGCGAGTACACCGAGACCACCAGAGTAAATCTTGAGTACAGAGTTGAGACCGTATTCCATGCAGAAGTAAGCCACGCTTGCACGCTTTGCGTTGGGCTTAACGTCCATGTATGCACGGAAGTTCTTGTAAACCTTCTCGATAGCTGCGAGCATTACCTTGTCGGCAGCGAGTTCTTCGAGGCGTTCGTAAGAAACGCGAGCGAGAAGTTCAACGGGGTTCTTACCACACTTGTGCCAGAGCTTGTGGTCGATGCTGTCGAAGAGTTCAACAGCTTCTTGATTCCATGACCACCAAAGGTTGTGGGCAAGTTCATCAAGAACGTTCAGTTCCTTTGGGAGGTGGCTCTTAACGCTCACCATCTTCCATGAAGGCTGATTTGAATTGCTAAGTTTTACTTTCATGTTGTTTTTTATTGATCAATAAAAATTGTTTCAATTATGTTGGGGGGAGAGTTTTTCTAGATGCTCTAGATGTTCTAGATATTCTAGATGTTCTAGACTAGAAAATGACCTCTTACTTATTTCTCAAAGCGAAGTCGTAAGCCTCGAAGTAGTGCTTAATGAAGTTCTTCCACTGTGCCTTGTCAGCGAGTGCGGCCGCCTTTTTGCAGAGGGTTGCTCTGTCCTTGAGGGGCATGCGCATCATGGCTTCGATGGTTTCACACATTTCGCGAGAGACGTCGAAATAGTTGTCGTCGTCGCGGTGGATGACCTTTACGCCATCAGAGAGTTCGCCCTGATAGCCGAGCACATCGTTGACCCACTGACCGAAGCCCGAGAGGTCGGTTGTGATACAGGGAGCCTTGAACGCACAACTTTCGAGGGGAGTGTAGCCCCAGGGTTCGTAGTACGAGGGATAGAGGCAGAGGTCGTTGGCGGTGAGGAGGTCGTAGTAGGGCATATTGAAGATGCCGTCAGCGCCTTCCAAATAGCAGGGCACGAGAATTACCTTTACGGCATCGTTCTTTGTGTTCCAAAGTCCGAGTTGCTTAATGAGGCAGAGGATGCGGTCTTCGTTGAGATTGTGAAGATCGTGGGTAATCATGGGCGTATGGAGTCCGCCTTCCGACTTGTCGGTGCCGTTTAAGCGTGCGAGGAGGTCCTGACGGGGTTCCTTTGTCCAGCAGGGCACTTCGATGAGCGCCAATACCTTTTGTGACACGAGTTCTTCTTCCGCTTGTGCAAGCGTCTTCATGCGTGCGTTGAGTTGCGCGAGGGCTTCCATATACACGTCAAAACCCTTACAACGGAAGTCGTTGCGACCTGATGTGCTCACGATGAGCGTAGTGTCGTCGAGTTCTTCGCCAATCAATTTGCTCGCTACGTTGAGGATGCACTGGCGTGCTTCCTTGCGCTTCTTGGTGAAGGCAGCACCCTTGGGTACGAAGTCGTTTTCAAAGCCGTTGGGGAGCACCACATCAGCGGGCTTATCGAGGAGTTGCTTACATTCACGGTCGGTAAACATGCTCACCGTAGTGAAGCAGTCTGCACCGTGAGCACTCTGCTTTTCAATGCTGTGCTTGGCTTCCATAGAGAGTTCGGCTGCCATTTGGTCGCCATTATAACCGTGGAAGTACTTATAGAGCAACTTGTTATTGCCAGCGATAGAGCGGCCAATGCTTGTAGCGTGAGTCGTGAAGATGGTTGCCACCTCGGGACATTCCTTCTTTAAGAAGAGCATACCCAAACCAGACATCCATTCGTGAGCCTGATAGATGATGCTTTCGCCCTTGAGAAGTTCAGCCTTTACTACGGCTTCTACAAACTTACCTGCGGCGTATGAGAACATGGATGCTTCATCGTAGTCGCCATAAGCATGGAGCGAGTCAACCTGGAAGGCATCCCACGCTTCAGCGTAGATGTCGTTCTTCACATCAAAGAAGGGCTGGAAGTCAACGAGGATGGCGATAGGCGCACCAGGTACGTTCCAACGGCCGATACGCGCATTTACGCCCGCTTCCGCCGCAGCCTTCTTCCACTTTGTGAGGAGGCGCTTGTTTTCTTTGAAAAGGGGATTTTCTTTTCCTTGCCACACATCAGGACCAATGAAGAACACTTTGTCCTCGTGGCTTTGTTGGAGTGTGTTAGCTCGTGAAGAGAGAACGGTGTAAATACCACCGACCTTGTTACACACTTCCCAACTTGTTTCAAATATTACACTTGGGTTTAGTTTAGTTTGTGCCATTTATATATATGTTAAAAAGCGCAGCAAAGATAGTAAAAATAAGTTAATCAGTTGCTAACTTTCTGATATTTTGTAAATTTCAATCTCCTTTTTGTGTCATTTTGATAGTATTTGTAAACTATATTTGTCAAGTAAGTTTACTTTTTTGTAATAATCAATTTTTACATGTCTTGATTATCGGAGGCATAACAATTCTTAATTAATATGACTAGTTGTTATATGAATGATATTCAAATTTTACATGTTGTAGAAATAATTATATCGTATAACTAGGATTTATGAAATATGTAGTTGCTCATATTACTATATTAGACCTCTTAATTATGTGTAATATCAACCAGTTCTATATTATATCCTGATTTACAAAATTACGATTTCACTATATTAAAATAATAAGGCAAAACAACGGTCGCCCATTATTTTGCCTTATTAAATTACTTTATTGATTTTAAATATTGTCCTTTTCAATATCCTTGAAGTACTTATAGGTAGAAACCTTGAGTTCTTCACAAGCAGCTTCATCACATACAATGATACCATGAGGATGCTGCTGGAGTGCAGAAATTGTCCATGCTTGGCATACAGGACCTTCTACTGCTGCCTGAAGTGCGCGAGCCTTGTTGTGACCATTACAGAGGATGAGCACTTCTTTAGCCGCCATAACTGTACCTACACCAACTGTAAGAGCTGTTGAGGGAACTGCATTAACATCGCCACCGAAGAAACGGCTGTTAGCAATCTTAGTGTCTGTAGTCAAAGTTTTGATACGTGTGCGACTTGAGAGACTTGAGAAAGGTTCGTTGAATGCAACGTGACCATCAGGACCGATACCACCCATAAAGAGGTCGATGCCACCTGCAGCTTCGATTGCAGCTTCGTAAGCGGCGCATTCTGCTTCAAGGTCTTCAGCATTACCATTGAGGATGTGAACGTTTTCCTTCTTGATGTTGATGTGATTGAAGAAATTGTTCCACATGAAAGAGTGGTAGCTTTCGGGGTGCTCTTCAGGAAGACCAACATATTCGTCCATGTTGAATGTAACAACATTTTCGAAAGACACCTTACCCTGCTTGTAGAGTTCGATCAACGCCTTGTACATGCCAAGAGGACTTGAACCAGTAGGACAACCCAATTTGAAGGGCTTTTCAGGAGTGGGGTTTGCTGCATTAATGCGACTTGCAACATAGTTTGCTGCCCAATTTGAAATCGACTGATAGTCGGGAGTGATAATTACGCGCATAACGTTTATAAAAGATTTTAGGTTTAAGGAATCTGCTTCAGAAAGGTAAATGATTAGAGGTAAAAACTTGTTGAAAGATTTCACGAGCATCTTTCACCTTTGTAAAGATTTATCCTATAACAAAGTGAATTTTAATCTTGCACGACAAAGTTAAACAATCTTTACATTATGCCCAAATAATTTATTCATAAAAGTTGCATTGTGTTAGTTTATTCTATGTGTGATAGAGAATACAGGTGAATTTAGGGAAGCAGAAATTACCGTATTGTGGATTTGCTTCCCAAACGGAATGTGGCAAAATCTTAAACAACTGATTAAGGTTTCTTGTCTATCATGTAATTAGATTTGTTGATAGTTTAAAAATTATTTGTAAATTTGCCTAAATATTAGAATTGTAGTGGATTCGGTGCTTTACTTGTAATTAGAGTCATTCTAATCCCCTCCTCTTTAGGTGAGAAAGAACTATATTCTTATTAACCTTGACAATTCAACATTATTTTGACATCTATTATGATACATTCTATATATAATTTTGATGATTTAGGCATCCAAGTTGAATGTGCCACCTATGAAGCTGAGAATGGTGTTAATGAACATCATCTCATGCTTCATGTTATAGCTAGAGGTGACTTGTTCTCAGGACAATATCAACGCTTGTGCGAAGGTGAAAGACGTATGTTGGATTTGCCTAAATTTAAGGATGCATCAGCAGTAATGCGTCGTTATTTTCTGTCTGATTCAACCAATCAAGTTGTGTGTATGAAAGAAACAGACGCAAATTGCGCTTATTCTTACATTCAGCAACCTCCGCTTGATGGTTCCAAAGTAGCAATGTGGATTTACTTGGTAGATAATGTTGAAGTGTCGCATAGTGATGGAACAACTATTGTTGCTCACAATGGTTATCAACACTTGTGGCGCATGGGTATGCATTATGGTGAAGGAAATTCTGCAACACAAACGACGTATCTCCTTGAATCGTATGAAGCAGATTTGGAAAAATATTGTGCCACGTTGCGAGATAATTGCTTACGAACTTGGTTTTTCGTGAGAGATGTTGACACGCAATACATGGGGATGGTTAAAGCGCGTAAGGAAAATTTTATTGCTCAAGGATTAACAGAACATACTCATTATATCGCTTCAACAGGAATACAGGGTTTACCTGCCGATCCTCACGCTATTATTCAACTTGGAGCATATTCATTGACAGGAATGGAGGGTAAGCAGATACATTATTTATATGCTCCTTCACATCTAAACCCTACCTATGAATACGGAGTTACTTTCGAGCGTGGCACGGTTGTAGAATATGGTGACAGAGCGCATGCTTTAATTAGCGGAACTGCTAGTATTAACAATAAGGGTGAAGTTGTACATGTCGGCGATATTGATGGTCAAACTCGTAGAATGATTGAGAATGTAAAAGTTCTCCTTGATGAAGGTGGTTTTGCTGAGACTGATGTTGCTCAAATTATTGTATATATCAGAGATCTATGTGATTTTGAGCGTGTGAAACAACTTATTAATGAACATTATGCCAATGTTCCTCAAATCTTTACGTTAGCGCCAGTTTGTCGTCCAGAATGGTTGGTTGAGATGGAGTGCATCGCTATTAAGAAACAAAATAACCCCGAGTTTAGAGCATTTTAAAAAGAACCATATCTAAATTTGAAGTAACTATACGCTTCTTTAATTGATGCGAACATATTAATCTTTCATCTGCTTGCTACAAGTGGTCATAAATTTCTGAATATACCTTTCTTCGCTTCTTGCAATTTGTACTATTTTTAAGCGTGATTATGGCACAACCATCGTTCACGAATATATCTACGATGCCCTATGGTTTATCAGCTATGTGGCATCGTATTTCTATGTTTGTCATATAAATGTATAAATTCAAAGTTTTGGCGAATGCCATTAGTGGTCTTCAACACGTGTGTTGCTTACTCATAGCGATAGGAGTTTGTTTTACGACCGTTTATCCCAGAAATTATTAAAGCCAGCTGTAATGCTGTTAACGCTGGGATTTATATTCGGTGTCATTTGGACAGGAGAATCATGAGGAAATTATTGGTTGTGGAACCCCAAAGAAATATCAGCGCTCATTACGTCGTTGCTCTTTGGTGTTCCGATTCATAATAGTTCCAATAGTTTTCTTATGCACAAAAAGATTGCCATATAATTTGTGTTGCTCGCCTTTCTTTCATTACTCATGTCGTATGTAGGAGCAACTTACTTGGTGGGATGCATAGTTTTAATGCTTGTTAATTAACATGTAAAAGTTAATGGATATAGTGAATCTCTAAGACTATTTTGTAAGTCTCAAATAAAAAAATTAAGTCTCAAAGTTTTTTTATTCTTTGAGACTTAATTTTGATTTTGTCTTAACTACGACTTACGGCCTTTATTCCTTTTACGGTGCGTAGTTTTTTGATGAGTTGTGTAAGCACTGATGTATCCTTTACCATGACGGTCAGGATGCCAGAGAAGAGACCATCGTCAGTAGAGTCTATACTTATGGAGCGCAACATGATTTGTTGTTCTTTTGAGATGATACTCGTGATGTTGTTGACGATACCTAGGTCATCATGTCCCACTACGCGGAGCGTGATAGGGTAGGTCCCTCCACCTTTTCCCGCCCATTGTGCACGAACAATGCGATAAGGGAAGCGCTCTTTGAGGACGGATGCGTTGGGACAACTCGTACGGTGAATCTTGATGCCACCTCCTGAATTTACGAATCCAAAAACTTCATCGCCATATACGGGTGAGCAACAACGTGCCATTTGGAAGTCGATGCCTTTCAGGTTTTGGTCAATGACAAGCACATCTGAGTCCGTGTCAGAATATTTGTTTTCTACGTCTTGCTGTAAGTTGAATTCTTCTGCTCTACGTAGGGGGGCTTGACGTTCTAATTGTCCAGCTTCACGTTTCGCTATTTCTACGTAGCGCTCTATGACTTCATTAACATCTCGGCGCCCGTCGGTGAGGGATTTATAGAAGTCGCTTGCTTCCTTGAATCCTAATTTCTTGATGAGAATGTTGATGACGGTTTCGTCCCAATCGAGTTTTTTGTTTTTGAGTTTGCGCTCAAGCAGTTCGCGCGCCATGACAGTCTCTTTGACTTGAAGATCGCGCACACTGGCTTTAATTTTTGCACGAGCATGAGCAGTAGCAGCAAAGGTGATCCACTCCAACTTGGGGGTTTGTGAATTTTGGGTGAGCACCTCAACGGTGGTTCCGCTTTCGAGAGGGTGACGAATGGGAACTGCTTTTCCGTCAATGCGTCCGCCAACACAATGATCGCCAACGCGTGAATGGATGTGGTAGGCAAAGTCTATGACCGTGGCTCCTGAACCTAATTTGTAGAGGTCACCTTTTGGTGAGAACACATAGACGTCTTGCTTGCCACTCACGGCAAGGTTATCGGTTAGGAGTTGGTCATTGCCCGTTTCAAGTGCCGTTCGGATGTTTGCAAGCCACGACTCCATGCCACTGCCCGATGCTTTAACACCCTTATAGCGCCAATGGGCTGCGAGACCATGCTCAGCAATTTCGTCCATGCGCTCGGTGCGGATTTGTACTTCTACCCATTTGTCCTGCGGACCTCTAACGGTGATGTGCAAGCTTTCATATCCGTTGCTTTTGGGCACGGTCAACCAGTCGCGAAGGCGCTTTAGACTACTTTCATACTTGGCGGTGACAAGGGAGAAGACTTTCCAACATTGCTCCTTTTCCTTGTCGAATGGGGCATCGAGGATGATGCGTATAGCAAAGAGGTCATACACTCCGTGGAATCCACATCCTTGCTTCTTCATCTTTTGCCAGATGGAGTGGATGGATTTAGTGCGCCCCTTAATGTGATATTTCAATCCCTCTTCGTCAAGGAGTTGGCGGATTGGGTTGATGAATGCTTCGATATATGCATCGCGACTTTCCTTTGTGGCATTCAAGTTGTCTTTTATGTGATAGTATGCCTCGCGCTCCATATACTTTAAAGAGAGATCTTCCAACTCTCGCTTCAGTTGGTAAAGTCCTAACTTATGTGCTAATGGTGCATAGAGATAAGCTGCTTCACGTGAAAGCGCAAGTTGAGCATCAAGGTTTTCTGTGTCCTTGGCATGACGCATAAGTACGACACTCTCAGCAATGAGAATCAACACGATGCGCATATCTCCTGCTTGGTGAACGAAGAGGTTTCTGAAGTTTTCTTCCTTAAACTTATCGCTACGGAGGAGTAGGGTGCTGATGCCGTTGAAGCGGTCGAGAATTTCACCCACTTCTGCCCCAAAGATTCCTTTTGCTGCTTCGCGCTGACTATTAGTGTCAATGACGCAATGGAGCAAGTAAGCTTTGAGTTCCTGTCCTTTTAATCCAATTGCCTCGTGTGCCAACATGATGGTTTGTAGTGCCATTTCGATGCGGTTATGCTGAAAGGCATTATGTAGGGGTGCACCTTCCTCGATGCACTTTCTAATAAAACTGCGCAATGCGTCATAGTCAGCTTTCGTGGGGCGAAGCAGGGGAGATTGGCAGATAAACTTGAGTAATGTAAACATGAGGTGGATTAAAGAAGATTTTAGATATTTATGTTGTGAGGAGTGTATGCAAAAAATTAACCAACGATAGATTTTTTGACTAGGTCGATTAGTTGGCGCGCGAGACTAACTTTTCCAGGTATGGCAGGGAGATTTCGCAAACTATACCAACCGCCTTTGTTTAGTTCTGAGCGCTGAATCTGCAGATTACCACTTTCATATTCAGCAGTGTAACCAATCATGAGACCAGAAGGATAAGGCCACGCTTGACTTCCGGCATATTGTATGTTTTTAATAGAGATGCCCGTTTCTTCAAGGGTTTCACGCTTGACAGCCTCTTCAAGCGATTCGCCTGTTTCAACGAATCCGGCAACGAGTCCCATGTAGTCGCCTCTAAAGTTTTTGCTTTGCACGAGCAATATTTCTTCGTCTCTCGTAATTGCCACAATGATTGCCGTTGCCAATGCAGGCCAAACTTCTTTTCCGCAATTCGTGCAACGCTTGGAAATATTAGTGTGAAATCTCATTGGGCAACCACACATACCGCAAAACTGAGAATTGTCGTTCCAATAGAGCAACTCTCTTGCCTTTCCTGCAAGTGCATAACACTCACTATCGAGTACTTCAAAAGTCTCACGAAGTCCCATCATCTTATACCCATCTTTACATACTGGGGATTCTAATTTTACGGCAACGCAAACTATTCCTGATGGAGCGGTAAATTTGATTTGCTGTTGCCAAGGGTGCAAGTCAACCACGTTAGAGAGGTCATGTGGAATTGCATTATCGGTAGTTAAGAGTAAATCTCCATGACAGAGAGCGAAATAAAGCATAATTAATAATAAATGAGAAAGGAGAATTATACAATGTCGACTCTTCGCACATTATACGTTTCTCCTTTCTCCTTTTTACATTTTAGGAATAATCTTGATTAGAGACCCAAGTCCTTCTTGATTTCTTCCACCTTGCCCAAAGCCTTTTCAATCAATGCGGGATATTCACATGAGCACTTCATGCTATCCTTGATTTCACAATAGAACTTAATCTTGGGTTCGGTACCTGAAGGACGTACGCTAATCTTCGTTCCGTCCTCGCAGAAGAACTGCAAAACGTTGCTTGTAGCGGGGAAGTCCAACTTTGTTTCGTTGCCTAAGTTATCCTTTGCAACGAGACTTTGATAATCCTTCGTTAATACAACAGGACTTCCAGCAATTGTCTTAGGAGCTTTCTCACCACGGAAATCTGCCATCATTTGTTTGATTTCGTCTGCACCAGACTTACCAGGCTTAGTTACATTAATAGTGTGTTCGAAACTGAAACCATATTCCTTATAGATGTCCATCAATAAGTCATAGAGCGTCTTGCCTTGGTCTTTTGCCCATGCTGCGATTTCGCAAATCAAGCAGATGCTGGCAGGAGCGTCCTTGTCACGCACCTTGTCGTAAGGCAAGAAACCGAAACTTTCTTCACCACCACCAATGTACTTCTGCTTGCCTTCTGAAATAGCAATTTCACGTGCAATCCATTTAAAGCCAGTATAACAATCGCGAAGCTCAACGTTGTTCTTCTTCGCCATTTCAGCAATAACTTCTGTGGTAACAATTGTCTTCACAAGGAAGTCGCTGTCCTTCAACTGACCGAGCGCAATCTTATTCTTGATGATGTAGTAAACAAACATCATTGCAGTCTGATTACCATTGATAATCTGCCATTCTCCCTGAGGATTGCGACAAACAATCGCCAAACGGTCGGCATCGGGGTCTGTAGCCACAACGAGGTCAGCGTTCAACTTTGTACCGAGGTTCATACCGAGCGTCATTGCTTCCGCATTTTCGGGGTTGGGACTGACAACGGTGGGGAAGTCACCGTCAACAATCATTTGTTCGGGAACAACGTTGATATTCTGGAATCCCCATGAACGCAAGCAAAGGGGTACGATAACACGACCTGTTCCGTGCATTGCACTGTAAACGATGTTCAAATCCTTTTGGCGCAAGATGACGTCTTGGTCAATCATAGCTTCCTTAACGGCAGTCATGTAGTCGAAGTCCATTTCACCACCGATAATCTGAATCAAATCCCAGTTGGCTTCGAACTTCACATCCTCAATCTTTACCTTATTTACTTCGTCAATGATACCCTTATCGTGAGGCGCCAACACCTGAGCACCATCAGCCCAATAAGCCTTGTAACCATTATATTCCTTGGGATTGTGAGATGCTGTTACGTTAACACCAGCCACAGCACCCAACTGACGGATAGCAAAACTGATTTCGGGAGTGGGACGGAGGCTTTCAAACAAATAAGCCTTAATGCCGTTAGCACTGAAGATTGCGGCAACACTTTCAGCAAACATGCGTCCGTTGTTACGGCAGTCGTGCCCAACTACTACGCTCTGTCCACCTTCGGGGAATGCCTTGTTGATGTAGTTTGCAAAACCCTGAGTAGCCATACCCACGATGTACTTATTCATGCGGTTAGTACCAACACCCATTGTGCCACGCAAACCGCCCGTACCGAATTCAAGATTTTGATAAAAGGCATCAATAAGCGGAGTCTTGTCTTCGCTTTCCAACATTGCCTTAACTTCTGCCTGAGTTTCTGCGTCAAAGTAAGGAGATGTTGCCCACACTTGAGCCACTTGCTCACAATTTTGAATAAGTTCCTTGTTTTCCATATTTTGAAAAATTTAATGTGTATAGAATCTTGTGTTTTTTGTGTAGCATATCTTAAAGAAAGAAGCACTACACTCTGCAAATGTACAATTTTTTTTTGAATAATAATATTATGAACAAAAAACCAATAATATAATATTGAACTTCACGATATTACTTGCTTATAAATTTAGTTTTAATTGGTTTTCTAGTCACACTTTTGTAATCTATATTTGGGTTTGATAATGTTCGGAATAATACAGGAATAGATGTTGTTATATAAATAATAAGTCAATATGTGTTAGAAGTATGCTGTAAATTAATCCTAATATTAACAGAATTAAGTCTAACTTAAGAAAAACTATTTAAAACATAATTCTGCCTAAAATAGATTTAATGATTCTTGTCCAAGATTAAATGAAAAAGGGGAATTAAATATTGTTTTGAATGTGTAAAATAGAGTGAAACAATGCACACAATATTTATATAATGAAGATGTTTAACAGACTTGAAACAAACTCTAATTTACTTGAATTACTTTTCTTTTGAGTCGAAAAGATATGTTTGTTGTGAATTTATGTAAGTAAAAGGTGTTGTTTTTATTGATTTTGTTTTATCTTTGCGCTTGCTCAGTGATAAAATGTCACTATTGCCCTATAAAAATTAATTGTAATCCAAAAACTACTAACTTAACTATGATTTTTGATATTGATTTTATACGCAACCATTATGCTACATTTAGTAAACGTGTTGCCACTATACGTGAAAAGGTTGGACGTCCTTTAACTTTATCTGAAAAGGTTTTGTATGCCCATCTTTATAATCCCAATGATTCATTAGAAACAACTTATGCAAACTTCCGCCCCGACCGTGTAGCAATGCAAGACGCTACGGCGCAGATGGCGTTGCTTCAGTTTATGAATGCGGGTATGGACAAGTCTGCCGTGCCTGCTACAATACATTGCGACCATTTGATATGTGCATGTGAAGGTAGTAAGGTGGATTTACCTTGTGCAATCAACGAAAATGCTGAAGTATATGATTTTTTAAAAGGTGCGGCAGCTCGTTATGGCATGGGATTTTGGGCACCTGGCGCAGGTATTATCCATCAAGTTGTGTTGGAAAACTATGCTTTCCCTGGTGGTATGATGGTTGGAACAGACTCTCACACACCTAATGCTGGTGGTCTTGGCATGATTGCGATTGGTGTGGGTGGCGCTGATGCCGTTGACGTACTTACAGGAATGGAATGGGAATTGCGCATTCCGCGTCGTATTGGTGTGCGCTTAACAGGAAGTCTTCATTCATGGGCAGCGCCAAAGGATGTTATCTTAAAACTTGCTGGTATTTTAACTGTTAAGGGCGGAACAAACGCTATTATTGAGTACTTTGGTGAAGGCACAAAAACTCTTTCATGTACGGGTAAGGCAACAATATGCAATATGGGCGCTGAAGTTGGGGCAACAACAAGTATTTTCCCCTACGATGAACGTATGTCTGTATACTTAAGAGGTACATGTCGTGCTGAAGTTGCAGAATTGGCAGATAGTGTTGCTACAGACCTTTGTGCTGACCCAGAAGTGTTAGCGAATCCTGAAACCTATTATGATGAACTGATTGAAATCAATCTTTCAGAATTAGTGCCATATATCAATGGTCCCTTTACTCCTGATGCAGCCACTTCTGTGAATGAAATGAAGACTTATGTCGCTGAGAAAGATTATCCTGAAAAGGTGGAAGTGGCACTCATTGGATCGTGTACAAATTCTTCTTATGAAGACTTGATGCGTGCAGCATCTGTTGCAAAACAAGCACTTGATGCAGGATTGAAACCTCAGGCACAACTCATTATTAATCCAGGTTCAGAATTGATTCGCGCAACAGCTGAACGCGATGGATTATTGCAGACACTTCGAGATGCTGGTGCAATTGAAATGACCAATGCTTGTGGACCTTGTATCGGACAGTGGAAACGTAAAACTTCTGACCCCACGAAGCGTAATTCTATAGTTACAACCTTCAATCGTAACTTTGCGAAACGTGCCGACGGAAATCCCAATACGCATGCCTTTATCGTATCTCCTGAAATGGCTGTTGCACTTACATTCGCTGGTAAGTTAACCTTTAATCCATTAACTGATACTATTGATGAATTTAAGTTTTCAGTACCTCAAGGCGATGAATTGCCTACATTAGGTTTTGCCACATGTGACAAAGGTTACGTCGCTCCACAAGATGGTGCAGAAGAACCTTATATTAACCCTGAAAGTAAACGTTTGCAACGCCTTGAACGTTTCGGTGCTTGGGATGGACAGGATTTCGTAAAGCTCCCCTTGTTGATTAAAACGAAAGGTAAATGTACAACGGACCATATATCAATGGCTGGACCTTGGTTACGTTATCGTGGACACCTTGAAAACATTTCTGAAAACTGCTTGATGGGCGCTGTGAATGCTTTTACGGGTGAAACAAATGCTGTGAAGAATCAACATAGTCAAGCAACAACTACCGTTCATAAAGCAGCGTTAGACTACAAAGCAAATGGAGGTTGTATTGTTGTGGCTGAAGAAAATTATGGTGAAGGTAGCAGTCGTGAACATGCTGCAATGGAACCTCGATTCTTAGGCATACGTGCAATTATAGCAAAGAGTTTTGCACGCATACATGAAACAAACTTGAAGAAGCAAGGGGTATTGGCGCTTACCTTTAAGAATCCTACTGATTATGACAAGATTCAAGAAAGCGACCGCTTAAGCATTAACGTTTCAATGATTCAACCTGACAATACATTGACCGTGACTTTGACCCATGCTGATGGTACTGCTGAAAATATTGAAGTGATTCACACGTATAACCATCAACAAATTGAATGGTTTAAGGCAGGGGCAGCATTAAATGTTTCAAGGAAGTAAATTTCGATAAACCAGGAACAAGGTTAGAAGAAAAGAGTAGATAGATATCTGTGTTTCAGTTTAGAGATTCTTTTCAAGACGTTGTTCTGTTATATAAATAGACATTATGCAAACAATAACCATACCCTATATTGTAGGCGACGGCGTAGGAGCAGAAATTACTCCTGCAATGCTAAAGGTTGTAAATGCCGCCGTTGAAAAATGTTATCAAGGCGAGAAATCCATTGACTGGAAAGAAGTTCTTGCTGGCGAAAAGGCATATAATGCCGTTGGTAATTACCTTCCTGAAGAAACACTCGAGACATTCAAAAACTATAAAATCGGAATTAAGGGACCGCTCACAACTCCTGTCGGTGGAGGTATGCGCTCATTAAATGTTGCCCTTCGTCAAACTCTTGACCTATATGTTTGTCAGCGCCCTATGAGATGGTTTAAGGGAGTAGATTCTCCCGTAAAGCATCCTGAACGTGTAAATATGGTTGTTTTCCGTGAAAATACGGAAGATATTTATGCAGGCATAGAGTGGGCGGCTGGTACGCCTGAAGCACAAAAGGTGTATAAGTTCCTGAACGAAGAAATGGGGGTGAGTAAAGTGCGCTTTCCTGAAACTTCCGCTTTTGGTATCAAACCTGTATCGCAAGAAGGTACAGAGCGCCTTGTACGTTCGGCATGTTTATACGCTCTTGAAAACAACCTTCCTTCAGTGACTCTTGTTCATAAGGGTAACATCATGAAATTTACCGAAGGTGGTTTCAAAAAATGGGGATACGAACTCGCAGAGCGTGAATTTGGAGACGCAATTAAGAGTGGCAGACTGACTATCAATGATTGTATTGCCGATGCCTTTCTTCAAAATGCGTTGTTAAAACCTGAAGCTTATAGTGTGATTGCAACGCTCAATCTCAATGGGGACTATGTGAGCGATATGCTTGCTGCACAAGTTGGAGGCATAGGTATTGCTCCTGGAGCAAATATTAATTACGTCACGAAGACTGCAATTTTTGAAGCCACTCACGGCACAGCGCCTGACATTGCAGGTAAAAACATTGCCAATCCTTGTTCCATCATATTGTCTGCTGTCATGATGCTTGAGTTTATAGGTTGGAAAGAAGCGGCTGATTGCATTTACAAAGCGCTTGAGACATCATTTGAAAATGGTTATGCCACTAACGACTTGGCTCGCTTTATGATAAATGGTAAACCGTTGGGTACAAGTGAATTTGCTGAAAAACTTGTGGCATTTATTCAATCAAATTAAGTGTGTGATTAGTTGAACCTTTTCTCTCTATTCACACAAACTTAATTTTCAATCTACAACACACTATTATTAAACTATTGACTAAACATGAAGAAGAAAGAATATATTGTTTACAAACTCTCTGACGAGATGAAGAGTTGCATCAAAATTGATGCTGACTTATTTCAGAAACTTGACGTAAAGCGTGGGTTGCGTAATGAAGATGGGACTGGGGTGTTAGTGGGACTCACGAATATTGGTAATGTTGTTGGTTATGAACGTACAACTGACGGATTGAAACCCATTGACGGTCAATTATATTACAGAGGTTATGAAATCCAGGACCTTGCTCATGCAATCATGAATGAGAAGCGTTTTGGTTTTGAAGAAATTGCCTATCTCCTTCTTTCAGGAAAGTTGCCCGACCCTGAGGAACTTCATGACTTCCGAGCATTATTGATTGATAACATGCCCTTGGAGCAAAAGACCATCTTACACATCATTGAGTTGGAAGGCAACAACATCATGAACATCCTTTCACGCAGTGTCTTGGAATTGTATACTTTCGATACCACTCCCGATGACACTTCGCGTGACAACTTGATGCGTCAGAGTGTTGAACTTGTGTCGAAGTTCCCAACAATCATCGCTTATGCCTACAATATGTTGCGCCATAAGTCCTTGGGGCGTTCGCTTCACATTCGTCATGCTCAAGCCAATTACTCTATAGCCGAAAACTTCCTTTACATGCTTAAGGGTAAAGGTTTCACCAATCTTGAAGCACGTACGCTTGACCTTTTGCTCATACTTCATGCTGAGCATGGAGGGGGTAATAACTCAACGTTTACGGTTCGTGTAACTTCTTCAACAGGAACGGATACGTATTCATCAATAGCAGCAGGGATTGGTTCTTTGAAAGGTCCCAAGCATGGTGGTGCCAACATTAAGGTAACCGATATGGTTGAACACTTGAAGAAGAATATCTGTAATTGGGAAGATGAATTAGAAATCAAGCGTTATCTCACCCGCCTCCTTCGCAAGGAAGTTTATGACCGTGCAGGGCTTATTTACGGAATCGGTCATGCTGTATATACGCTGTCCGACCCCCGTGCACTTTTGCTTAAAGAAATGGCGCGTGAGTTAGCACATGAAAAGGGACGTGATCGCGAATTTGCTTTCCTCGAACGCCTTGAGCGCTTGGCCATTGAAACATTCTACGAGGTTCGTGGGGATAAGAAAAAGTTATGTGCAAATATTGACCTCTACTCAGGATTTGTTTATGACATGATTGGCATTCCTCAAGAAATTTATACGCCACTCTTCGCTATGGCTCGTATTGTTGGTTGGTGTGCACACCGCAATGAAGAATTAAACTTCGAAGGCAAACGAATCATTCGTCCTGCTTATCGCTGTGTGGTTGACGAAATGAGTTACGTTCCTCTTGAAAACAGATAATTTAAAGAAGATGACAAGTTGGTGTGGAGTAATACTTCATCAACTTGTCTCTTATTCTATAAATAGATTGGGTGCAGAGAATTAAGAACTGAGTATAACTGCCGTACTGATGAATTATTCTTCAAATTTAATTATGTACTGTGTTTAAAGAATCTAAGATTGTAAAAATTCTTAGTTATATTACAAAAACTCTTTAAGATATCCCCTTACCTCTTTCCCATTTCATTTTTTACCTTTAACCTTTTATAACTATGCGTCATCAAGAGATTCTACAACGAATGGGCTTTACCGAATTAACTCACATGCAGAAAAGTATGTATGAAGAGGTGTTAAAGGGTAAAGACACTGTGCTGCTTTCGCCTACGGGTAGCGGTAAAACAATGGCATTTCTACTGCCTATAATAACTAAGTTAGAAGCAACATCAACAAAAGATAATTTACAGATTCTTGTCATTGTCCCTTCTCGCGAACTAGCACAGCAGACTGACGACGTGTTCAAACGCATGAGGACTTCCTTTCGTTCGTTAGCGCTCCATGGTGGACGCCCCACAATGGAGGAGCATCGCAAACTGAATGCCGTTAAACCTCATGTTGTGTTTACCACCCCAGGACGTCTTAATGACCATTTGATGAAGGAAAACATTATCGGTGGTCTTGTCACAACGCTCATTATTGACGAGTTTGACAAATGCCTCGAACTCGGTTTTATGGTTGAGATGGAGGCCATCATGAAGCAATTAAAGTTTATCAAGCAGGTTGTCTTTACTTCCGCAACAGAGCTTCGTGACGAACAAACCGACGATTCCTTCCTCTTCAAAAGATGGCGAAGCGCTCAAACGCTTAATTTTATCACCTCCACCTCTGACGAAGGTCCGAAAAACTCCGTCACATGGCATGTCACACCCTCTCCCGAGAAAGACAAATTAAACACGCTTTCCCGCCTGCTCTCTCATCTTAAGGGGGTGCCCACCATTGTTTTTGTGGCACATCGTGAAAGCGCCGATCGCATCTACTCACATCTACACAATCTTAATTTCCATCTCTCGTGTTATCATGGAGGAATGGAGCAAGAGACCCGAGAGAGGTCCTTGTATAAGTTTCGAGCAGGAAGTACCAATATTTTGATTGCTACAGATTTAGCAGCTCGCGGACTTGATATTCCCGAAGTTGGAGCAGTTATTCATTACCATCTTCCCTCCGATGAAGAAACGCTCACGCATCGTTCAGGTCGAACTGCTCGTTGGACATCTAGCGGTAGCATTCATCTCATCCTCGGTCCTGAAGAAACCCTGCCACCATTTTATCCCTCTGCCTTTACTCCGCTTGATGTTGACGCAGTTCCCATTGCGCCCACACTCTCATCATGGACAACCCTTTACATCGGTCGAGGCAAGCGTGATAAACTCTCAAAAATGGACATCGTTGGTTTTCTTTGCAAAAAGGGAGGCGCCCTTGCCTCAGACATCGGTCGCATCGACGTCGCACCCAATTATGCCTACGTTGCCGTAAACCGAAGCGTCGTCACACCCGTCCTTCAGCGCATCAAAAACGAAAAGATAAAAGGCATGAAAACGCTCATTGAGGAAATGAGAAAGTAACGTATTAACGGTGAAAGGTGAACGTGAAAGTTTAACGTTTAACGTTTAAAGACTATGCGGAGTGACAGCATTGCGCCAGCCTCTTCGTTAAAACGTTAATCGTTAATCTTTCCTCGTTCACCTTTCACTTTAACCGTTCACCGTTAATCGTTCCCATCAAATATCTCACTGCAAACCCAACGTATGTGAAATATTATAATTAATTTTGCAACATATTACAGTTTTTTAATCCGCTTAAAGATAAAAAATATCAACGAAATGAAAAAGATACCCCTTCTTCTCGCCATCGCCACACTCGTGTTTGCATCATGTAACACGAAGGAAAAGGTAGTTTATTTCCAAGACCTTTCAGCAACAGAGGTCATCGCCACACAAAGTGTTGACTATCTCACCTTCCAACCTGGCGACCGCATGACCATCGTCGTCACAAGCAGTCTCACCCCCGACGCCGCCGTGAGTTTCAATCTCCCTATCGTCACCATGCAGGCAGGGTCAATCACTGGGCAAAATTACTCCAACCAAATGTCATATTATACGGTTGAGCCCAACGGCATGATCGACCTCCCAGGTATTGGGCAAGTCAAGGCTGAGGGCAAGACGCGTGCCGAGCTCACCGCAACGATTCAGGAAAAATTGCGCGCAGGCCTGCTTAACGACGCCATCGTCACCATCAACCCCGTAAATCATTACGTCACCGTGCTTGGCGAAGTTAAGACCCCCAACCGCTTTCTCCTCAATCGTGACAACGTCACTCTCCTTGAAGTCATCGGCATGGCGGGCGACCTCACCATTCAGGGCGACCGTAGCAATGTCCTTGTGATGCGAACCGAAAACGGTCAAGTAACTAACTATCACGTTGACCTCCGCTCAAAGAGCGTTATGGCATCACCCGTTTATTACCTCAAGCAAAATGATGTGGTCTATGTACAGCCCAATGAAGTCAAGAGCAACCAGTCAACTAACAATGGTAATAGCATCCGACAAATCTCAACATGGCTCTCGCTACTCTCATTTATCACAACAACTATAATTCTAATCAAGAACTGGTAATATTAGGTAACGTCCATTTATATTACTCCCAAAAGTGTGTTTTAAAACACACTTTTTATTTTTAAGTATTGCTGTCCGGTAAAGTTTTTGAGAAGTAACGACCTGAAAGACCATTAAGCACCCGGCCCAGGGCGTTGCCCTGGACTAATGGCTTTATCCCCTTTCAGGGGAATAATGCAAACTGTGGGGTTTATACCATTCAAACAACTTTATGTACATAGAGTTAGAAGCGTTTACCGGACAGCAATAATTTTTAAGTGATTCTTTCTGATAAATCACCGAAAAAAGTAAAGTGAACCCCAAAAGCAAGATAAAAAACTTTTGGGGTTCACTTTACTTTAGTTTCTAGGGAGTTTTGTGTTTCCTACGCTTTGACCAATTTAATTTTCCCGCCTTCATAAACAGCGAAGGAGGGAGGGTTGCCAGCTTTGGGGAAAGTGACGGAACCGACGTTGCAGATGATTTTACCTGCGGGCGACTTGTAGAGTTCCTTCACGTGGGTGTGACCGTAGAAGAGGGCGTCGAAGTGGAGGTGTGCTGTGTTCTCAGGATTGTACTTGTGTCCGTGAGTGAGCAATAGGCGCTTGCCTTCATCCACTACGATGGCATAGTCTGCCATGATGGGGAAGTGGAGGAGCATTTGGTCGACCTCGCTATCGCAATTTCCTCGGATGGCGATGATGCGGTTTGCCAGAGCATTGAGTTTTTCCGCAACGCTCTGAGGATTGTGCCCCTCGGGTATAGAATTACGGGGGCCGAAGTTGAGAAGGTCGCCAAGGAGGAGGAGCATGTCGCATTGCTCACGGTGGAAGTAGGCGATGACCTTGTCAAGGGCGGCTTCGGAACCGTGGATGTCGGAGACTATGAGGTATTTCATGGGGAACGGTTAACGTTTAAGGTTTAACGTTTAAGGTTTAACGTTTAAGAGTTTAGCGTTTAGGGTTTAATGATTAATAGTGCATCTTATGATTTTAGATAGAAGTCCGTTAAACGTTAAACCCTAAACGTTAAAAGTTATAACATACTGTTACTTCAGCTGTTCTACGAAGAAGTTTGAAATGCGTGTGAAGAGATGGTAACGTGTTTGTCCGCCATTGATGAAGTGGTTGCGGTTGGTGTAAATCTGCATGTCAAACTGCTTGCCGTTTTGCACGTAAGCTTCAGCCACTTCAGTGCAGTTGCGGTAGTGGACGTTGTCATCAGCCGTGCCGTGAATGAGGAGGAGGTTGCCGTGGAGGTTGGCTGCGCGCTGGATGGGGTTGATGGCATAGCCTTCGGCATTTTCAGCGGGCGTGCGCATGTAACGTTCGGTATAAACGGTGTCGTAATATTTCCAGTTGGAGGGTGCGGCAACGGCTACACCTGCCTTGAAGACGGGGCGACCTTCGGACATGGCCATGAGGGTGTTGAATCCTCCGAAACTCCATCCCCAAATGGCGATGTTTTGAGCGTCGACATAGGGGAGCGAACCCAGGTAAATGGCGGTTTCAACTTGGTCGTGAGATTCGAGTTCGCCAAGGCGAAGGTAGGTGCATTTCTCAAATTCTGAACCGCGAGCGCCTGTGCCTCGACCGTCAACACACACGAAGATGAAACCCTGTTGCGCCATGTAACTTTCGTAGAGTGCTCCGCCGTACATGCCTTGATTCCAAGAGTCGGTGACTTCCTGAGAACCCGGTCCTGAATACTGATACATTATGACGGGGTATTTCTTTGAAGCGTCGAAATCACGGGGTTTGACCATCCAACCATTGAGGTTTACGCCGTCGGCCGTTGTGAAGGTGAAGAATTCCACCTTTCCGCTCAAGGCATTGACCTTTTGGCGGAGGTCGGCATTGTCGACGAGAGTGGTGAGCTTCTTGCCCGATTCATCGTAGAGGGTAGTGACGGGAGGAACGCCTGCTGCGGAATATACGTTCATGAAGTACTTGAAATTCTTAGAGAACGTTGCCGCATTGGTGCCTACAGCGGTGGAGAGCTTTGTGGTCTTTCCCTTCTTATCTGTAGCATAAACGGCGCGGCGCAAGGGACTTTCTTGGCATGAAGCGTAGTAACACTTGCCTGTGGTAGGGTTGTAACCGTAGAAGGCAGTGACGTCGAAATTGCCACTGGTCACTTGGCGCATGAGTTGACCGTTGAGATTGTAGAGGTAGATGTGGCGGAAGTTGCTACGGTCAGAAACCATATTTGGTATCAGGACGTAATCCTGAAGTGCCTAACATGTGCCGTGAAGTGACTTTGTCTCACCAACAAGACTGGGTACGTGCTTGTAAGGAAGATCCTGCAACACGTGTGCCTTCAGCATCTGACTTTGCAGAAGCAGGTCCATTCAATGAAATGGTAGTAATGGGTGTGGTTGCTGTCCGCTTGCAGGGCTTGAACCAAATTTTGGAATGGGACGGTGAAAAGATGGAATTCACCAATATCCCAGCTGATGCTACTGTACGTAGTGTCATCAAGGATGGTTTCAGCATCAAGGATGGTCACCCTACATTCGAAAAGACCTTTACAGAACCGGTTAACGCACGCCAGTTTGCTGCTGAATTGATTAAGCACAACTATCGTGAAGGATGGGAACTTCCTGCTATGCCGGAATAATTAAATGTTAGTATAATTTTTTAAAAAGAATGTAAACTATACTTAAAAAAGAATAAAAATAAATTGTAATCTATAAAAAATTATTGGAGGAAACGTGAAAACTATATATTATATTTTTATAATAATAATATTTTCTTTCTGTTTAATATGTTTTTCAACAAAAACAGAAAAAAATGAAGTGTTAGCAGCAAGTAATAGCTATAATTCTAATTTGCAACTTATGGCTAGAGCAATAAATGGAGAAGCGAGAGGGGAAAGCTATGAAGGACAAGTTGCAGTAGGGGCGGTTATAATGAACAGGGTAAAACATAGTGATTTTCCAAATACAATAGCTGGAGTAATTTACCAGCCAGGAGCATTTACTGCTGTTTCAGATGGTCAAATAAATGAACCGATAACAGAAGGTTCAACAGTACTAAAAGCAGCACAAGATGCTTTAAATGGATGGGATCCCACAGAAGGGTGTATATATTATTTTAATCCAAATACTGCAACA
>CALFGU010000118.1 GCA_937877685.1 uncultured Prevotella sp.
TGCATACTGCTTTAAATACTTTGCTGAATCTTTCATAATGCTAATATTAAAATGGTTCTGTAAAAATTTATTTTTATCTTAATTTTCGATTTTCATTTCACCCTGCTAATATAGTCACTTTAGAAGAAATATTCAAAGATTGGGGTAACTTTTTATTTCACAACGGAGTTGTATTAAAGTTCCATCCAGCACACGCGCCCTGTCTTGCGAAAGGCTTCGCAATGACGTTTGTAGAAGTTCTCGGCATTGTCTATCACCCAAAGTATCTTGGCGCGCAGCAAGGGGGGAACCTTCGGCACAGGGGCTTCGCCGTCGGTCAGGATGATGAGACCATCGTAATCAGGATGTGCTGTCACATAGTCAACGGGCACTTGGAAGTTGGTACCACCACGTCCCTTTACCTCAAATGTTTGCTTATTCTTCTTCGCCTCTGTCAGCGTCATCAGTTTGCCTTGCACCATGGTGTCAAACATCAGCACGTCAATCTCCTGAATGCCATATTTAAAGAAGGTGGTGAGGATGCGGAAGTAGCGCGCCAAGCCGTTTGAACCCACCGAACCGCTGGTGTCGATGGCGACCAGCAGACGTGTGGTAAATTCATAACGACTGCCCATTTGCTCGAAACCAAAACGGCGACTGGGGCGCATGCGGGTGAGGTGGCGCTTCTGCGAGAGGATAGATGCGCGGAAGGCGCGCAGGGCGTTGCGATAGTCTATCTTGCCTTCAGTTGCTTTTTGGATGAGTTCTACCATGCTTCCAGGCAGACATCCCCAATGTGTGGTGCCGTTGATGATGCTCGTAAGTTCCTGGTTCATGAAGACATCTTCTTCCCACAACGAAGTGTAGTCATGCGAAGCGTCATCACCCTCTTGACTGCTTGCATCATTGATTGCAGTCTGTTCGGAGTCCTGACCGTCAGCGGACGCGTTCTCGTCTTGACCAGAATCCTCCGTATTGCCCGTATCCGTCTGCTCGCCATCACGCTCTTCGGACGTTATCGCCTCATGGGGGATGTCCATCAAACTCAATTGGTGGGCATACCACTCAAAGTGTTGTCCCACGGGTAATCCAAAGTCCTGGGGATGCGCAAGTCCTGCCCATGCCATATTGTAAGCAGGCGAAATGACCATATCGCTCGCCATCTTCAGCGCAATGCCGGAACACCCTGATGGTTGGCGCGAATAAGGGTGTTTCAGCAGGATGCGAACCATCTCCACGGTGAGCATTGCCTTGAGTTGCGTATTGCTCAACTGGTCAACCAATGGTGGATTGTATTCGATGCGTCCTTGCCCCGAACGCAGGGCGCACTGCATGTTGGGATTGATGGTCAACCGGTGCGAACAATAGACGGTGAAGAGCAACGGTTCGGTCAAGAACCACTGCTCCACCTCCTGTTGTATGCGTTCTAAAGCACTCATAGCGACTGGATGAACTCAATAATCTGTTTGTAGGTCTTGGGCAGTTCCTTGTTGATAAACTGGAGCATGCGCTTATAACCCGTGCCGTCAATGAGCGAAACAAAGTGAGCATAGGCTTCGCGATGATTCTTGGCCAAATAGTCGTGATAGGCCTTGAGGTTTTCACGCACCAGTGTGCGCTCCATTGTTTCAAGTTGCTCGGTTTCAAAGAATCGGCAGAGCGTGTCGTTTACCAATGACAACTGGTGCAACTGATATTTATCCAACTGTTGCTTGGCGCTCTTGAAGTCGGCAAGCAGTTCCTGTGGTTTGAGGAGTCCCTTCTGAAGAGAGAGGAACAATCTTGCCGCCGCTTGCACCCCCACGATGCCTGCCACAATCTTTTGGTGCACCTGTTTCGGGTCGGAGATGTTCTCCATCACGCGGGCTACCTTTTCCCAGGCACGACGGTCGGGATCTTTCTCAAGGCCCTGTTCCTCCTTGGTGTCGCCACTACGGTCGAGCAATTCGGGGTTTGCTTGAATGAAGGCGATGACGCGCTCGTCCAATCCCTTGCGTGTTGCCCACAACAACCATTCCTCTACCGTAGGACGGAAGGTATAGATATTAAAGCGCGACACCAGTGCAGGATCGAGGTCGGTAAGCTGATACTCATCACCATCGTTACATGCCGAGATAATGCGACTCCCCTCAGGCAAGGGACGTCCGGCAAGTTTGCGGTTGAGCACAAGGTCCATCACTGTTTGCAAGATTTCGGGGCGTGCACGGTTCAACTCATCAAGGAACAACACTACGGGTTGTCCGTCCACAGGAAACCAATATGGAGGCATGAAGGTGGTCTTTCCCGTGGTTTCATCCTTGGTGGGAAGTCCCAACAAATCGCCGGGGTCACTCATCTGACCAAGGAATAGTGTCACCACCTTCATTCCTTTTGAAGAATAATAGCTGGTGAGCACTTCTGATTTGCCGATACCATGATTACCGATAAGCAATATATTTTGATCAGAAGGCATAATTTCAAGTATGCCATGCAATTCTGTGATGTTTATATTTATATTCGGCATAGTATTAATGGATTAAAGGATAATCATAACTGTATATCTCCATTAGAGTTTTATGATCGTCTCCTTGCCTTATAATTGTTTCAAGTGCAGGGATAATCTTCCCCATCTTGTCTCTAACTTGATCAAATGGCATAGATATTTTCATGTGAAACTTGTGGTTCCCAGCAGGACATATAACTAATTTGACATTACCTCTCTTGATTTC